>JAJXZP010000097.1 GCA_021779995.1 bacterium | reverse complement strand
CCGGCGCCGCGCCCGCGTACGGCGGCCCCGAGGTGCGCAGCTCCCTCATCCTCGCCGCGGCTCCGGGCGGGGCGATCAACCCCGACTTCGACTTCCGGGAGCGCTACGGCGCCTACGCGGACGAGCTCGAGTCGGGGAAGGCGGTCGTCACCTCGGCCCATGTCGAGAACGTGCTCGACGACCGCTACACCTGGGTCATCTCGCTCCTGCGCAAGCTCAAGACCGCCCGGCGCGAGGGCTACGTCCTGGTCGATCTCAACTACGCGATCATCAAGGACCTCTGCCGCGACATCAGGCTGGGCACGTCGGGCTATGTCTTCATCATCGACCGCGGCGGGGACATCGTGTACCACCCCCTGCAGCAGCTGGTCTACGGGGGGCTCAAGTCCGAGGACATAGCCGGCATCCTGAGGCTCCACGGCGGCTATCTGGCCGACAAGGTCGACGGCCGCGAGCTGTTGTACACGGCCGCGGACTCGTCCCAGACGGGCTGGACGGTGGTGGCGGTCTCGTACATGGACGAGCTCTTCGCGGGCTTCAAGGACGCCGAGTACAGCTTCGTCATGCTGGCGCTCTTCTGCATCTTCGTGGCCATCGTCGTGGCCTCCCTCATCTCGATGCGCATCTCCAAGCCCATCGAGTCGCTGCGCCGCTCGATGCAGCAGGTCGAGGGCGGGGTCTTCGACATCGACATCTCGGTCAACTGCTCCAACGAGGTCTCCCAGCTCGCCTACGACTGCAACATCGCGCTCAAGACGGTGCGCGAGCTCATCGAGCAGAACCGCAAGGACGGGGAGCTCAAGCGGGTGCTCGAGCTGCGGGCCCTGCAGGCGCAGATCAATCCGCACTTCCTGTACAACACCCTCGACTCGATCATCTGGATGATCGAGCTCGACGAGCGCGCCCAGGCCATCGACGTGACCTCCGCCCTGGCCAAGTTCTTCCGCCTCGGCATCAACCGCGGCTCGGAGATCATCGCGGTGCGCACGGAGCTCGAGTATCTCGGCACCTACTTGAGCATCCAGAAGGCCAGGTACAAGAGCAAGCTCGACTACGAGCTCGCCTTCCCGCCCGAGATGCTCGAGCTCAAGCTCCTGAAGCTCCTCGTGCAGCCGGTCGTGGAGAATGCCATCTACCACGGCATCAAGAACAAGGACGGCCCGGGCCTCGTGCAGGTGCGCGGCCTTCTTTCCGAAGGCGCGATGCTCATCTCGGTGAGCGACAACGGGGTGGGCATGAGTCCCGAGCGGCTGGAGGCCGTGCGGCAGGAGCTGTCCCATCCGGAAGCCGGCGAGCTGGAGCTGGTCATGGAAAGACCGGGAGGCAGCGGCGGGGTGGGCCTCAGGAACGTGCAGGAGCGGATCAGGCTTTACGCCGGGGAGGGCTTCGGCCTCTCCTTCGAGTCCGAGCTCGGGCAGGGGACCGTCGCCTGGATCCGGCTCCCCGCCCTGCGCGAGGTCCAGCCGTGAGGGGCCGGCCCTTCCTGTTCATCGCCGCGGCCGCTGCGCTGGCCGCCCTCGGCTTGACCCTGGCCTATCACCGCGGCGGCCTGGCCGACGGAGCGCGCGCCGAGCGGAAGAAGGTCGAGGTGATCTTCAAGATGACGGACAACTCGTTCTGGCGCAGCGTGGCCGACGGGGTGGAGACCGCCGCCAAGGACTTCGACCTGGAGGTCGCGATCGAGGCGCCGAAGGACGAGACCATGATCAACGCCCAGATCGCCGTGCTCCGCGCCGCCGTGGCCGCCAGGCCCGCCGCCATCATCCTCGCCGCCTCCGACTACCGCCTCCTCGTGCCGGGCGCCCACGAGGCCAAGGAGCGCGGCATCCCCCTCGTGTGCGTGGATTCCTTCATCGAGTCGGACGACGCCGACGTGAAGATCGGCACCGACAACGTCGAGGCCGGCAAGCGCTGCGGCCAGGCTCTGGCGCGCAGCGTGCCGCCCGGCTCGGAGGTCGCGATCATGAGCTACGTGAAGGGCAGCTCCACCGCGATGGGCCGCGAGGAGGGCGCCGCTTCCGTGCTGAAGGGATCCATGTCCCTCCTGGGCACGGTATACTCGGGCTCGGAGTCGACGGTCGCCTTCCAGCAGGCCGAGGCCCTCCTCATGCAGCACCCGGATCTGCGCGGCATCGCGGCCCTGAACCAGCCCACGGTCGAAGGAGCGGCGCGCGCCCTCGTGGCCCTGGGCCGCTCGGGCTCGGTCGCGCTCGTCGGGGTGGACAACTCCTTCGAGATCCTGAAGTACGTCGAGCGCGGCGTCATCCGCGACACCATCGTCCAGAAGCCCTTCACGATGGGCTACCTCGCCGTCAAGGCGGCGCGCGAGCTGATCGACGGCGGATATCCGCCGCGCTACATCAACACCGGCTCCGTCGACGTGAACCGCGGCAACATGTTCCGGAGCGAGAACCAGAAGCTCCTCTTCCCGGTGGCCGGCGGGGGATAGTGCGCTGTCCGATACGGGATGCGTGAGCCCGGTCCGCCCCCTGCTGCGCGGATCGGCGCGCGGATCGGCGCGCTCTCGCTGATGACGCAGGCACCATGAATCGGTCAGCGCGCCGGGCCGAAGCGTCCGTGCCGAAACGCGGGCACGATGCGCGCTCCCTTCGATTGCCGGGCCGACAGGAGGCGCTCCTAAAAAAAAGCGCGCGCCCGCCTTTTTCGGGCGGGGCGCGCTTTTTCGTCGAGCTCGCCCGGAACCGGCCAGGCCCGCGCGACACGCCGCGCAACGCGCGAAGTGTCTCGCCGGTCCGCCGGTCCGTTCGGGCGGCCTCGGCTAGCGAATGCCCTGGTCGATGAGCGGCTTGATGCTGCCGATGTTCTGCGGCGTGGCGAGGCCCACGCCGGTGTCGAAGTGCAGGCCGGGGATCTTGTAGCGCTTGGCCCAGACGATCTGCATGACCGGCAGGTAGCCCTGCAGGTAGAGCAGCTGATCGAAGCTGACGCTGAGCCAGCCGTCCTGGAGGGCGCTCACCGTGGCCGGGGAGAGGTCGATGCCGCCGCAGATGATGTCGCCGGGCTGCTTGCCCGCGGCGCGGAGCACCTTCGGAAGGATCGCCGTGATGGCGCCGTGCTGGGTGCCGATGGCCTTGAGATCCGGATGCGCCTGGATGTAGGCGGTGAGGATCGGGATGGCCAGGGATGCGTCGCTGTCCACGGCCTGGGAGACATCGAGCTTGTCGACCTTGAGTCCGGCCTTCACGAGCGCGTCGTACACGCCCTGGCTGCTGCGGCTCCGGCCCTGCTGATGCCAGATGTCGTAGACGAGGGCCCGATCGCCCTTCTTGAGGCCGGCCTTGACCATCGCCTCTCCGGTCAGGTAGCCGCCCCGGTAGAGATCCGCTCCGGCGTAGCCGAAGCCCTTGGTCTGATACTTGGCCTCGATGTCGGGGAGCGGGTTGTTGCCGCTGGTGACGATGATGCCCTGCGCCTCGGCCTGGGCGACGAGCGGCGCGAAGGCGGCCTCGCCGGGGTGGCCCATGATGACGATGCCGTCGGGATTGGCGGCCATGGCCTCCTTGAACTGGTCGATCATGGTCTGCTGGTCCCAGTGCGAGTACTGCTCGATCAGCTTGACGTTGTTGGCCGCCGCGGCCGCCCTCGCCCCGTTGGTGCGCGGCAAGGTCGCGCCGTCGCCTTGCGTGCCGCCCATCTGCATGTAGATGAGCAGCTGGTCGTCGGCGAAGAGCTGGGCCGAGAATAGGCAGGCGGACAGACCGAGTGTCAGGAAAGCCCATTTTAGTCTACGCATACATCCTCCCTTGAGAAAGCAACCGAGATTCTCTCGTGCGGGCCTCGGCCCGCGCGTCGCAATCCGAAGACCCTTCCTCCTTTCGACGAGCCGCATTCCTGGAAAAGCGCCGACGGCGCGCTGCGTACAGCCCTGCGTAAAGCCCGGGCGCGACTAGGGGCGAGGCTCGCTGCCGCCGGATTCGCTGCCGCCGGATTCGCCGCCGCCGCGCCCGGAGTCCCCGCCCCTGTCTCCGGGCGAGGGCACCGACCACTTGCGGGCCGCCCGCGACAGGAGCGAGACCCCCTCACCCGCGATGATGACGTTCAGGACGATGGAGGCGGCCATGACCAGGCCCTCCACGAGCTGGACCCAGTAGCCGCCGATGCCCGTGGCGACGACCCCGGCTTCGAGCGAGCCGATGATGTAGGAGCCGAAGAAAGTTCCCACCATGATGCCCATGCCGCCCGCGATGGAGGTGCCGCCGATGAAGACCGCGGCCATGACCGGCAGCAGCATGCCCTCTCCCTGGGTCGGGAAGAACACGTTGATCTCCATGGTGAGCAGGAGCCCGGCGAAGGCCGCGAACAAGCCGTGCATGGTGAAGAGTTTGATGCGCGTGCTCTCGACGTTGATGCCCATCACGCGGGCCACCTCGGCGTTGTCTCCTATGAACATGATCTCCTCGCCGAAGCGGTGCCGGTTGAGGAGGAACCAGGAGAAGACCGTGAGGCCCAGGGCCCAGAGCGCCTGGACGGGGAAGACCTTGAAGAGCCGGCCCACGAAGATGGCGTGGAGGGTGGTTTCCCTGATGCTCGAGATGTCGATCTGCAGGCCTCCGGCGATCAGCACCGTGAAGCCGTACCAGAAGAATTGCGTGGCCAGGGTGGCCATGATCGAAGGCACCTTCAGGCGCGCCACGAGGATGCCGTTGATGTAGCCGACGACGGCGCCGGAGGCCAGGGCCAGGACGAAGCCCAGGAGCGGCGCGTGCAGATGCTGGAAGACCCAGGTGAAGACGAAGCCCGACAGGGCCACTACCGCGGGGAAGCTCATGTCGATCTCGCCGGCGGTGATGATGAAGGTGAGGCCGAGCCCCAGCACGAGCATCGGCGGCACGGTCTGGAAGAAGGACATGTAGATGCGATAGCCGGTGAAGACCCGCGGAGCCGTGAAGATGAACACCACGTACAGGGCGGCGAGCACGAAGGCGACGGGAAGCCCCTCGACGCGGCCGAGGAAGGCCAGGCGGGATGTCGTGCGCCTCATGGCTCCACCTTGTCCTTCAGGCCGTGCGAGTACTCGAGGAGGAACTCGTCCAGCTCCTTGAGGGAGATCTCGGACTTCGCGATGTTCGCGACGATCTCGCCCTTGTCGATCACCATGAAGCGGTCGGAGATCTCGTAGACGTCGGCCAGGTTGTGCGAAATGTAGATGCTCGCCTTGCCCTTGTCCTTGATCATGTGCACGAAGTTGAGGACCTTGCGCACCTCCTTGAGCGAAAGGGCGACGGTCGGCTCGTCC
>JAJXZP010000288.1 GCA_021779995.1 bacterium | reverse complement strand
CGACCTCGCAGACGCTCTGGTCGGCGGCGACCGAGTCGCCTTCCTTCGCCTTCCAGCGCACGATGATGCAGGATTCGACCGTGTTCCCCTGACGGGGCATGATCAGCACATGAGCCACGTAAACCTCCTAAACTCGCACGACGATCAGGCCGGCCCCCGCGATGTCGCGCATCGCGTCCTCGCCGAGGCCCTCGTCGATTATGATGCCGTGGATCGATTCCAGGCGCAGGACGCTGACGAAACCGGTCTTGCCGTACTTGGACGAGTCGGCCACGAGCCAGGTGGACTCGGCCTTGTCGCGCATCGCCTTGACTATCTCGGCGCCTTCGACGAGCTGGGTCGTCATCCCGGTCTCGGCCGAGAAGCCGTCGGTGCCCACGAAGGCCAGTCGCACGTTGAGCCCGGCAATGGTCCGGAGCGCTATGGGCCCGACCATCGACTCGGTCTCCCTGCGGAACTCGCCCCCCGTCATGGTGATCTGGAGATTCGGGTTGAGGCGCGCATAGGAGAAGACGAGGGTGGAGTTGGTCACGACCTGGACGTCGCGCTTGCCGATGAGGTAGCGGACTATGAGGGCGGTGGTCGTGCCGGCCTCGATCATGATCCGGTCGCCGTCGCGGACCAGCTCGGCGGCGGCCTTGGCTATGCGGTTTTTTTCGACGATCCGCTGGCTCTGGCGCTCGAGGATGCTCTGGTGGAGGGCGGGGTAGGCCCCGCCGCGCGAGCGACTGAGGTAGCCGCGCTCCTCCAGGGCCTTGAGGTCCGAGCGGACGGTCACCTCGCTGACCCCGAGATCGCGGGCCAGGGAGCTCACCGAAAGGCTGCCCTGTTCGGTCAGGACTTTGAGGATGCTGCGCTCGCGCTCCGCCAGCTCTTCGATCATTGAAACTCTTTCGTATCCATTTCGATACGCTTATGATAATACCCAAAGGGCAAGGATAGTGCAAGACCGGCGGCCGATACTGTTGCTCGCCGGGAAGTCCTGTGAGACAATGCAGGCATGAGTACGACATTTGCGGTTTTCTCCGCCATAGGAGCGGATCGCGTGGGTATCGTGGACGAAATCTCCGGCCTCATCGCCCAGCGCAAGGGGAATATCGAGGAGAGCAAGATGGCGGTGCTCGGCAGCGAGTTCGCCGTCATGATGCTCGTATCCCTGGATTCGACCCTTTTCGAGGGCTTGCGAAAGGACATGCCGGAGCTCGAATCCCGGCTGGGACTCAAGATAGGCCTCGTCCCGACCGGCGCACCCCGGCTTCCCGAGGGCGGGCGCCCCTACCTGCTCGAGACGGTCTCGCTCGACGGCTACGGCATCGTGCACGCGGTGAGCTCGGTCCTCCACCGTCTGGGGATCAATATCGAGGAGATGACGACCGATACGCAGGCCGCTCCCTTGACCGGAGCCCCGATGTTCCGCATGAAGGCGAGCGTCATCCTGGGGCCCGGCCAGTCCGCGGCCTCGCTCCGGCGCGAGTTCGAGGCGCTCGGGGCGGAGCGGGACCTCGACATAGACCTGCGGCCGCTTCAGCCCGCCAGGCCGGAGTAGTCGCCTTCGGCGGCCTTCAGCGCGCGAGGGCCGCGGCGAGCCGGGCCAGCTCGCCGTCGTCGAAGTCGCCGGGGACGATCGAGGGCAGGGCGTGGATCGGTGAAATGAGGGCGCCGGCCTCGAGGGCCGCGCGGAACCTGGCCTCGTGGGCCGCCGCCTCGTGGCGGGGGTAGAGGTAGGGGCCCTTCCGCTCGAAGTAGGCGCCGAGCCTGCGGTCGACCCTGCGCCAGAGCTGCTCGTCGTAGCTTGCGGCGAAGCGCTTGAACTCCCAGAGCGAGCGCGAGGCCGCCGCGAGCATAAGCGGCGGGACGAGATCTTCGCTCATCCGCGCGGCGGTCTCGCCGTCGCGGAGCAGCACTATGGCGGGCGAGAAGACCTTCGGGCAGGGCAGGCGCAGGAGAGCGGCCGCGAATCGCGGCTCGGGCGCGCCCGCCCGAGCGGGCGCGTCCTCGGCTCCCGGCCGGCTCCCTGCCTCGGGCAGCCCCAGCGCCTCGGCGTAGGGCCTGAGGAGGAGCACTGTCCCCGCCGGGCTTTTCGCCGCGAGTCCGGCTCCCGCCGCGGCCGCGAGCACTGTCCCCGCCGGGCTCCTCGCCGCGAGTCCGGCTCCCGCCGCGGCCGCGAGCTCTGTCCCCGAGCTTCTCGCTGTCTCCGGGCTCCTCGGCGCGGGGCGCTCGGCAGGATCGAAGATCAGGCCGCCGCGCTCCGGATCATCGACGAGGTCCGGCGCGCCCGAGCCCGGCGCGGCCCGGGCTCCCAGGGCGCGGCCTAGGGCGGCCAGGGCGCGCTCCTCGTTCAGGTACAGGCGCTGGGCCGCGTAGCCCGGCCAGAGCTCGGCGACCTCTTTGGCCAACCGCGCCTTCCAGACCGAGGGCAGGGGCCTCGCCGTGCCCAGGTCCACCGCCGCCTTCAGGGCCGTGCCGAGGCCCGTGCCCTTGGCGCCCTGGATGTCGCGGCCGTCGTCCATCCAGAAGTCGAGGAGGCGTCGCCCGTCCTGGGCGTAGAGCCGCCAGAACCGCGCCCTCCGGATGGGGGGCAGCAGGGACAGCAAGCGTTCGGAATCGTCCAACCGATCCATGTCACGTCCTCGAGGGTTCGAGTTTGGAAGTGAAGCGCGGGAAGAACTGCGCCTGCCTGCCGGTCTCGAAGCGCACGACGACCAGGGGGCCCGAGCTCGGCGTCGGGCTCACCTTGATGATCACGCCCGATCCGTAATCGTCGTGGTACACCGCCTGGCCGGCCCTCCAGGGCGAGGCTTCGGGGCGCTCGGCTCCGGCGCCGCGCGCCTGGCCGGCGGTTCCGCGCGGACCGGCGCCTCCGGGTTCGCCGAGGCTCTGACCGTAGCGGCGCTCGCCGTTTCGGCGCGCCTCCCGGTCGCCGGAGCCCGGCCCGGCCCGCTCGAGCGAGTCGGCCTCGATCTCGGAGAGGAAGCGCGAGGGCAGGGTCTGGGAGAGCCGGCCGTGGAGCCGGCGCCAGCGGCAGGCGCTCAAGTAAAGCTCGTCCTTGGCGCGGGTGATGGCCACGTAGAAGAGGCGCCGCTGCTCCTCCAGGTCCTCGCCCTCCTCGTCGTCGCGCGGAAAGAGGCCCTGCTCCATGCCCGTGACGATCACGACGGGGAACTCGAGCCCCTTGGTGTTGTGCATCGTGATGAGAGTCACCGCGTCGGGCGCCTGGCCCTCCCGGCGGCCCTTGTCGTCGATGAGGCTGCGGTCGAGCTCGATCGTCTCGAGGAAGGCCGCCAGCCCCTCGGCGCTCCGGGGGTAGATCGAGGCCGCGTTCACGAGCTCGTCGAGATTGGCTATCTTCTGGGTGCCGGCTATCTCGTCCTGGCCGCGGTGGTAGTCGGCGAGGCCCGTGCGTTTCACGACGGCCTCGAGAAAGGCGGCGAGCGTCTCGTCGCCCGAGCGGCCCGAGGGCCCGGCCGCCAGGAGCCCGCCGAGCCCGTCGACGAGCTCGGCGAAGCCGGTGAGGCCCGAGCGGGCCTTGCCCTTGACGGTCTCGGCCGCCCGGCGCGAGGCGGCCACGAGGTCGCCGAGGCCGCCGGGGCTCTCGCCCTCGGCCAGGGCCAGCACGGCCTCCGCGCTGGCCTCGCCTATGCCGCGCGAGGGTTTGTTCACCACGCGCTTCCAGGCGACCTCGTCCCGGCGGTTGGAGATCAGCGCCAGGTAGGCCAGGCTGTCCTTGATCTCCTCGCGCTCGTAGAAGCGCAGCGCGCCCACGAGGCGGTAGGGGATGCGGCGCCGCGAGAATTCCTGCTCGAAGGTGAGGGACTGGGCGTTGGTCCGGTAGAGTATGGCCAGGTCGGACCAGGAGCCGCCCGAGCCGACCCGGGCCTCGCAGAGGCGGGCGCAGTGGGCGGCCTCCTCGTCCTGGTCCTCCAGGAGGACGAGCTTGGGCCGCTCGCCTCCGCCCCGCTCGGCGCGGAGCTCCTTGCCCAGGCGCCCCGCGTTGCGCGACACGACCTGCCCCGCCACGTCGAGGATGCTCTGCCGCGAGCGGTAGTTCCGCTCCAGCTTGACGACGCTCGTGCCGGGGAAGATGCTCGGGAACTCGAGGATGTTGCGGATCTCGGCGCCGCGGAAGCGGTAGATCGACTGGTCGTCGTCGCCCACCACGCAGAGGTAGGCGCCCTCGGCCGAGCTCTCGCTCGGCTCGGCGAGCAGGCGCAGGAGCTCGAACTGGGCCACGTTCGAGTCCTGGTACTCGTCGACGAGGATCACGCGAAAGCGCTGGCGCGTCCGCCGGGCCACGGCCGGGTCGTCGCGCAGGAGCCGGGCCGGCAGCCTGATGAGGTCGCCGAAGTCGACGTTGCCCGTCCGGCGCAGGCGCTCCTCGTAGACCGCGTAGGCCCGCCTCAGCTGCGGATCGCGGAAGGCCGCCGAGAGGTCGGGCGAGTCGGGCTCGAGGCCGAGGTCCTTGGCCCGGGCCAGGGCCGAGGCGATGCGCCCGCATTCGCTGCGCGTGTACTGGGGGAAGGCCGCGTGGAGGAGGGTGGTCGAGTCGTCGTCGTCGTAGATGACGAAGTTCGGGTCGAGGCCCGCGGCCGCGGCGTTGCGCCGCAGGAACCAGGCGCCGAAGGAGTGGAAGGTCCGGATCGTGGAGCGGCCGCATCGCGGCTCGATGGCCGCGGCCCGGTCGCGCATCTCGCGGGCGGCCTTGTTCGTGAAGGTCACCGCGAGGATGGACTCGGGCTCCACGCCGCGCTCGCGCACGAGATAGGCGATCTTGGTCGTGATGACGCGGGTCTTGCCCGAACCGGCCCCCGCCAGGATGAGCAGGGGGCCGCCCGAATGGCGCACCGCCTCGAGCTGCTCCGGGTTGAGGCTGGCGAGGTAGGGCGGAAGGCTCGCTTCCATCGGCCGCGCCTTTTAGTCCAGGATCGCCGCGTCGAAGTCGACGCCGGCCACGGCCAGGATCCGCGCGCGCACCAGCTCGCCGGGCCGCCTGCGGCCACGCAGGACCGTGAGCCCGTCGACCTCCGGGGCCTGCATCCAGGCCCGGCCGAGCGAGAACTCCTCGTCGGCCTCGCCGAGGTCCGCGGGGCCGGTACCGACTGGGCCGGGACCGACTGCGCCGGAGCCGCGCCCGCCCTCGCCGTCGCGCTCGCCCTCGGGACCGAATGCGCCGGTACCGACTGCGCCGGAGCCGCGCCCGCCCTCGCCGTCGGAGCCGCGCCCGCCCGGGCCCGGCACCGGGGCGGCCTCCTCCTCGACGAGCACCCGCAGCTCCCGGCCCACGAAGCGCTCCAGGCCCGTGCGCGTTATGCGCTCCTGGGCTTCCTCGACCGCGCGCTTGCGCTCGGCGACGACCTTGCGGCTCACCGCCGGGCGCAGGGCGTAGGCGGCCGTCCCCTCCTCCCGCGAGTAGGCGAAGGCCCCGAGCCAGTCGAGCCTCGCCTTCTCCTGGAAATCGCGCAACGCGGCGAAATCCTCGTCGGTCTCGCCGGGGAAACCGAGGAGGAAGGTCGAGCGGATGACCGCGTCGGGCAAAGCGGAGCGCACGCGGTCGAGGAGCTCGAGGTAGACCTCGGCGCTGCCCCGCCGGTTCATCGCCTTGAGGATTCGCGCCGAGGCGTGCTGGAAGGGCAGGTCGAAGTAGGGGAGGAGCCGCTCATCTGCCGCCATGAGGGGCAGTATTCCGGCGGGGAAGTTGTCGGGATGGATGTAGAGGGTGCGCACGCGGAAGTCGCCGGGCAAGGCCGAAAGACCGGCGAGCAGCTCGGGGAGCAGCTTCGCCCCGTCTTGGCCCGCGCTGGCCGCGCCCGCCGCAACGCCCGCGCGACGACGGGTGGCCGAGGTCCGCCGCAGATCGAGGCCGTAGGAGCCGAGGTCCTGGCCTATGAGCACGAGCTCGTGGATGCCCCGGCTCACGAGCGCCGCGCACTCGGCGAGCACCTCCTCGACCGGCCGCGAGCGGAGATTCCCGCGGATGAGGGGAATGGCGCAGTAGGAGCAGCGGTTCGAGCAGCCCTCGGTGATCTTGACGTGGGCGGTGCCGGGATAGTCGAAGAGCCGCGTGCGGGCGCGCACGCCTATCGAAGCGGCGGCCTCGGGCACCAGGACGGGACGCTTCCCCGCGAGGGCAGCCTCGGCGGCTTCGAGGACCGCGCCCAGGTCGGCGTTGCCCACGATGCCGTCGGCCTCCCCGAGATCGGCCGCCAGATCGGCGGCGTAACGCTGCGCGAGGCAGCCGGCCACGAGGATCTTGGCCTCGGGGTGGGCGGCCTTGAGCGAGATCACCGCCTGGATGGACTCCTTCTTGGCGTCCTCGATGAAGCCGCAGGTGTTGACGATGATGAGATCGGCCTTCGAAGCCTCATCCACCCAGCTGTGTCCGCGCTCCTCCAGGCGGGCGAGAATCTCCTCGCCGTCGACCTGGTTCTTCGCGCAGCCGTGAAGATCGATCCAGAAACGCACGGTTCGCCTTTAATCGACGTCGAAGGCGCTCAAGGTCCAGCCGCCGGTGTCGGCCTGAGTCCAGGCGATGCGCTTGACCGCCACCTCGCCGGGGCCGCCCAGGTCGAGATCGGCCGTCCTGCCGCCCGAGACCGACACGGTGAGCTTGACCGCCTGCGCGTCGGAGGTCCAGATCTTGACGCTGTTGTTCGCGTTGATGGTCAGCGTCTCGCTCTTGCCGTAGTAATGCTCCGTGCGATCCTTGCGGTCGATCTCGTAGCGGAACAGGCAGGGACCGCGGAAGGTGACCGAGACGACGAAGGGGTAGGGGCTCCGGTTGGCCTCGAAGAGCGCCACGGTCTTGGCTCCCGCCTGGATCGGCGTCGCCACCGGCGGCGGCGTGTTCTGCGCTATGTCGGGATTGGCGGCGTTGGCCGCCTCGGCCTGCTGGAGCGAGGGCGGGGCCTGATTGGCGGCGTTCATCGCGGCGTCGGCGTTTATGAAGGAAAAGCGGAGCGTGGCGCCCTTGGACGGGTCCTTCTTGGCCAGGTCGCTCACCAGGACCTTGATCTCGGGCTGATTGTTGCGGTCGAGGTCTATGGTCCCCTCCTCGCCCAGCATGAGGCGGGTGGGGCCCGCCGGCGTGTTGAGGGTCACGGCGTCGTCGATGTGGGCGACCGAGAGCAGGTATTTCTGGCCATTGTACGTGACGAGCACGGAGTCTCCCACGTACATGCGCTTTTCGACGTTCTGTCCGTCCATCTGGTACTGCGTGGGCTGGGTGTGCTGCAGGGCGATCTGCTGCACGCCGCCCCGGCCCTTGCCCCCGCCCGCGAGCACCGCGGCGACCACGATCACCACGATCAGGGCTCCGAAGCCCAGGGCGATCGTGCGGCGCGAGATGCCCCGCTGGGGCAGGAGCTCGTTGACCGGCACGGGCTGTTCCTGGAGCTTGAGGCTCTTGTAGGAGGAGACCATCTCGTCGGAGGAGAGGCCGAGATAGTCGGCGTAGTTGCGGAGAAAGCCGATGACATAGGGATCGCCGGGGAAAATGGTGAAATCCTCCGCCTCGAGGGCGGCGAGATAGCGCTTCGCGATATTCGTCTCATCGGCTACGCGATCGAGGCTGAGGCTTTTCTGCTCACGGGCGGAGCGCAGCAACTCTCCGATGGGGGCCATGCTTCACTTCCTTTTTTTCATTATTGAGCGGCCGAGCCGAACAGGAAATTGTTGTAGACGTTGGCCGAAGCCGGCGAATCGTAGATGAAGTGCGCCGCCGGTATGCCCTGATTGAGCTTGATGCCCGTGAAATCGAAGACGATCTTGTCCCCGGCTATCGTCCATCCCTCGATGCGCCTGATGAGCTTGGTGTTGGGATCGATGGACAGGATGATCGTGCGAAAGCCCTCCGCCACCGAGCGGCGATTGAGGACGAGGCGGACCACCTGCTCGCCCCCGCCGTTCTCGAGGGGCACCGGAGCCGGACTCGATTCGAAGGCCATGCCGTAGGCGCGGCTCATCAGCCTGAGTCCCTCGCGGCTCGCGAGGGCGGCGCCGCCGATGCCCGAGGGCGCCTTGTCCGAGACCTGCTGGGAGAGAATGGCGTGGTACGCGGGAAGGTAGACCTGGAGGGTCTGGCCGTCGAAATTGATCACCTGATCGGGGGGCTGGATGAAGTCGATGCGGAGGAGGGAGGGAGCCTTGAAGGCGATATTCCCGGTCATGACGCTTTTGCCCGCCGTGATGGTGATCCTGCCCTCGTAATCGTTTATCTGAGCGTAGCGGTCGGCGACCTGGCTGAAGTACTGATCGGCGGTGGTGATGTCCTGGCAGAAAACCGAGAGAGGAGCGAGTGCAAGAAAAACTACGAGCGGGAGGTATTTCACGAAAAGCATCCTGTCCTTGGATAGTCTACTATCCAAGCACAGATACTATCGCCGATTGAAGGAAATTACAAGCGCGCCGCCGGGGCCGAGACCTTCGAAACCAGGCCTTTTCCGAGGCTTTGAGGGTCTTTGGGCCTCCGCGGAGTGTCTTTCTCCGCTTCAGACCCGGGGTGCGGTCCTTTTTCCCGGCGCCTGCGACGACTTTGAACCCAGGCCGAATCCGCAGGGCCTGAGCGCGGGTCGGATGAGCGCATTCAACATGGCTCGTCGGCCAAGCCGCGTGCCGCCGATTCCGCCGCCTTGGCGCGTTTGAGGTGTTCGCGGACCAGATAGCGGAGCCGGTTGTCCGAGAGCTTGAGGCCTTCACCGCAGTCGGGGCAGGTGAAGCGGTTGTCGACCAGGCTCTCCTTGCGGCAGGCGATGCAGTAGATCTTTCCGCAGCGAGGGCAGGCCCCCGCGGGCGAGTCGTCGGGCGGCATGGCGCGCACGCTCGAGCCGCTCTGGGGCGGAAGCTCCTTCGGGACCTTCCATGTCCGTCCGCAGGAGGCGCAGGAGAGGGTCTCGGCGGTCGCCGACTCGAGCAGGGCGGCGAAGGCCGCGGCAGCCGTCGGATCGGCGGCTTCGAGGCGCCGCAGGATCTCCCGGGCCTTGTCGAACACCCTGCGGGAGAGGTAGCTGCGTCCGAGGGCCGTGAGCAGGGCCGGGTCGGCCGGGGCCAGCTCCAGGCCGAGCCGATAGGCGGTCTCGGCCCGCGCGGTGTCGCCGAAGACCGCGCCGAGATCGCCGGCCAGGAGATAGGCCCGGCTCTCGCCGCCTGAGTCGAGGGCCCTGCGGATCCGCTCCTCGGCCTCGGAATAGCGCTCGAGCCGCATGTAGACCGCCGCCAGATTGGCCTGGTACTCGGCCCTGCCGGGCTCGAAGCGACAGGCGCGCTCGTACTCCCGCGCCGCGCGCTCGAGCTGCCCCTCGGCCTCCTCGCCCTCGAGCCCGAGGGCGGTCGCGGCGTAGACATTGCCCGCCTCGTTGCGGGCGGCGGCGTCCTCGCCGAAGGCTTCGAGCGCCGCGACGGCCTCGGCCGGCCGGCCTTCCCGGCTATAGAGCTCGGCGAGGTTGATCGCCGGCTCGGCGGCCCCGGGCAGGGCGGCCCGAGCCGCTTCGAGGCGCAGCCGGGCCTCGGCCAGGTCTCCGGCCGCGAGGGCCACCTGCCCCGCGAGGTTGAGCGTCCAGCCCTCGGCCGGAGCCAGGGCGAGGGCGCGCCCCAGGGCTTCGGCGCAGTCGCGCCCGAGCAGATGGAGCGTCTCCGCGACCCGGAAGGCGTACAGGGGGTATTCGCTCTCGAGCGCCGCGGCTCGCTCGAAGAGCCGCAGGGCCTCCTCCCGCCTGCCCTTTTCCGTTTCCAGGATCCCGAGCAGATAGAACACGGCCGAATCCTCCGAGCCCTTCTGCGCGAGATCCGCGAGCAGTTTCCCGGCCTCGGCCTTCTTGCCCGCGCGGAAGAGGACCTTGGCGCGAAGCTCCCGCACTTCCGGGCTCTTCGGCCTCAAAGCCGCGAGGCGATGCAGGGCCAGGGCCAGGTCGTCGTCGGCCTCCTGGCGGAAGAAGAGCCGCGCCGCCGCCAGGTAGGCGTCCGCGGCCTCGGCCCGGCGCCTGGCCTGGTCCCAGGCGCGCGCTTCGTTCATGCGGAACAGGGCCTGCTCCGGTTCGAGTTCGGCGGCGCGGCGGTACTCGGCGGCCGCCCCCGGAAAGTCGCCCAGGGCGAAGCGCGCGTGGCCCGAGATGTCGGCCAGGCGCGCGTTATCCTCTATGGAAGGGCGGATGCTCTGGAGCCAGGCATTGAGCTCGGTGTAGCGGCTGCGCAGATAGAGGAGATTGGCCTTCTCCTCGACGGCCTCGCGGCGATCCGGCTCGGCCGCCAGACAGGCCTCGATCGCGGTCTGGGCGTCGTCGTAGAGCTCCAGCTGCAAGGCCGCCTCGGCCTTGAGGAAGAGCTCGTCGGGGCCGAGCGCCCGCCGCCTTTCGATTTTGCGCAGCTGGACCGCGGCGGCCAGCTGCTCGCCCATGGCGAAGTAGGTCTGCGCCAGGCGGAAGCGCGCCGCGCCCTCGGGTTCGATGTAGAAGTTCCAGCGATAGTAGGCAGCCTCGACCTCGATCGGGCGGGAGTCGAGGAGGCAGCTCGAGAGCAGCGCCCTCGTCCGATCCCCCTCCTCGTAGTTCTGGGCGGCGAAGGCGATGTGCCCCAGCCGGAAAGTCTCGTCGACCGCCTCGGCGACCCAGAGATCGTCGACGAGAAGGGTGAAGTGGCTGCCGCGCGCTATCACGCGCAGCGCGAAGTTCCGCGGCCCGGCCTCCGGGGCCGCGCCTCCGCCGGCCGCGCCCGCTTCTCCCACCGCGCCAGCCGCGCCTCCGCCGGCCGCGCCTACGCCGGCCGTATCAGCTTCGCCCACCGCGGCCGAGGCGACGCCCGTCTGGGGCAGCTCGGTCCAGGCCACCAGGGGCCGCGGACTGCCGTTGAAGACCACGTCGAACCGGAGCAGGCCCTTGGTGGACACCAGGGCCGAGTAGAAATTGTCCTCGTCCTGGTAACGGAAGAGGAAGCCGCAGGCCGAGTAGGGCGAGTCCGGCGGAATCTCGAAGCTCCCTTCGAGGACGAAATCGGCCTGCCGGTACAGGGGCGCCTCTGTCCAGGCGAAGAGGCTGGAGCGCTTGAGCTCGAGTTCGAGTCCGGCTTCGCCGAGGCGGGCCGCGTGGTCCGCCTCCGAAACTTCCAGAAAGCGGCTGCCGCTTCCGGCGCCGCCATTCGAGCCGCCGAGCCTGGCGCCGCCGACCCTGGCGCCGCCGACCTTGGCGCCGCTCGCGGCCGAGAGCTCGACTGCCCAGAGCTCCTCGACGAGAGAGCCCGGCTCCGGCGCCGCCTCCCTATGCAAGAGGCGGCGGAGAATCTGCAGCATCGCGTGAAGCCTGTCCGTACGGCGGCCTGAGTCCGGGCCGCTTTTAGCGGCCGCCGGCTCCGAGCGAGCGCGGCGCGTGCTCGAGTTCGAGCGTCCGCGTGGGCCGGTCGACGAGCTCGCTCGGCCCGAAGTACTGCACCGGACCGGGGAAGCGGTAGTCCGAGCTCTGCGCCCATTCCTCGCGCCGGGCGGCGAACTCCTTGTAGGGAGCCCCCTCCAGCTCGACCAGGGCCTTGCGGATGACCGGCTTGTCCGCGCCGTGGCGCCTCTCCATGTTCATCATGGAGATGAGGGGCACGCCGCCGGCGGTCCATTTGTCGGCGCCCTCCGCCAGGTGGCGCACCGAGGCGAGGTAGCCGGTGAGGCCCGAGGCGGCGAGGACGAAGGCCGCGTAGCCCAGGGAATAGCAGTAGTCGGCGTCGAAGTTCGAAGGCGAACCGCAGCGCCCCTCGTAGCCCAGGAAGTGCGTCTGGTAGTCGAACTTGCCGCGGTAGGCGTCGGCCGAGGCCAGGTCGGCGAGCCGCGCCTTGACCATCTCGACGAGGAGCTTCTCGGTCTCGATGCGCGAGACCTGGACATTGCCGTGGGGGTCCCGGTCCCAGAGCAGCTGCTCCTGGATGCCGCGGGGCAGGCTCTCGTAGACCTGGGCCGAGGGCTCGGTGAGCCGCTCCATGACGAAGGCCTTGTGGTCGACGAAGCTCGAGAGCGCCTTGAACTCGTGCTCGCCCGAGGCGAGGATGTCGTTGACCTCCTCGATGAGGAGCTTGACCTCGGGCACGAACTCGATGAGCCCCTCGGGGATGAGGACCACGCCGAAGTTCTCGTTCTTCTCGGAGCGGAGCACGACCGAGCGCACGATCTGGTCGACGATCTGGCGGAGACTCATCGAGCGGGCCTCGACCTCCTCGGAGATGAGGGTCACGTTGGGGTGGCACTGGAAGGCGCACTCCAGCGCGATGTGCGACGCCGAGCGGCCCATGAGCTTGATGAAGTGCCAGTACTTGCGGCTGGAGGCGGCGTCCCGCCCGATGTTCCCGATGAGCTCGGAGTAGATCTTCGTGGCCGTGTCGAAGCCGAAGGAGGTCTCGATCGCCTCGTTCTTGAGGTCGCCGTCGATGGTCTTGGGCACGCCCACGACCGCGATCGGGGCCGTGCCCGGGTCCTTGCGGGCCGATTCGGCGAAGTACTCGGCGAGGAGGGCGGCGTTCGTGTTCGAGTCGTCGCCGCCGATCACGACCACCGCGTCGAGCTTGCGGCGCCTGGCCGTCTCGAGCGCCTTGGCGAACTGCTCGGGGGTCTCGATCTTCGTGCGCCCCGAGCCGATGAGGTCGAAGCCGCCCGTGTTGCGGTAGCGGTCGACCAGGGCCGCGTCGATCTCCATGAACTTGTCGTCGACGAGGCCGCCGGGGCCGCCGCGGAAGCCGCAGAGCCGCGACTCGCGGTTCCCCGCCTTGAGACCGTCGAAGAGCCCGGCGATGACGTTGTGCCCGCCGGGAGCCGGCCCTCCCGAGAGGATCACGCCGACCGTGAGCTTCCTGCCGGTGCCCGCGTTCGCGCCCTGGGCGAAATCCACCCGGCTCTTGCCGTAGGTGAGGGGGAAGATCGAGCGCAGCCGCTCGCGGTCGGTGGCCGGCTCGGCGAGCTCGCCCGCCACGGCGGCGATCTTCTCGACCGGACCGCGCAGGATGACGGGAAGTTTCGGCCTATAGGCATAGCGCGCGTTCTGCAGGGGGGATGAGTCCATACGCACTCCTTGCTGGGGTTTGCTGGAGGGATTCTACCCGGAAGACCGCCACAGGTGGAAGAGGGCCCGTAGGAGCCGGATCGGCGGCATTCCGGGCCCTTGCCAACTCCCTACCTCGATGTTTCAATGGAGAAAAGCCGAAATCCGACTGGCCGGGATGTATGCCTGCGATACACTGTCGACGGGAATGGGGGGGATCCGCGTGACCAACGACAAAGATGCTCATGAAATACATCGCCGATAATTGCCCCGGCGGCTCCCGCGTTCGGGAGCTGATAAGACCGGACTACGCGAATCCGGGCGCGATCAAGGCGAGCATGCGCGCGGCGAACGAGGAAGCCGTCATCCCGATCGGCGCCGCGGCCGCCCTGGCGGGGATGCTCCTGCTCGTCCACGAATTGTTCCTGCACCCCGCCGAGCCCCTCGGCAGCCCCTCGTGGCGGGACTACGTCCTCCTCTTCTCCTTTCTGTTCGCCTTCGGCGCCCTCCTGCTCGCCCTGCACCCCGTCCGCCGCGTCAGGCCCTTCCTGCCGGTCGCCGCCGCCGTCCTGATATCTCTCCTGACCTCGGCTCTCGCGGTGACGGATGCGATGGTCTCGAGGGACATGTCCGCCTTGGCCATCGGCCTCGTCGGCGGGACCATAGCCCTGCGCTCGCGCCTGAGCCTGCATCTCCTGCGCGCCGTCGCGACGGTCGCGCTGTATATCGGCGGGGTGCGGCTCCTGTCGGCCCGTTTTCCGCACTTCTCCGACCTCGTGAACTCTCTCGTGCAGCTCATACTCGCCATGCTCGTCGCCTTCATCCTCGAGCGCTACGCCTGCCGCGCCTATCTCTATCAGGCCAAGCTCGAAGAGCGGAACCGGGAGCTCCAGGAGACGGCCGTCAGGGACCGGCTCACCGGGCTCTACAACCGCCACTACATCGACGAAACCCTCGACCGGAGCATCGCCCTCGCCCGGAGCCGGGGCAATCCCTTTTCCCTGATCCTGATCGATATCGACCACTTCAAGAGAGTCAACGACGAGTTCGGCCATGACGCTGGCGACCGGGTGCTCGTCGCCGCGGCGAAGGCTCTCGCCCAGGCAGTCCGGGACTCCGACACCCCCGGCCGATTCGGGGGCGACGAGTTCGTCGTCATACTCCCGGACGCCGCCCTGGAGGTCGCGCAGTCCGTGGCCGCCCGGATTCTCGACGCCGTCCGCGCGCTCCGCGACGAGCGGCTTCCCCTGTCCGTGACGGTCAGCGCGGGCTTGGCCGAGCTGAGGCCGGGAGAGGAGCGGGCCCAGTTTTTCCGTCGGGCCGACGATTTATTGTATATGGCCAAGCGAGGCGGCAGGAATCGCTGCGAATACTGAGGCTCTTCGGCTTGTCCCGGCCCACGGTCAGATCGTGGCCTGGGCCCATTTATCCAAGAGCGCCAGGATTCTTTCCGGGTACTTGTAGGTGGATTGGTTATAGGCGTCATGGATCGTGCCGATATCATCCGGCGTCCTGCCGGGGAGCTTTATTCCCCTGCCTTCGTTGTGCTGGCTGATGAAGGAACGGACTTCGGCGAGCGTGAAAGCCGAGGGCTTTTTCGCTTCGACCGGCGTGGCGCGGGCAACTTTCCCGTCGACCCCTTTGCGCGCGGCGGATTTCCTGGGCGGATCCTTTTCGACCGGCGCCTTCGCGACAGCCTTGGCGGTCGCGGCCTTGGTCTTAGAAACCGGCGGTTTAGCGATTTTCTTCTCGGCCATGTGGTCTCCTTAGGAGAGATGGCTTCAAGATACTGCTACTGGGGCTCCTCCGGGGCCCGTCTCCGCGGCTCTTCGCGCGCTTTCCGGCTTATTTCCCGAGATTCCTGGAGCGCTCGATCTCCTCCCGCGTCAGAGGCCGCAGCACGCGCACGGAGGCCTCGCCGGTCTTGATGGTGAGGTCCTTGCCGTCGGCTCGGCGCGCGCCGAGCACCTGGACGATCGGGTAGCGGGGGTTCTCGGGATCGACGTCGACGACGAGGGCGCCCTTGCCGTTCGTGAGCAGGACGTAGGTGCCGATGGGGTAGATCGAGAGGCTGTAGACCAGCGCCCGTATCACGGTGTCGTCGTACTGCTTGCCCTCGTTCTTGAGGAGGTCCACCATGCCGGCGTAGCCGTCCTTCGCCTCCTTCCAGGGGCGCAGGGCGGTGAGCGCGTCGTAGGAGCAGGCGACCATGATGATGCGCGAGTAGAGCGAGATCTTGTCGCCGGTGAGGGAGCGGGGGTAGCCCGCGCCGTTGAGCCTCTCGTGGTGCTCGAGGGCCGCGAGGCAGACCGCCAGCGGCACCTGGCGGTCCTTGAGCAGGTTGTAGCCCAGCACCGGATGGGCGGTGATCGATTTGCGCTCCTGCGGCGAGAGCGGCCGGTCGGCCATGTACAGCTGAGGAGGCAGGCGGATCATGCCGATCTCGTGGAGCACGGCCGCTGCGCCCAGCTCGATGAGGCGGAAGGGCGGGAGCTTGAGGGCGATCCCCAGGATGATCGAGAAGATCGACGAGCGCACGGCGTGCGATACCAGATAGTTCTTGTTCTGCGGCATCTGGGACTGGGCGCGCAGGATGAAGCGGCGGTTCTCGGTGATCACGCCGAGCATGCCTTTCATCCGTTCGGTCAGCCCCTGGTAGTCGAGCTGGGTCGTGGTGACGAAGCGGGTGTAGAGCGATTCGACATAGGCGGTGAAGTCTTCATAGAAGGCGGCTATGCCCTGGAGCCGCTCCCGGTCCCCGGCGCTGTCGGCGAAATGGATCGCCGCTTCGGCCTCGCCGTCCTTTCCGGCGCCCTCGGCCTTGGTTTCGGCGATCACGGGCACGCCCTCGGAGCGGAGCTCGCGGAACTCCCAGCGGGTGAGCCGCTTGATGAGCGCCTCGTCCACCGGCGTCTCCGGGGCCAGGAGCACATAGCCCTCGTCCAAAAACAGGGGTTTGGAGAAAAAGAGCTTGGCGGAAAGGTCCTTAAGCAGAATGGCGTTCATAGTTCACCCATTGACCCCGCCGCGAGGCCGGGGCTACACTTTTTCCGCTTGCAAGCTGTAAGCGGCGCACGGATCGCCTCGTTTCAAGGCAGCGCTTTCGAGAACCTGCCGGCTCTCGAAAGAATCTCGCCGCAATCCAAAAGGAAGCTCTTTCGATCCTCATCCGGATTGTGAAAAGAGCCTCCCTTAATTATAGGAGTGAGGTGACATGAAATTTAGGACAATTTTCGTTCTTTTCAACGTCGTCATCGTCGCCTCCTTCCTTTTCGTCTTTTTCATGCCCTTTTTCCTCCTGGGATCCCAGTACTCGCTCGCCTTCTGGAAGGGCAACTGGTATCTCGCGCTCTTCTTCATCGTGCTCATAGCCGGACTCAACGCCTTCTTCCTGACGAATCGACGGGTCTTCCTCCTGGTCGAGCGCGAAGACTGGAGCGCTCTCGCCGCCTACCTCGTCGATCGGATCTTCCGCAAGGGACGGTACAGGGCCAGCCATATCCGGCTCCTCGTGAACGCCTACCTCCTCCAGTCGGACGTCGAGGGCATTGACCGCCTCGAGACCGAGCTCGCCGCCAAGAAGCCGGCCCTGCTGCGAAAACAGGCCGTCCTCTTCGGAGTCACGCGGCTCCTGCGGAACCGCAGCGCCGAGGCCGAGAGCTTTTTCGCCCCCTACCTCGACGCCAAGGACGTCGAGTCCCGCGAATGGCTCCGCTTCGACTACGCCTTCAGCCTCGTGCTCCAGAAGCGCATCGTCGACGCCCTGCCCTACCTGAGGGAGGGCGTCGTGTCCAAGGACGCGGTGCTCTCCCTGCTCTCGGCGTATTTCCTCGCCAGCCTCGGCGCGGCGAGCGTAGGCCCCGAGGAGCGGGGCGAGCTCATTTCGCTCTCCGACGACACCCGGACGCGGCTCAAGAAGCGCTTTCCGGGAAAACACTGGGCCAAGGAAGTGGAGCGGGCCAAGAACGAGGTTCACATCGTCATCCTCGCCAAGATCATCGACGACGCGGGCGCCTGGCTCCTCTCCGACGCCCCCTCGGCCGCCGCCGGCGCGGAGCGGGAGCCGGCGCCCTCCGTTTGACATCTCTGCCGTCTCAATAAATCGTTTCGTTCCGCCGATACTCGGAACGGATGAGCCCCAACATTGTCGTCACCGAGCGCGGCCGGGAAGGTGATTCCGCGCCGCGCTGCGCGCTGTGTTCCGCGAGCGGACCGCGCCGTTTCCCTCGCGGACCGCGGCATTCCCCTCGCGGACCGGCCCCTATTCCATGGGGGGCGCGTTCCCTCCTGGCCCTTCTCGCCCTCGCCGGCTGCCTACAGCTTTCGGCGGATTCCGTCTATCACGTCCTCAAGAAGGGCGAGACGCTGTTCTCGCTGTCGCGCGAATACAATGTCCCCGTCGGCGCCCTAGAATCCGCCAACCGGATCGGCGACCCCTCGACCCTCCAGGTCGGCACACGGCTGCTCATCCCGAGCCTGCACAGGATCCAGAGCGGCGAGACCCTCTTCGGCATCGCCCGGCAGTACGGGATCGGCGTCGAGGCCCTGATGGCGGCCAACAGACTCGACGCGAAGTCCATCCTCAGAGTGGGCGAGCTCCTGTTCATCCCGGGCGGCCGAAACGAATCGGGGGGCGCGGCTCAAGCGGGCCCTGCGGCCGCTTCGGGCCCGGCTCAGGCGGCCGACGCCTCAGCCCGGCCGGCGGCGAGCGGCGCTCCTGCCGCAGAGCCTGCTTCGCCGGCGGCGGTCGCCGTTTCTTCCCAGAGCCTCGGTCCGGCCTCCGCGGCTTCCCCCTCCGCCGATCCGGCCATAAGCGTACCCACGGGACGCGACCCTCCCGCGGTCAGCATCTCGAGCCGCGTCGTCGACCGGAAGCTGAGCTGGCCCTGCGGTGGCGAGGCGAACTACCTGGACGGCAAGCTCTTCGGCATCATGTTCCGACCGCGCAAGGGCGACCCGGAGAAGGCTATCGCCTCCGGGACTGTGGTCTCGGCCGGCCCCTACCGCGGCTTCGGGCAGGTCGTCTTCGTCCAGGGCCGCGGAGGCTTCATCTACGTGTACGGCGGCAACGAGAGCATCGCGGTGCGGGTGGGCGACAAGGTGCTCTCGGGCCAGGAACTGGGCAGGGTCGGCGTCGACGCCAAGGAAGGAAGGCCGGCGCCCGTGGCATATTTCTTCGTGTTCAAGAACGGCGAGTCGCTCGATCCGGCCTTGGCGCCGCGGAATTGACCTCTTCAGGGTCAGGGCCGCGAAACCCGGCCCGAGGGGCCCCGAGTGTTAGTATTTTTTCAAATGTAGTCCTGGCGGCCGACGGCGCCCGGCGGAATGCGTTCCGATCGGCGTCGAGGCCGGGGAAAGGTGGAGCGATGAGCGACGGAGCGTTCCCGAGGCCCGTTCAGCCCAAGCGGAAGAAGGCCAAGCAGGTCCCGCTGTTGAAGCGCAAGAAGCCCAAGCACGCCAAGGAGACCGACCCCTTGGCTCTCTACCTCAAGCAGATCTCGCGCTACCCCCTGCTCTCCGCCGACGAGGAGATCAGCATAGGCGAGAGTATCCAGAACGCCCGCGCGCAGGTGCGCGAACTGGATGCCTCGCGCGCGAGCGCTCCGGCGGACGAGGGCGGCTGGAGCGTGGAGCACGAAAAGCGGGAGCGGGAGCTCGTGGCCTACAAGAACCGCATGATCTCCTCGAACCTCCGCCTCGTCGTGTCCATCGCCAAGAACTACCAGCACCGCGGGCTCACCCTCCTCGACCTCATCGACGAGGGGAACATCGGCCTCATCGAGGCGGTGGAGCGCTTCGACTACACCCGGGGCTGCCGTTTCTCGACCTACGGCACCTGGTGGATCAGGCAGGCCATCATCAAGAGCCTGGCCGACAAGGGGCGCGTCATCCGCATCCCGATCCACATGCTCAACACGATCAAGAAGTGCTACTTCGTCGCCAAGCAGCTCACCCAGGAGCTCGGCCGCGATCCCAACTCGGAGGAGCTGGCGGAAAAGCTCGGCATGGACGCCCGGAAGGTCAAGGAGATCATGAAGCTCTCGCAGGAGACGGCCAGCCTCGACACCACCGTCGACGAGGACAACATCACCCATCTCTCCGATCTTATCAAGGACGAGAACGTCACCGAGCCCTTCGAGGAAGTGTTCTCCATGGCCCTGCAGGAGACCCTCGGCGACGTGCTCAAGAACCTCTCCGAACGCGAGATCACGATCATCCAGCTCCGCTACGGCCTGAACGGCGAGGGCCCGCGCACCCTCGAGGAGACCGGCCGGCTGCTGGGCATCACGCGCGAGCGAGTGCGCCAGATCCAGGAAAAGGCCATCCAGAAACTCAAGGAGCTGCAGGAGCTGTCGGAGTTCCGGGGGGGCTCGTCGTAGCGGCGGGGGGGCCCGTCGTAGCGGCGGGGGGGCTCGTCGTAGCGGCGGCGGGGTCCCGTTCCTCCGCGAAGATCGCCGTCACCCGCGCGTCATCCTCGGGGCAGGGCAGGTCGATCAACGTGCCGTCCCTCCAATAGCAGGGAATACTCGACATCAATCCGTGAAAACCGCCGACGAAGACCGAGCCGCCGGCGACGGAGATGGAGCAGGCGTATCCATTCTGTCCCTCGGGAACGGGCAGATCGACACGCCGGTCGCCGCGCCAGAGGCAGGGTAGCGCCGTCCCTGCATGCGGGAGACGATGATAGCCCGCGAGCAGGAGGCCGCCCTCGGAGAAGGCGATGGCGTCGGCATGCCGGTCGCCGAGGATGGAGTCCACCGGCAGGTCGCGGAGCGTCGCGCCATCCCAGACGGCCACCTTGGCGAGGTCGGCGCCGACGATCGCGGGTCCCCGCCCGCCGATGCAGAGAGCCTCCGGCTGGAAGTAGCGGGCGAATTTCTTCAGCACGCCGTCGTTCCATAGGCAGCCGACCCGGTTGGGACCGACGTAGAGCGAGCCGCAGGCGTAGACGGTCCCGTCCGCGACGGCGATCGACCTGAGCTCCGCGTCGACGCACGACCTTCCCTCGTCCAGCTCCACCCGGATGCCCTTCTCCCAGTAGCAGGGGTGGTCGCTTGTGCCGTCGGAATACGTGCCCCCGATCACGACGGCGTCGCCGGAGAGGGCGATGCAGGTCGCCGTGGCGCCGAGGGGAGGGGCGCCGCCCTGGAGCTCGACCCGCTTCCCGTCGATCCAGCAGCAGGGGATGAGGGTCCGCCCGTCCGAATAGTCCCCGGCGACGTACACGTGGTCGCCGGATACGGCTATCGCGCGCGCGTAGGAATCCTGCCCCTCCGCGGCCCGGGGCTCCAGCGCGAAAAATTGTCCGTCGCGCCAGTAGCAGGCGGAAAAAGCCGGGCCATTCATCACCCAGCCGCAGGCGTAGACGGCGGGAGCTCCACGCGCCCCCGTGGTCGAAGGCGCTGTCTGGCCGGCGAGAAAGCCCGCCGCTCCGCAGGCGAGAAGAAGCCAGATGCCGAGGCGCGCTGTCGAGCGTCGAGCCATGTTTCCTCCTCATCGCCCGTACGGAGCGCTGTTCATGCGGGAAATAGTCCGAAAAAGATAATCCTGGTACTGCGGCGGAGCGTGCTCGCATCCGATGGCGCGCTCGATGGCTATCTTGGCCTCGGCGTAGCGTCCAAGACCGAAAAGAGTCAGCCAGAGGCCCTGATAACTCCAGTAGCTGGGTTCCTCCCGTATGGCGATCAGGCGGTGGGGCAGCGCTTCCCCGTGCTCGTAAAGATCGTCGAGGAGGTTCGCGAGAGTCTGGTGGACGAGGACCGGACCGGGATTCCAGGCGCGTAGCATGATCTGGAACTGCCGCACGCCCTCGTTGTCGCGATTGTACAGCTCGGGGCTGTTCTTGTCGTCGGCGAAGGTTCGGCATTCCACCGCCAGCATCCACCGCAGCATCTGGTTGTCGGGATTCCTGTCGACCGCGGCCTCGAGTTCGCTCATGTTCGCATCCACGTCGGCCCGCTTGTCCAGAGCGACCATGAGCCTGGATACGTCGGGATAGAGACCGGTTCGGCCCTGCCCCGCAAGGTACGAGAAGACCCGATCCGCCTGTGCGACGAGGAACCGGCTCCGCAGAAAGGCTCCGTAGTAGAAGAGAAGCTCCGGGTTCCCCCTGCTCTCCTCGTTCGCGGAGAGCTCCGCGACGAGAAGCTTCTCCGCCTCGGATTGCCTGCCCGCGGCGAGTAGACCGTCGACGGTCCCGAGCACATCGCCGGCCGAGGTCGAACCGCCCTCGGCGCTCGGCGAGGCCGCCCTGGGCGGCGAGGCCGCGGTCGTCGGCGCGGCCGCGGTCGTCGGCGAGGTTACTGTCGTCGGCGAGGCTACTGTCGTCGGCGAGGCTACTGTCGTCGGCGAGGCCGCGGGCCTCCGACCTCGATCAGTCTGGCAGGAAGAGGCGAGGATGAGGCT
>JAJXZP010000272.1 GCA_021779995.1 bacterium | reverse complement strand
CGTTGTCGCCGATGACCGTGTTCGCCATGCGCTCGTAGGAGCCGATATTGCCGTAGAACACCTCGCCGCCGTCGATGCCGACGCCCACTTCGAGGAGCACGGCGCGGTAGACCCGCTCCTCGGCCTCGGTGAGGGCGCCGCGCCTGCGGACTATCTCTTCGCGCTGCGCGGCGATGTCGGTGCGCAGCGCGGCCGCCACGTCCTGGATCGCGTAGGCCGCGTTCAGCGAGTCGAGGGACTTGTTCGAGCCCGTCTCCATCGTGCCGAAGACGGCGAGGAGCGCGTCGCCGATGATCGATCCGACGATGCCGTGCTCGTCGTGGATGCGCTTGATGGCCCGCTGGTAGTGGAGATTGAGCACGTCGATGATGTCGTTGCCGAGGGTCTCGGTCATGAAGGTGAAGCCCTTGATGTCCGAGAAAAGCATCGTGAGCTGGCGAGTCGTGCCCTCGAGGCGCACTTCCCGCTCCTTGTAGGCGCGCTGCGCGATATCCTCGGTGACGAAGCGCCGGAAGATGCGCATGAGGTTGTCGATCGTCGAGGAGAGCGAGTTGAAGGAGGCGCCCAGGTAGCTCACCTCGTCGTTCGGCGCGCCCGAGAGGTCGAGGAGCTCCATGCGCTGCTGGGCCTGCATGCGCATGAGGCTCTGGGTCATGCTGCCGAGGAAGCGGAGGATGCGCCGCACGAGGAAGGCGCCGACGAAGATGCAGATGAGGGTGAGGATGACGATGATGACGGCGACGCGGACGAAGATGGCGCGCGAGTCGGCCCCGAACTCGGTCTTCTCGTCGGCGCGCACGAAGTAGGCGTCCCATTTTTCGTTGTACTTGAACACGCCGAAGTAGGAATAGCCGTTGAGGCTGAACTCGATCTTACCCTCGCCCGAGCTCTGGGACTGCATTTTCGCGAGCGCGCTCCGATCGGCGAAGACGGCGGGGGGCGGGAGCTTCGAGGCCCAGAACAGGAAGGCCCCGTCCTTCTGCACGGCGAAGGCGGCCGATTTCCGCCCCGAGAGGTTCTTGAGCGCGCTCTCCCTCATGGCCTTGACCGCGTCGGGCAGACTGCCGTTGAACTGGTAGATCTCGTGCTGGTTCGAGGCGAAGCCGTAGAGCTCGGCGAGGTCCTTCACGAGGAGCCGGTTGGCCAGCGAGAGCTGTTCGCCCTGATTGAGCATGAGGTTGATGTAGTTGGACGCGAAGTTCGAGGCCAGGAGGAACACGGTGAAGAGCACAACCACTTTGGTGACGACGGGCACGACCCGCGCGCCCGCCACCTTTGGTCCTAGGACCGATGACAGTGGATTCATAATCTAGGGAAAGTGTAGCGATTGCCCCAGCCATTTGCAACGTATTTTCCGAAAATCTCGCTCGCGATTTACGGTAGTTCTTGAAAAACGCGTTCGCATTTTGCGCAAGCTGCCCGACCTTGCGGTCATTTTGGGATCGGCTTCGCCGAAAGATTCAGGACGAAGGCGAAAAGCGCGGCGGCCACGGCCACATTGAGAGAATCCGTCCCTCCTTGCATGGGCAGGGTGAGCCGGTCTTCGCAGGCCTCCATCCAGCCGGAGGAGAGGCCGGAGGCCTCGTCGCCGAGGACGATGACGAGGCGAGGGGGGCGCGAGTAGCCACGGAGATCGCGGGCCTCCGGGTCGAGGACGCAGGCCGCGCTCCGGAAGCCGAGGTTTTCGAAGACCGCGAGCCCGCTCGGGCCGCCGAGCCGCGCCCAGGGAAGGTCGAGCGAGGCGCCCATGGAAACCCGCAGGACGCGTCGGGACAGGGGATCGGGGCCCCCGGGACCCAGGAGCAGGGCGTCGCAGCCGAGGGCGGCGGCGCTGCGGAATATCGATCCGAGGTTCTCGGGGTCCCGCAGCTCGGGGACGGCGAGTAGGGTGGCCCGGGTCCGCGCCTCCGCGGCGCCGTCTTTCGCGGCCACGCAGGAAAAGCGGCCGGCGAGCTCGGCGAGCGGGGTTTCGGCGGGCCGGCGGGCCAGGGCGAGCACACCGCGATGGAAGGGGTAGCCGGCTATCGCCGCGAGCTCGCGCTCGGGCAGGACCTCGATCTCGGGCGGCATTCCGCCGCGGCCGCCGAGGAGGCCGCGAATCCAGTCTTCTCTCGCTCCGACACAGGCCACCCGAGTCAGCTCCAGGCCGGCGCGCAGCGCCCGCTCGACGAGGAAGGCGCCTTCGAGGGTGATGAGATCAGCCGCCGCGTTCATAACGCCGCGCTCATGTGGCGGCAGCGATCCCGGCAAGGCGCCCGGTCGAGAAGGCGGCCTGGAGATTGTAGCCGCCGGTATCCCCGTCCAGGTCGAGTATCTCCCCGGCGAAGAAGAGCCCCGGCTCAATGCGCGAGGCGAGGGTACGCGGCTCCACCTCCGCGAGGACCACGCCGCCGCTCGTGGCCATGGCCTCCTCGAAGCCGCCGACCCGCTCCACGACCAAAGGCAGGGCCGCGACGGCCTCGACGAGGCGCGTGCGGCGGGAGCGGTCGAGCGAGGCCGCGCCGAGGCTGCGCTCCACCCCCGACCACTCGAGGACGGCGTCCGCGAGGCGCTCGGGCAGACCCAAGGCCTGCAGGCAGGAAGCGATGCCGCGGCGCCCGTGGAGCGAGGTCTGTCGCAGAAGCTCCGCCTCGATCAGCTCCCGGTCCATGCCGGGAAGCAGGGAGACGAGCACCACATCGCCGCTTTCTATCGAGCGGGAAGCGTCGAGCACCACCGGACCCGAGATGCCTTTGTGCGTAAATAGAAGATCGCCCCGCGCCCTCAGCACCCGTTTTTGTCCGCGCCGAACGACGATCTCGGCCTCCGGGATCGAGATGCCCGCGCAGGCCGCGGGGAGGCCGCCGACCGTGACGAGCGGCGCGAGGGCGGGCCTGGTCGGGGCGATCTGGTGTCCGAACGAGGCGGCGAGGGCGTAGCCCTCGCCCGAAGAGCCCGTGCCGGGATAGGATTTCCCGCCCGTGGACAGGATGAGCCTGTCGGCCGCATGCCGACCCTCGGAGGTCTCGACCTCGAAGCCGCCGCCTAGCCTCCGCGCCGAGAGGACCCGCGCATCCCCGCGAATCTCGACCCCCGCGCTCCCCGCCTCGGCCAGAAGGACCGCGAGGACGTCGCGGGCGCGGCCCGTGGCGGGGAAGAGCTTGCCGCGCTCGTCGGCCGCGAGAGGCAGGCCGCGCCGGGTGAACCAGGCTTCAAGCGCCAGGTTGTCGAAGGAGAAGAGGGCGTGCTTGAGGAAGCGTCCCTGCCCCGCGCCGTAGTGCGGGATAAAGTCCTCGATCGCTCCGGCGTGCGTGATGTTGCAGCGGCCGGAGCCGCTGGCGAGGAGCTTGATGCCGGGAGAGGACATCTTCTCGCACACGAGGACCCTGGCGCCGCATTCGGCCGCCGCCAGGGCCGCGAAGAGCCCCGCCGGGCCGGCGCCGACGACGAGGATATCGCGGCCCGCTGTCGTTTCGAAGAGTTCGCCTTGTCTCACGAGGCCTATGTATAGGAAATCGCGGCGCCTGTCTACGCCGCCGTCGGCAGATGTGGCCGGGCGCCTCCCCGGTTGCCGCCCTCGGGCGAGGCGGCGGCCTGGCTCTTTCCGACCGCGCGAACCCTTGTCCAAGCGATATCCCGCGGGGTACAGTCGCGTTCCGATGAATCTCCTCTCTCTCGACGGCATATCCAAGTCCCTGGGCGAATCCCCCCTCTTCGAAGGCGTGAGCCTCGGCATCGATTCCGGCGACCGGATAGGCTTCGTGGGGCGCAACGGCTGCGGCAAGTCCAGCTTCCTGCGCGTCCTCACCGGCGGCCTCGAACCCGACGCCGGCACCCTGGCCCGCAAGCGCAGCTTGAGCTTCAGCTTCCTCGAGCAACGCCACGAATTCGCCGAGGGCGAAACCCTGGGCGATTTCCTCTATCGGGGACTGTCCTCGGCGGCCGGGCCGCTCGCGGCGCGCCGCGGCCTGCTCGGCGCCCGGGTTCAGGACCACCAGGCGGTCTCGCGGCTCGACGCCGAGCTTGAGGCCCTCGGCGCCGCGGGAGTGGAGCTGTCCTACGCCTCGCTCTGCACCGAGCTCGGCCTCCCTCCCCGGGACACGCCGCTTTCGACCTTTTCGGGCGGCATGGTGAAGAAGGCGGCCATAGCCCGCGCCCTCGCCCCGGGAGCCGAGCTGCTCCTCCTGGACGAGCCGACCAATCACCTCGATATCGAGACCATCGAGTGGCTCGAGCGCCGCCTCCTCGCCGGCGGCTCGGCCTTCATCCTCGTGACCCACGACCGGGCCTTCCTCGACGCGGTCTGCTCCTCGATCATGGAGATCGACCGCGGCAGGATTTACCTTTACCCCGGAAGCTACGCCGACTTCGTCCGGCGCCGCCTGGAGCGGGAAGCCTCGCTCGAGAAGGCCGAGTCGCGCCGGCTGACGATCCTCAAGCGCGAGATGGCCTGGCTCATGCGCGGCGCCCGGGCGCGGGCCACGAAGAGCGAGCGCCGCAAGGACGAGATCAGGGATATGCAGGCCTCGGGCCTCACGCGCGAGCGGCGCATGGAGGGCTTCAGCTCGGGCAGCCGGCGTCTCGGCAAGAAGATTCTCTCGATTCGCGGCGCCTCCAAGCGCTATGGGGAGAAGCTCGTGCTCGCGCCGTTTTCGCGGGAGTTCAAGGCGGGCGAGCGGATCGGGATAGTCGGGCCGAACGGCTCGGGCAAGACAACCTTCCTCGACCTCGTCGCGCGGCGGCTCGCGCCCGATTCGGGCTCGATCGAGCGGGGAGAGACGGTCCACTTCGCGTACTTCGACCAGACCGCCGCGGGGCTCGACGGCGGCATGAGTCTCGTCGATTACGTCGAAGGACACGCCGAGCGCGTCCGCATGGCCGACGGCTCGACCCTGACCGCCCCCGAGCTCCTGGAGCGCTTCCTGTTTCCCCGGGCCATGCACGGCCTGCCGATCTCCCGCCTCTCGGGAGGGGAGCTGCGCCGGCTCCAGCTCGTGCGCATCCTCGCGGAGTCGCCCAACTTCCTCCTGCTCGACGAGCCGACCAACGATCTGGACATCGAGACGATCGAGCTTCTGGAGGACTTCATCGCCGACTTCGAGGGCTGCGTCCTCGCCGTGTCGCACGACCGGGCCTTCCTCGACGGCATGGCCGATTTCATCGTGGCCCTGGACGGCTCGGGAGGCCTCGCCGAGAGCGTGGGCGGCTATTCCGACTATCGCGCCCTGGGCGGGCCGAGAGGCGCTTCCGGCCGCCTCGGGACGGCGAAGCTCGGCGGGGCCGCGGGCGCC
>JAJXZP010000001.1 GCA_021779995.1 bacterium | reverse complement strand
CCGCCTCCATCGTAAAGCGGATGTTGTCGGGGTTGGCGCCATGCTCGCCGCAAAGGCCGGTGACCAGGCCGGGCCGGCTGATCTTGCCGCGCCGAACCGAGATTTGGATCAGATCCTTTACCGGAGCGGTGAGCAGGGAGAAGGGGTTTCCCTCGACGAGGTCGTAGGTCGAGTAGTCGGGCATGAAGGAGTTGAAGTCGTCTCGGCTGATACCCAGGGTCGTCTGCGTGAGATCGTTGGTGCCGAAGCTGAAGAACTCGGCGTAGCGGGCGATCTCGCCGGACTGGCGGGCGGCCCGCGGCAGCTCGATCATCGTGCCGATTCGGTAGGGAATGGCCTTGGCCTTGAGCTCCTTGCGGACATCTTCCTCGATATCGACCAGGCCTCGGTACGTGCGTCCCTCGATCTTCTTGCCGTAAACGATGAGCTTGAGCTCGGCGGCATTCATGACAATAGGGATCATTATCTCGGGCCGCACGTCCACCTTTTCGGCCTGGAGCTTGTAGGCAGCCTCGAAGACGGCGCGAACCTGCATCTCGTAGATCTCCGGATAGGTGACGCCCAGGCGGCAGCCTCTGTGCCCGAGCATGGGATTGAACTCGGCCAGGGAGTCGCAGCGGGCCTGGATCTCGTTCTTGGACAGCTTCTTCGCGCCCTTGCGAGCGGCGAGGTAGGCCACGAGAGTCTCCATCTCGGCCGGGTTGTGCGGCAGGAACTCGTGCAAGGGGGCGTCGAGGAGGCGGATCGTCACTTCCTTGCCGGCCATGGTCTTGAAGAGCCCGTAGAAGTCCTCGCGCTGCATGGGCTTGAGCTTGTCGAGGGCCTTGATCCGCTCCTCCTTCGTGTCGGAGAGGATCATCTCGCGGATCACGTTGATGCGCTTCTCGTTGAAGAACATGTGCTCGGTTCGGGTGAGGCCGATGCCTTCCGCGCCGAACAGCAGGGCCCGCGCCGCATCCCGCGGGGTGTCGGCATTGGCGCGCACGTGGAAATGCCGCATCTGCTTCTTGGCCAGGGCTATGAAGTCGAGGAGGCCGGAGTCCTTGGGATCCGGCGAGATGAGGTCGGCCCTGCCGAGCCAGATCTGCGGCTCGCCGTAGAAGGGCACGTTCATGGTGATGTACTCGCCCTCGTCGATGGCCAGCTCGCCGATCGTGGCTTTCTTGCCGCGGATCCTCATCTCAGGCTTGACGAGCGAGACCTTGCCGTACTGCCGCGCGACGACCGAGGCGTGAGCGGAATAGCCGCCCTCGCAGGAGAGGACGCCGGCGGCGGCCTCTATGGCCTTGACGTCCTCGGCGAAGGTGGCGGGCATCACCAGGATGAAGTGCTTGTCCTCGTTCTTCTGCTGGGCGAGCCTGTAGGCCTCGAGGAGGGCCTCGGTGCTGAAGTAGACGCGCCCGATGGCCGCGCCCGGGGCTCCGGCGATGCCGCCCGTGACGCCCTGCAGCTTCTTGACCGAATTGAAGTCGACGATATCGTGCAGGATCTCGTTGAGGCGCCCGGGCGCTATCGAGCTGACGACATAGGCCTCGTCGACAACCTTGCGGGAATTGAGGTCGAGCGCCAGCCTGAGATCGGCCTGGGTGCTCTTGGCCACCACCTGCCGCTGCTCGATGAGCCACAGCTTCTTGTTCTCGATGGTGAAGCGAATCTGCCTGATCTCGAGATGCTTGTCCTCGAGCTTGCGGGCGATGCGCTCGAGCTCCTTGAGGTCGGCCGCGTCGATCTTGTTGATGTCCTTGCCTTCAGCGCCGATCTCGTTGAAACGCTCCTGGTAGAACTCGCCCTGCAGCAGGGCATCGCCCGTGACTATGTCGCGGGTGAAGAAGGCGCCCGAAGCCGAGTCCTTGCCGTAATTGCCGTAGACCATGGGCTGCACGAGAATCGCCGTGTCGCCCGCATCCTGCTCGTCGAGGCGCACGAGGCGGGAAACGCGTTTGAGCGCGATTTCCATCTGTACGCCGGCGGAGTCGAAGAATCCCGCGGGAAGCAGGGTGGCGTACTCGTCCATGAAAGCCGAGGCGAGTTTGGCCGCCTTTTCGGCCTTGAGACTCTTGGTGCAGCTCTCGGCAGCCGCCGCGATGGCGAAGCGGTCCTTGTCGCGCCCTTCGATTTCCGCGATGCGATCCTCGACCGCGAGCATGCCGCGCACGAGGAAAAGCACCTCGTGGGCCGCGAAATTGGCGCCGACCCAGGAGGCGAAGCCCTCGACCGTATCCCGGGCGAGCCCGAAGTCGTGGAGCGTCGGGTAGTTGGATATGGCCAGGTTGGGCGATACGACGATCTTGAAGAGCAAAGGATTCTTCCGGTCGCCGAGCCGCTTGCCGACTATGTCCTCTACTTTCTTGATGAAGGGCTTGAGCTCTTCGCCGACCTTCTCCTCGGCGAGGTGGGAGGCGGCGTCGGAATCGATGATGAAGCCGGGGAGGATGGGGAGGGACAGCTCGGCGAACTCATTGGCCTGGCGGCCTCGCATGCCGAGCTTATCGAGTTCCACATCCTTCTTGACCGGTTCCTTCTGGCTGAAAAAATGGACATTATTCTTCATGGCCTTTCCTTTCCTTCGTCGGCGCTGCGACTAGAACAGCGCCATGACGCTGTTCACGGGGCCTCTCAGGAAGGCCTCGAACATGTGACTGGCGCCTTGCGTGAGATAGCGCTGGAGCTTGGCCACATCCGAGATATTCTCGCCCGCTATGGCGAACTGGATCGAGGATCCGTGCTTGACCTTGCCCCACTTGAAAAGCGCGTTGAGGTTGGTGATGCGCTCTCCGTCGTAGTAGACGAGGACCTGGAGGTCGGGGTGCTTCGAGTTGTAGCTGGCGATGATGCGCTTCCAGGCTTCGACGTTGCCATTGTGGAAAAGCTCGTTCGTGACCGTGACGGAATACATGGGGGTCATGCGGGCGCCCGGCTTGACCGCCTGCTCGGCGGCGACGGCCGCCTTCGGCTCTTCGGGCTCGACCGCCGCAGGCTCGACCGCCGCTTTCTTAGCCTTGGGAGCGACGGCCCCCTTCGGGGCGGCAGCGGCGGCCTTGACCTTCGCCTTCGGCGTAGCCTTGGGCTTGGCTTCGACCGCCGCAGGCTGCTTGGCCTGCCGGTAGACGCAGTCGCCTTTCAAGAAATCAGGCTTCGTCTTCGGCTTGCGGCCGGCAAAGAGATCGATGACGGCCCGTGCGGCCGCTTCGAGCAGGGCCGGATCGCCTTCTTTCGTAAACCGGCCGGCATATACGACGAGAAGCTCGGAGCGGTTGAGGCGATCGATCTGCGCCATGCGGAGCTTGTTCTTCGGGTTGACGACCAAGGCACCGAGGTCGGGATGGAAGTAGATTGCGACGAGGTCCACGCCGTTCCACGAGGCGGTCTCGTCGGAAACGGCGCCGAGGTCACCCGCCACGGTATCTAAATTGGCGGAAACGCTGCGATAATGGTACTTCTGGCCCAGAATCATTGATACGACCGGGCGAATGTCGTCCTTGTCGAGCTTTTTGTCTTCAAGAAGCTCGCCTATGACATCCGCCAAATTTTCCTTGTCTGCCAGCCGGTCCACCGACGCGACCACGGTCTGAATATGCCGCACCGAGGCGTTGAAGCCTTCTCGGTCGGCAAGCCCTTCGAATTGACTGATCATGCTTTTCATGGGCAGAACTCCTCTTGCAAAAAGGGCCGTCCCCCGTGAGCGGGAGGACGGCCCCTCGGGCATGCCTTAATGATATACAATCGCGCGGTGAACGCAAGTGCCGCCCTGGCCGGTGATTTTGCTCCGTGCCGGCGAGCAGGGTACCGTGAAGCTTCCCGCCTTCTTACCGCAGTATCGGCGATCTTTTCGAAATACATCCGCACTCCGAAAAAACGCGCTCGACAAAAAAGGATCCGGCCGGTTTTCACCGGCCGGTCTTTCATGGGGCATTAAAGCTGCCTAAGTCCTCCATCTTCGCTTCGGCGTCCTCGCCTGCCGGCAGGCTTGGCCGCGCCCTTCTTGCCGGAATCGACGACGCCTTTGCCTCTGGCTCCACCGCGCCGCGAGGACGCCGGGACGTTGACCGGAGTCGGCGCCGCGTCGATAGCCTCCTCGAGGGCCGGGCCGGTATCCGCGTTGAGCATGGAGAGATAGTCCGCGCCGGCAGGGCCGCCGGACTGCTCGCCGACATCGCCGGGCGAGAAGGACTGCGCGATGTCCTCGCGGACCGTGGAGCGTCGGCGGCTGAAGGCCGCGAAAGCCGCGTCTTGGAAGCCCTTGGACACGCCGTGGAGGAACTCGTTCAAGACATTGGCCATGCCGTCGAGCGTGGCCTTCTTCCTCTTGATGGAAGTGATATCCACGTCGAGCAGAAGCCCCGGCTGGATGTGGTAGGGATTGATCATGTAGGCGAACTTGTCGAATTCCTTCGACAGGAAGGCGAGGCGCTCCTCGACGACGCGCCGCTGGATCGGGTACTGGTACGAGTACATGCTCTTGAGCTTGTCGGACATGAGTATGAGCCTGGAGCGGATCTTGTCCTTCTCGTAGAGCTTCGTGGGGTTGTTCTTCTCCACGTCGGTGTCGGCGGCCTTGACGAAGGAAATCTCGTCCCAGACCTTGGCGATGTTCTCGTACAACGGCTCGTTGCTCTTGTCCTTGATCCGACGCTTGATCTTGCCGCGATAGATGCCGGCGAGGTCGTTGAAGTCGGAAATGCGCTTCAGGAACTTGGAATCCTCGTACATCATCTCGAGGACGTCCCAGAGGTGCTGGACCTCGGTCTCGAAGCTGGCGAGCTGGACCGCGTAGGCCTTGCGCTCCTCGATGAGCTGGGCGTTGTCGTAGTACTGGAGGCGGATCTGGTAGCGCTCGTCGGGAAGGATGGCGAAGTTCGTGTCCTCGTACTCGCGGATGATGAGCTCGCGGGCGTTCTTGAGGTTCTCGATGTACTGATAACCCATCTTGGAGGTGTCGAGGATCGAGGTGATCGAGTTGACGGCGGTGTTGTAGCCGCGGTTGCGGATATTCTCGATATCGACGATCTTCTTGAGGTTCTCGCGGACGTTGAGCTGATCGAAGGTGGCGGGATCGATCTCGGCGCGGAGGTTGTTGATCCGCTCCATGAGGTCCTTGGCGATAATCGTGTAGCGCTTGGACTTGGGATTCTCGGCATCGTCGTCGGTATAGTCGCGGATGCGGTTCATCTTCTCAAAGATGATCTCGGTGTCGGAGAGCTCTTCCTTGCCGGCGTCGATCAGCCGGTCCTTGAGCTTCTCGATCTCCTTGTCGATCTGATCGATGAGGT
>JAJXZP010000118.1 GCA_021779995.1 bacterium | reverse complement strand
TCCGATCTGAGGTCCCAGCCGTTCTTCAAGAGCTTGTCGTCGGCCAGGGCCCCGACCTCTTTCGCGAAATCCACGACATCGACGCGGAAGCGACCGGGGAAACGAGTTTCCAGGGCCTCCTTGACCGCGTTCGCGGGAGCCTTGTGCCCGAAGCCCACCTCGAGCATCAACATCAGGATTCGCTGTTTCGGCATCCTTCTCCTCTTCCGCAGCACACTGTAGCGGAACCGGACCGGGCGGGCAACGCCCGCGACGCCGCCGGCCGCGGACTACTTCAGCGAGACAAGGGGTCCCCGGAACGGTACATGGCGCCGGTGGCGAGGAGCTCGTGGATCCTATAGGTACCGTACTTGCGGGCCTTGAGGAAGCCGCTCCAGGCCGCCTCGGCGAACCGTCCCTGCTCCAAGAGCTCGTAGAGCCATTGGTCCGCGTACCGCGGGTCGTCCTGGGGAATCCCGGCCTGCACTTCCTCGAGCCAATGCCGATTGAAGATCTCCTGCGACCCTATGGGCGGGGCGATGAGCAGAGGAATGCCCAACCCGACGTAGAACGAGAGCTCCGAGGGTTTGGTCCAGAGGATGTCGGTCGTCCTGAGCGATTCGGTGAACGAGGAGAAATAGTCCGCCTCGCCGCGACCGCCTATCACGCGCACATTCGGCCGGTCCTTCAGGCCGAGGCCCTTCACGACCGTCTCGAAGTACTCGCGCACCTCGGGCCGCACTCCGCAGACGAGGTTCATGGCCAGCACGCCTTCCCGGATCTTGCCGCTCAGGCTTTCGAGCGCCGCGGCGCCGATCTCGCGCTGGGCTCCGGCCCCGCCCACCGCATAGGTAATGGTGAGGGTGCGCTCCTTGCGGAAGGCGCAGTTGTCCTCGCCGAGGAAGTGCACGATGCTCCGGTCGTGCAGGGGCCAGAATCGATCGATCGGATCGAGATAGCGCAGGCGTTGTCCGAGATCGGACTTGAGCACGTGGAGGCTCTCGTCGCCGAGTAGCTCGAGCGGCAGGGGAAAGCCCGTCATGTAGATGCGCTCGTCGGGTACGCCATACTGCTTGAGCCGCCGCATCGCGGCGCCGCAGGGCACGAGATACTCGATCTTGGAGGCGCGAGGATCGGAAGCCACCCAGACGCGGTTGATGTCCGAGTCGCAGATGATGCAGTAGATGCGTCCGTAGTGCGCCCGGTCGGCGGCGAGGGCGGGCTGGAAATGCGAGGTCACCAGAGGCAGGGGCTTGGTCTTGATATGATCGAGCATGCCTTGGCACAGGCCCTTCCTGAGGGTGGAGTCCACCATCTTGTTGCCCACCGAAGGCTTGGACAGGTCGACCCGGGGATAGGCCGGCTGGATCTTCTGGAACCAATCCATGATGCCGAACAGGAGCGGACCGATCAGGGGCACCTTCTTGATCCTCGAAAGCCGCTCGTAGAGCTCGAGCACGCCCTCCCAGAGCCCCATCTCCTCGGGCGTGGCCACGGCCGGGTCGTTCGCGATGAGGATGCCGCCCTCGGCGATGGAAGCCAGGGGCGCGACCGCGCGCTTATGGCCGAGACCCATGTTCACTCCCACGACCCAGGCGCGGACATCCTTCACGGCGGAATCCGCCTTCTTGTTCTCTGCCATACTCTCCCCTTCCCAATCGAGCCGATCGCGCGGCCTTCCGCCCCGTCCGGCGCCGCGCGCCGCCGATACGCGCCCTTTCCAGTATCGGGCGGGAGCGCCGCTTTGTCAAAAGGGAAAGCGCTCCGGCCGTCCGCCGGGATTTCGATCGCGGCGCTTGCCCCCCGCGCCGCAGGCAGGCCATAATCCCCGGCGGGGGGAACGATGAAGGACCAGCTCATAGTCAAGAACCTGCCGTTCATCAAGATTCTGCCTGCCTGGGCCCAGGAGCTCTCCTACAAGTACTGCTCCAAGACGGCCAACCTCTACATCGTCCACGGCAACATCCGCGACTTCCTCCCTCACAAGATGAACGAGGGCGAGTTCCTCTTCGTCAAGATCCAGGAGTACATCTCCGACGTGCTCTTCGGCAACCGCGACGTCATCGTGTTCTACGATCGCTCCAGCGGCGTGAGCTTCTGCGAAAAAGGCATGGAACGGGACTATCTCGCCGCCATGCGATCGCGGCATCCCGACTCCTCCGACGAGGATTTCCGCTCCAACGACCCCAACAAGGCCTTCGCCTATCTCGAAGAGTACGTCCTCACGCAGCTGCCGCAGAAGAAGCGCATCGTGCTCATCCTGGACTACGCCGAGACGGTGGCGCCGGCGAGCGACGTGGCGCGGCTCTCCGAGGCGGACCGCTACTGCTTCGTCACCCTCAACCGCTGGTCGCACGAGCCGGTGTTCACGAGCGGCGACGTGTCGATCATCCTCCTCACCGAGAACCTCACCGACCTCAATCCCCGGCTCGTCGCCAGCCCCAGCACGGTCAAGGTCGAGATACCCATTCCGGACCAGGGCATCCGCGCGCAGTTCCTGCGCTTCCTCGAATCGAAGGGACAGCTCCTCCTCGACCGGGGCCTCGGCTGCGACCAGGTGGCGGCCCTGGCCTCGGGCCTCAACCTCACGAACCTGAACCGCCTCGCCGCCGAAAGCTGGCAGGAGGACCTGCCCATCTCCCTGGAGTACATGCGGCAGAAGAAGAAGGAGATTATCGAGTCGGAGGCCGCGGGACTCCTGGAGTTCCTCGAGACCGAGCACGACCTCTCCTTCGTGTCGGGGCACGAGTTCGTCAAGCGCCGCCTGCGCAACGCCACCAGGGCCATCAAGCAGGGCAGGCTCGACGTCCTGCCCATGGGCTACCTCATCTCGGGACCGGTGGGCACGGGCAAGAGCTTCCTCGTCACGGCCTTCGCGGGCGAGATCGGCGTGCCCATGGTGAAGTTCCGCAACTTCCGCTCCAAGTGGCAGGGCGTCACCGAGTCGAACCTCGAGCGCGTGCTCTCGATCCTCAAGGCCATGTCGCCGGTGGCGGTGATGATCGACGAGGCCGACGCCTTCCTCGGCGACCGCAACCAGGAGGGCGATTCGGGCGTCTCGAACCGCGTCTTCTCGCAGATCGCGAGCTTCATGGGGGACACCGAGTACCGCGGCAAGATCATCTGGTTCCTCATAACCTGCCGCCCGGACCTCCTGCCCATAGACCTGAAGCGCCAGGGGCGGGCCGAGGAGCACCTCGCCCTCTTCTATCCCGAGTCCGAGGAGGAGAAGATCGCGCTCTTTGACACCCTGGTGCGCAAGCTCGACCTCTCGATCCGGAAGTTCTCGGTGCCCGAGCTCCTCAGGCGCTTCCGCCACGAGTTCTCGGGCGCGGACCTCGAAGCGGTGCTCATCCGGGCCAAGTTCCGGGCGGCCATGGAGGGGCGGACCTTCGTGACCAAGGAGGACATGGACGAGACGATGGCCGACTTCGTGCCGCCGGCCTACCCGCACGAGATCGAGCTGCAGAACCTCGTCGCCGTCCTTGAGTGCACGTCCAAGGAGATGGTGCCGCGGCGCCTGCAGAACCTCGACCGGGCCAAGCTCGTCAAGGACATCCGGGAGCTCAAGGCCCTGCTCGGCGAGGTCCAGTTCGAGTAGGCGGACGGCGGAGCGGCTCGGCGGAGCCGGTCGTGATGCCGTGCTTGCCCGGGGCTGGCCTTCCGCGATTTCAGGAGGCGTTTGGTGAAAGGAATCGTAGTGCCCACGACGGCGGGACTCGCCGTGACGCTGACCGGATGCGCGAGCATGGGGAAGGCGCCGGGCGTGGCGACGGTCGCATCGGTCGGGACCCGGAACGACAAGGTCGACGCCGAGGTCACGAAGGTCGACGCCCTCGTCCAGGACCTGCGGTCCACGATCGACCCTCTGCTCCAGGAAACGCTCGAGCGCCTCGCCGCGATACTCACCAAGGCGGCGAACGAGGCGCAGAGCGCCCGGCAATGAGCGAGGCATCTCGGAGCGCGAGGTTTCGAAACCTCGACGCCGAGACCGTGCGGCGGCTCTTCGAGAGCCGTCGCGGCGAGGAGCCGCGCCTTCCCGGCCCGGCCGCCCAGATGCGCATGGCGCCGCCGCACCGGGATGCGGGGCCGGGACGCGCGAACTTCCGCGATGCGGCCGTGCTCGTGCTGTTCTATCCCCGAGGCGGCTCTCTTTACTTTCCGCTCACGCTCCGCAGCGAGGACACGGGAAGCCACAAAGGCCAGGTGAGCCTCCCCGGCGGCTCGCGCGAGGAGGGCGAATCCCTGGTCGAGACGGCCCTGCGCGAGACGCGGGAGGAGATCGGCGTCGATCCCGCCCTCGCGAAGGTGATCGGGAGACTGAGCGCCCTCGACATTCCCCACTCGGGCTTCCACGTCCATCCCTTCGTCGCCCTCTCCGATGCGGCTCCGAGCTTCGTCCTGGAGCGCCGGGAGGTGGCCGAACTCATCGAAACGCCCGTGGCCGAGCTCCTCGCCGAGGACGCGGCCAGATTCGAGGAGCGCTCCTTCGGCGGGGGCGCCGATCTGCTGCCCTACTATCTGCTGGGCGGACACAAGGTCTGGGGAGCGACCGCGATGATCCTGGCCGAGCTGCGCGAGCTGCTCGCCGGGATCCTTCAGTAGTCCAGGACGGTGATCTCGACGCGGCGATTCTTCGCGCGCCCCGCTTCGGTATCATTCGGCGCGAGGGGCTGAGCGGAGCCGAGGCCCCGGTACATGAATCGCCCCGCCTCGATCCCGCGCGCCGCCAGCTCGTCGGCGATGCGCTTGGCGCGACGCTGGGAGAGGGCCAGCTCGCCTGAGGGATTACCCACGGACGCGCTGTATCCCTCGACGAGGAAGTTCCGGCCCGGCAGGGCCTTGAGCGCCGCGGCTATGGCGTCGAGACGCCAGAGCTCCGAGGGCAGGACCTCGTCCGAATCGGCGACGAAGCGGATATCCCGGACGCGGAGGACGATGCCGGCCGGGCTTTGCGCTATTTCCACGCCCGCCTCGTCGAGGACGCGATCGGCGGCGCCGGAAATCACGGGACCGGGGCCGGCTCCGGCGGGTTCCGAGCCTGCCGAAGACTCCCCCGTCGTCGGGGCCGCCGGGGCCACCGATGGGGCCGGCGGGGCCGCCGACGGTGCCGGGGCCGACGACGGTGCCCCCGAGGATCGGCTCCATCACGTCACGTCCTTTGCCAGTCGCACGCCGGAGAAGATCTGCCCGATGGTATCGCCCAGGCCCTGGAATTCGGGGATGGCGACGAACTGCACGCCGGTATAGGGCACCGGATCGACGGTGGGATGGTTGGGATCGGCCGCATTGATCG
>JAJXZP010000029.1 GCA_021779995.1 bacterium | reverse complement strand
CTGGTAGCCGCCGCCCGAAGGCCGCTGGCCGCCGTAGCCGCCGCCCTGACCCTGGTAGCCGCCGCCCGAAGGCCGCTGGCCGCCGTAGCCGCCGCCCTGGCCCTGGTACCCGCCGCCCGAAGGCCGCTGGCCGCCGTAGCCGCCGCCCTGACCCTGGTAGCCGCCGCCCTGGCCATAGGGACGGTCGGAGCTGGGACGAGGTCGAGAATCCCCATAGGAAGGGCGAGGAGACGAAGAACCGCCCTGCCCGTAGGAAGGTCGTTCAGGATAGGGGGGGCGCGGAGAGGGGCGATCACCCGAGGGCGGGTGCGGAACTGGTGGTCGCGCGCCTTCCGTTTCGGGACGGGGAGGCGCGACAGGACGAGGAGCTTCGGGATGATGCTCTTCAGAACGCGGGGCCTCGGCATGGGCTGCGCGCGGTTCCGTTCGCGGTTCCGCGCGCGGAACCGCGAACGTCGCGGCGTCGGAGCGCGGTTCTTCCGAATGGACGACATGCGGCTCCTCGGAGCCTCCATCTTCCTTGTGGTGCGCCACGACGCGCGCCTGGGGCTTAGTCGGAGGCGCCTTTTTCTTGACGACGACGACTTTGCGTTTCTCGCCGGCTGCTTCGTGGTCCGCGTGAGACGGGTTTGGAGCGGGGCTCGGGGCGGCGGTGGACTTGACTTCCGGAGTCCTCACCTTGGGCTGTTTTATGAGATTCGCCTTCTTCTGCGGATTCTCGGTATTTTCGGTCATACGCTCCCTTTACGCTTCCTAATCGTCCTCGTACTCGAAACTCAACTCGACGCCGCAATTCGGGCAATGTGTCATATCGGGGGTAACGCGGTGTCCGCAATCCGGGCACTCATAGACTTCATCGGACGTCGCCTCGGGGCTCTCAGCCTCGGGCTCGGCGTCCTCGACGACTTCGACGTTGGCCTCGATGACGGCCTGAATCTTGGCGATATCCTCGGGACTCAAACCTTCTATGGCCGCCATCCCTTCGGGGGCGAGGTCCATGAAGGCCTCGACACGGGTGATGCCGGCCGCGGCCAGCGCCTCGGCCCAGGCACTCTCGATGCCGGGCAGGTCGGCGATCAGCGCCGGCTCTTCCTCGTAGCTCTCGCCGAAGAGCTCGGAGACGGCACGTTTGAGATCGCTGGAGCGATCCATGGCCATGAACTGTTCTTCGGTCTTGACGTCGATGTTCCAGTCGCAGAGCCGGTTGGCCAGACGGACGTTCAGGCCCTGCTTGCCGATGGCGACGGAAAGATGGCTTTCGGACACCACGGCGAGGGCGAGATGCTTCGACTCGTCGACGATGTAGACGTCCTTCACCTCGGCGGGAGACAGGGCGTTGCGGATGAAGAGCTTGGGATCGACCTCGTACTTGAGGATATCCACCTTCTCGCCCTCGAGCTCGCGGATGATCGCCTGGATGCGGATGCCCTTGAGGCCGACGCAGGCGCCCACGGGGTCGATATCCTCGCGCTTGGAGTAGACGGCGATCTTGGTGCGGTAGCCCGGCTCGCGCACGATCTTGAAGACATCGACCGTCTTGTCATAGATCTCGGGAACCTCGAGCTCGAGGATCTTGCGGACGAATTCGGCGTGGGTACGCGAAAGGATGATCATCGGGCCCATCCGCCCCTTCTCGACCTCGACGATCATGGCCTTGATGCGATCGTTGGGGTGGTAGGTCTCGCGCGGGGACTGGTACTTCTTGGGGAAAAGACCCTCGATCTTGCCGAGATCGACGAAGATGTTCCCGTTCTTCTCGCGCTGGTAATAGCCGATGATGATCTCGCCGACCTTGGACTTGTACTCGGCGTATTGGGTGTCGCGCGAAATCTCCCTGAGGGACTGGCGCGTCGTCTGCTTGGCGAGCATGACGGACTGCAGGTCGAACTCGTGGGGATCGACGGGCAACTCGAGGATATCGCCGACCTCGGCCTCGTCGCTGTAGGCCTTGGCCTCCTCGAGAGAGATCTCGAGGACGGGATCGTCGAGTTCCTCGACGATCGTCTTCTTGGCGTACACGTCGACGCCCTCGTAATTGTCCTTGAACCTGACCACGGCATTTTCGTTGGTGCCGTATTTTTTCTTGTAGGCGGCGAGCAGCGCGTCTTCCACCGTCTTGACGATGAGGTCCTCGGATATACCCTTTTCGACGATAAGCTGCCGTATCGCTTCGGCCATTTCGGAAGCCATAGGACTTAGTCTCCCTCCTGTGAAGAATCGAGCCGGGCTTTGGCGATATCGGCGAAAGCGAACGCCGTATCGCCCGCTGGCGTCGCTATCGTGACGCCGTCCGATCCCGCGGCGGCAATCCGCCCGCGAATCCACTCGGCGCTCTCTCTCGGGAGAACGCGAACGCCCTTCCCCATGAATAAAGACCATTCCTTGGACGACCGAATACTCCTGTCGATACCGGGACTCGCCACTTCGAGAAAAGGATCCTCCACGCCGAGCAGCAGCTGCAGCCGCGGATAGATGAGCCGGTGGGCCTTCGAGCATTCCGCCGTGCCCGTTCCCGACGCCGCGTACACGACCGCGTGGACCTGCACGGAACCGCGGTGCCTGCCGAGAGAAAGCTCCACCAGCGTTAGTCCCGCGCCCGCGAGGAGAGGCTCGAGATCGGCGATCAAGGCATCGTGTTCCTGCATACGAACCATAAAAAAAAGAGTCGCGAGCGACTCTCTTTATCGCTAAGGAGAATCTTTTGATTTTTACTTCACCGTATACTACAACTTTCGGAAGCGTGCGTCAATACGAGGTCTAGTCCGCGGCGAGGGCGAGCACCGACACGCTCCGGGCGCCGGCCGCGCGAAGGGCCGCGGCGCAAGCCTGTGCCGTGGCGCAGGTCGTGACGACATCGTCGATCAGCACGAGTTCGGGCGGGACCGCCGCTCTCTCGCGGACGTTATAGGCGCTTCGCGCGTTCTCGAGCCGAGCCGCCCGCCCCAGGCGTTTCTGCTGCGCCGGCGACCGGCGTTCCAGGATGCGCACGATATCGAAGCCGCGCCGCTCGAGCGATCGCGCGATCTCCTCCACCTGGTCCCATCCCCGTTCGGCCAGCTTGCCCGGTCGAGGCGGGACGGGCACCAGGGGTCGGCCCGGCCAGAGGTCTTGCAGGCTTTCCGCGAAGCGCTCCGCGAAGAAGGCGGCGAGCGAGCGGCGGCCGCCGAACTTGTACGCCGAAAGGAGTCTCTTGAAGGCGCCGTCGTAGAGGAACAAGGGATAAGCGGCGTCGAAGGCCCAGTCGCGGCCCCTGCAGCGCATGCAGGTCGCCAGTTCGGAAATGAGCGGAGAACCGCAACACCGGCAGCGGGGACCGGAGATGGGGACCAGCGATTCGGCGCAGGCGCGGCACAGGGGGGAAGCGGAGCAGGCGGGACGACCCCGCCCGCCCTCGGCATCCGGGGATGAGGCGCGGTACGGTCCCGAGGAGATCAACTCGCCGCAAAGGACGCAGGTCCGGGGAAGGAAAGCGTCGAGGGCCGCGCGGCCGAGGTTCGAGAGGATCGCTCGGGTCATGAGACTGGAACGCGGCCGCGGGTTCAACCCGATTGCAGGCGCGATTGCAGCAGCGCGAGGCGGCTCAAAGCCTCCCGGGGGCTGAGGCCGTCTAGGTCGATGCCGCGAAGCTCGGCGATGACCATATCCTCGGCGGAAAACAGGCCCGCCTGCCCCCCTTCGCGGGCCGCATCGGCGCGGCCCGCGGCGCTCGCGCGGCTTTCCTTCGACGGCCGGCCGCCGGCGCCTCCCCCGTCAGCGGCCGGCCGGAAGGGCGGAGCTCCGGCGCCGCGTCCCGCCATGCCGGGCAGGCTCGCCTCGGCGCGGGAGAGCCAGGTCTGCAGCTCCGCGGCCCGGGCCAGCACGCTCTCGGGCAGGCCCGCGAGCCGGGCCACGTGGATGCCGAAGGAGCTCCGCGCGGGTCCGTTCTCGATGCGCTTCAGGAAGACGACCTCTCCCTTCTCCTCCAGGACCGACAGCGAGAGATTCTTGAGCCGCGGGTGCTCCAAGGCGGTCAGCTCGTGGTAATGCGTGGCGAAAAGCGTCCGGCAGGCGGTCTGGTCGAGCAGCCTCTCGGCGACGGCCCAGGCGATGGCGAGGCCGTCGAGCGTACTCGTGCCCCGGCCCACCTCGTCCATGACGACGAGGCTGTGGCGCGTCGCGGTGTTGAGGATGTAGGCCGTCTCGTGCATCTCCACGAGAAAGGTGCTCTCTCCGCGGGCCAGATTGTCCTGGGCGCCGACTCGGCAGAAGATCTTGTCGACGAGCCCGATCTCGGCCTCGAAGGCGGGGACGAAGGAGCCTGAGTGCGCCATGAGGGCGATGAGGGCCGTCTGGCGCAGGTAGGTGGACTTGCCCGCCATGTTGGGCCCCGTGATGAGGGCGAACGACGCCTCCCGCGGGCCGCCGGTCGAGGCCGCGCCCTGTCCTGCCGCAGAGGCCTGTCCTGCCGCGGCCGCCGATTCCAGTGCCGACCCTTCTCCGGGCGAAGCCGCCTCGGAAGGCGCGGAGGCGTTCAGTTCCAGGCCGTTGGGCACGAAGGCTCCGTCGCGCAGGTGGGCCTCGACCACGGGATGCCGGCCCTCTACGATGTGCAGGACCGGGGCGTCCACCATTTTCGGACGCGTATAGCCTCGCGCGGTGGCGGTCCAGGCGAAGGAAGCCAGACAGTCCTGGACCGCGGCGGCCCGGCCGAGCGAGAGCATGGCGGGGACCGCCTCCTTCGCGCTCTCGCGCAGCGAGAGGAAGAGGCTGCGCTCCAGCTCGACGATGCGCTCGGTGGCGCCGTTGATCTCGCTCTCAAGCTCGGCGAGGCGCGTCGTGGTGTAGCGCTCGCCTGTGACGAGCGACTGGCGGCGGATGAAGTGGGGCGGCACGGCGTCGAGCTTGCCCTTGGACACTTCGAGGTAGTACCCGATGATCTTGTTGTAGCGCACCCGGAGCCCGGAGATCCCGGAGGCGGAGCGCTCCTCCTCGACATAGGCTTCGAGGACCTCGCGGGAACGGGACGAGAGCGAGCGCAGCCGATCGAGCTCGGCGTCGTAGCCGTCCCTGATGAGCCCGCCCTCGGTCAGGAGGATCGACGGCTCGTCCTTGATGGCCGCCTCGATGCGTTGCGCGATACCATCGACGAGGCCGAGAAGGTCCTCCGGCCATTCCGGGGCGAGGAGCCGGGGCGCTCCCCGGCCTTCGAGCAACGTGCGGACCGCCTGGCAGGACACGATGGAAAGCCGCAGCGCCAGGAGATCCTTCGCGTGAGCCTTGTCCATGGCGACCCGGGAGGCGAGGCGCTCGATGTCGCGCACGGAAGCGAGGGTGTCGCGGAGCGCGGCGAGGAGCCGCTGGTCGCGGTAGAGGAAATCGACGGCCTCGAGCCGCTGCTCCACCCCCGCCCGGGAATGGAGGGGCTGAAGGAGCCACTGCCTGAGGAGCCGCGCCCCGGGCGCGGTGTGCGTGGAGTCGAGCACCGAGAGGAGCGTATAGGCCGTGCCCGAATCGCCGAGGTTGCGCACGAGCTCGAGGTTCTTGCGGCTGCCCTCGTCGATGCCGACGAATTCGTCCTCGCGATAGGGAAGCGGCGGCGACAGGTGGGGCGTGGCCGCCTTGGCCGTCTCGTCCACGTAGCGCAGGAGGGCCCCGGCCGCCGCCAACTCGGGCGCGTCGTCCGCGAAGCCGTAGCCCTTGAGAGAAGCCAGGCCGAAGCGGCGCGGAAGATCCCGGGCCGAGCGCTCGGCATCGAAACTCCAATCGGGGTAGCGGTTGACGACGAGGCCCTCGCTCTCGGCGAGGACCTGGGCGATGGGCCGGAGCTCGAGCAGGGATTGCTGGACCAGGGCCTCTCGCGGTCCCAGCCGATACAGCTCCGAGCGCAGGAATTCCGCGAGCACGGCGCTCCCGCTTGCGTCCTCCGCGCTTTCGCGCGCCGCGCTTTCGCGCGCCGCGCTCTCGCCGGCCACGTCCCAGCGCGCCGCGTCCCCGCGCGCCGCGCTCTCGCCGGCCGAGGCCTCGCGCGAGTGGGCGCGAAACTCCCCCGTCGAGAGATCGAGGTAGGCCACGCAGAGGCGGCGGCGCGACAGGCAGATCGCCACGATGTAATTATTGGCTCCCTGCTCGAGGAAGTCCTCCTCGACGGTCGTGCCCGGCGTCACCACCTCCACGACGTCGCGGTCGACGATGCCTTTGCCGGCCTTGGGCTCGCCGAGCTGCTCGCAGACCGCGATTTTCTTGCCGTGTTTGAGAAGACGGGCGATGTAGGGCTTGGCCGCGTGGTAGGGAATGCCGCACATGGGCTCGCCCTGCCGCTTCGTGAGCGTGAGGTCGAGAAGAGCCGAGACTTCGACCGCATCCTCGAAGAACATCTCGTAGAAATCGCCGAGGCGGAAAAAGAGCACGGCGTCCCGGTAGCGGGCTTTGATGCGCCGGTACTGGTCCATCATGGGGGAGCGCTCTGCCATAGACGTTGCATTATAGGCCCGGAAAGGGTAGGCTACAAGGCGATGCGTCGGATGAGGAGGCTTTGTGGAAGAGGCTGCATATTTCAAGGAGGACGGTGACACCGTCTATATCCGGGCGGAAGGCCATGTGACGGCGGCCGTCTGTCCGGGACTCAAGTCGAGGCTCTTCGCCCGCCTCGACGCCCAGCCTCGCGCCCAGGCCGTCGTTTTCGACCTCGCTCCCTGCGAGTACATGGACTCGACCTTCCTCGGACTGATCGTCGGCGCCCAGAAACGCTTCGCGGCTTCAGGCGGGGACAAGATCCTCGTTCTTCACGCGAACGACGCCTGCCGCGGCCTTTTGCGGACCATCGGCGTGCTCGGCCTCGTGGCGCTCTCCGACGAGAATGTCGCCTTTCCGGAGGACCTGGAGCGCATCGGCGCCGGGACACGCGCGAGCGCCCAGCTCATCCTGGACGCGCACGAGGAACTCTCGGGGCTCTCCGAGGAGAACCGCAGGCGCTTCGCGGGCCTGACCTCGATCCTGCGCGACGCCATCCGCGGCGACAAGGACGACTGACCGTCCGGCGCTCCGCGGCCGGCACGGGGCCGCGGTCGAATCACGGGGTCGTCGTCGTGCCCATGAGAGCGGCGATGACCTTGTCGGTGATGTCGATCATCGGGCTGTACCAGATGACCGAGTTCATGACCGAATCGCTGCTTTTGAGATTGAGGACCATCGAATAGCCGTCGCTCTGGGCGATATCCTGGATCTGCTTGTAGACCGTCTGGACGAACTCGCTCGAGGCGGCCAGGCGCCGCGACTCGTCGTCCAGCTCGCTCTGCTTGGTCTGGATGTATTCCCGGAGGAACTTGGTCTTGTTGTAGATCTGCGTCTCGAGCTGCAGGGAGCTCTGGCTGTCGCCCGACTGATCCGCCTGCAGCTTCTGCGCCTGCAACTGCTTGATCTCCGTTCCCATTCGGTCGATGTCCGACTGGATCTGCGACTTCTTCTGTTCGAAGGCCTTCCAGGCTCCCGAGTCCTTCGAATAGGTCTCGATCACGCGGCTCAGGTCCACGACCGCGATTCGCGTGATCTGCTGAGCGCCGGCCGCGGAGGCGAGGAAAACGAGTCCGAGCGCGAGCAGAGCCGTCTTGATTCCGCGCATGAATCCTCCTTGGGCAGCCCTACATGAGCGGCTGCGTGATGCTGATGACGAAATCGAATCCCGAGGTCGTCTGCCAGGTGATCTGCGATCCGTCGAAGGTGAAGCGCTTCGCGAAGTAGAACCGGAAGGGGAACTGCTGGATCGTGAAGCGGAAGCCGAAGCCGGTGGAGAAGGCCATGTCGTTCCAGCCCAGCGAGCCGAAGCCCGGGCGGGTCGTATCGACGAAGGGAGTGTTGTTCCCCGGAATGCCGGCCATGTCGACCATGCCGCCCTGCTGCTGGAGGGCGCCCGCGTCGAGGAAGCCGTCGAGCCAGAGGAACTTCTCGATGATGGGCATGCGCAGCTCGAGCCAGTTCTCCCAGAGGGAGACGCCCTGCATGCCGTAGAGCTCGTGCCAGCCGCGGACGTTGAAGGTGCCGTCGAGGCTGAGCCAGTCGTCGACCACCGTGAGGGGAACGCCGGGTTTCTGCATGAGGGTCTGGAAGTCCGAGTGCACGCCCACCACCCATTCGAAGTTCCAGAAGCTGAAGACCGGAATCTTGAAGAGGGTGTAGTAGGCCTCGACCTTGGACTCGCTCTTGAGGTACTGCTGGTAGTCCGTGGGCAGGAGGCCGGCCCAGGTCATCTGCTCGCTCAAGAACACGCCCTTGCCCGGGTTGTACCAGAAGTCGAGATCGTTGAGGTAGACCCTGCCCGTGAGGTTGTTGCCGAGCCTCCAGGTGTTGAGCGCGCTGCGGATCGACATGAGGGCCGGCCGGTACTTGGTCGCGTCGTAGATCGTGTCGTGCAGGCCGGTGGAGACGCCGCCCCCGAAGCCCAGGTCGCCCACGGGGGTGGGCATGGAGTAGCCCGCCGAGTAGCCGAGGGTGAAGCTCCAGGTTTCGTAGGGCATGAGGTAGGCGGCCGGGATCGAGGAGATGGAGCCGTCCCACTGGCCGGGGGCGGTGTAGGGATCGGGCACGCCGTCGGGAAATTGCGGGTAGGCGGTGTCCTGGGCGGTCATGAGCGTCTTGTGCGCGAAGGCCAGGTTGACGCCGCCCGAGATGCGCTTGCCGAAGAGCCAGTTGTCGGTGAAGCCGAAGGTCAGGGTCTGGGTGTCGGGCGAGGCGTTGAGGGCCACGCTGAAGTTCTGCCCGTTGCCGAGGAAGTCGCGGTCGCTCCACTTGAGGAGGCCCGAGATCGGGAAGGTGTTCGGGTCGCCTAAGCCGCTCAGGGTGATGCCGAACTGGATGTCGGCGGTGCTCTGCTCCTCCACCGTGATCTCGAGGTTCATGAGATTGTCGGCCGAGCCGGGGAACATCTGCGGCACGACCGAGGAGAAGTACTGGAGGTTGTAGAGGTTGCGCATGCCCTCGAGGATCTTCGCCTTGGAGAAGGTGTCGCCCACCTCCAGCGGTATCTCGCGGTAGATGACGTAGTCCTTGGTCTTCTTGTTGCCCTTGATCTTGATGTTCTCGATGAGGGCGCGGTCCCGCTCGGTGATCTTGATGACGAAGGAAATGGTGCCCGTCGCCTCGTCGCGCTTCTCCTGCAGGTCGATCGTGTTGAAGATGTAGCCCGACTCGTAGTACAGGTCGTCGATCTTCTGCTTGTCGAGGAGATACTTGCGGTAGTTGATGACCTCGCCCTTCTTCTGCGAGATGAGGGCGGAAAGCTGGGCGGTCGAGTAGATGTTGTTGCCCTCGAAGGTGGTGCCGCCGTAGATCCATTGGCGGCCTTCCTTGATGACGAGGGTCAGGATGAGCCAGGTCCGGTGGGACTTGGGATCCTTCTCGAAGCTGCGGATCACGTCGGTCACGGCGGCGTCGACATAGCCGCGGCCGCGATAGTAGTCGACGATCTTCGCCTTGTCGTCCTCGAGCTTGGATTCCTGGAAGGACCCGCTCTGGAGGAAGCCCGCCTCCTTGAGGCTCATCTGGCCCTTGAGCGTGGCCGCGGAGACGGCCGTGTTGCCCGTGAAGCGAATCTCCTTGACCGCGACCTGCGAGCCCTCGACGACGCTGAAGGTGAGGATGACCGTGTTGGGCGAGGCGCCGGGCCTGGTCCCGAAGCTCACCGTGGCGTCGGGATAGCCGTGCTCAAGGTAGAGGCGACGAACCGCGAGCTCGTCGATGTGGGCCTTGGACTGATTGTAGATGTCGCCGGATTTCACCGTGAGCACGTCGAGTATCTCGTTCGTCCGGAGGCCGGAGTTGCCGACCACGCGGACGACGTCGACATAGGGCTTCTCGACGACGGTGAATTTGATGATGACCTTGGTCCTGCCCGGGTCGGCGGGGAGGGCCTTGGGGTCGATCTTGTCGAACCAGTCCAGCTCGTAGAGCCGGGACTGGAGCTCCATCCAAAGGTCCTCGGTGAAGTTCTTGCCTATGTAGTTTCGCGTGACGGCGTCGAGCTCGCGCTTGTCGGCGTGGACCACGCCCTCCCATTCGACGCCGGCTATGGGCTTGCCCCAGAACCATTCCTTGGTCGAGACCTGGTTCTGCGCGTCCTGGGAAGATGTCGCCGCAGGCGCCGCAGGGGTTGTCGCTGCGGCGGCCTGGTCCGCCGAGGGAACCGCGAGAGTGGTCGCGGCGGTCGGAGTGGTCGCGGCGGTCGGAGTGGTCGCGGCGGTCGGAGTGGTCGCGGCGGTCGGAGTGGTCGCGGTGGTCGGAGTGGTTGCGGTGGTCGGAGCGGTCGGAGCGGTCGCGGCGGTCGCGGTGGTCGGGGCAGGCGCGACGGCAGGGGGAACCGCGGGAGCGGTCGCGGGCGTCTGCGCGCGCATCATGGCGGCGGCGAGAACAAGAGTCAGCAGGACGAGTGGTCGCTTCATGGTGCTCCTCATACCTCAATAGGAGAGCCGCCAGGTAACGCTGAGGCTCTGGTCACTGATATACAGGGTGTCCGGACGGGTAGGCGCAATGGTCCACTGCACGAGCCCGAACGGTGTATCGAATTCGATGCCGAGTTCGGAGTCTATACGCAAGGGCTCGGTGCTAACAAGAGGGTCCTGTTGAAAACGGAGCTGGCCGTGCACGAACACCGAATCGCCGAGATACTTGCCGACGTAGAGCGCCGTCTGGTCCAGATACCGGGCCAGGGGATTCGTCGCCGCGGTCTGGCCGGGGTCCGAGACGTCTATGAGCCAGCGTTGGAGGAACTGGGTCTGCAGGAAGAACACGTCCAGGCCCAGGCCGTCGCGCACGCGCTGCTCGAAGGCCCGGGCGACATTGAGCTGGGGCAGGAACTCCGACGAGGATATCACCGCCTTGCGGATGTCGACCGTCTGGTTGCTCGAGACATCGAAGAGCCCCGCCCCGAGCAGGCTGGCTATGTCGGCCTCGGACATGGGCGGGTCCGAAGAAAGCGTGGGCTTGAAGCCGGAAATCGGCTGATTGTCCGTCCGCAGGGTGATCAGGACCGGGCCCTGGTCGCTGGAGTCGCGCAGCTCGGCGAGCATGGTCACCCGCGGATCGAAATGGTCGAGCGTCTCGTTGAAGGCGATCAAGGCCGACTTCAGGAAGAAGCTGCGCTGTATATAGAAGACATCTCCCCCCCGGAGGGCGAGCGAGCCCTTGACCGAGAGGTCCTCCACCGACTGATCGTAATGGATAGTGAGGACGCTCGTGGGGTCGGCGTAGCCCGAAACGACCGGCAGGTCCTTGGAAGGGAAGAAGACCTCGACGCCCCGGCCGAAGCGCAGCTGGGCCTGCACCAGGAGGGGATAGGCCGGCGGGCCGGAGGATTCGCCGCCTCCTCCCCCGAACACTCCGGTTCCGATGACGACCGACGAGCGCTCGAGCGTGTAGCTGCCCGTGAGCGCGAGCACGTCGGCCCGCAAATCGGCCGTCAAATCGATGTAGGCCTGCCCTTTGACCAGCACGCCGCTGATGTCGAGGTTGACGTCCAGGGGGGCGCCGGTGCCCGTGGTGAGATTGGCCTTGAAATGGGAGGGCAACCAGTGATCTAGATCGGCCGTGGCGCGCACGTCGAGTCTGGCCTTGCCGGCGGGAACGCCCAGGGCGCTCATGGCGATGCTCTTTCCCAGCACGCTGACCGGAGCGCTGAAGGGACCGACCTTGGTCGAGATCCAATCCGGAACGGAGACGACGACGGCCTCCATGCCGATGCTGCCGGTGATGTCGGGATCGGCCACGAGGCCCTTCACGACGAGGGAGCCGCGCACTCGCCCCGCGTCAAAACTCGTCGTCCCCAGCGGCAGCACGGGCGAGATGGCCGCGAGGTCGACGTCGATGCCGTCTATCCGGGCGTCGATGGTGTGGCCGCTGAGCATTCCTGCCGCGGTAAAGGCCGCCGGCAGGCTCTTGCCCGACACGATCGAAAATCGTCCCGAACTGTCGAAGCTCGCCGTGAGTTCGCCCTGGGATCCACCGCGGAAGGCTATGTGCCCGGGCGAGACGGCAAGATCGAAGGGCCAGCGCCGGACCTTCGCGGCACCGACGCTCAGGTCCAGCATCATCCCGGAAAGGTGGTAATTGCGAAGCGGCGCGGGCAGCTCGCGAAGCAAAGGGAAGCCGTCGCTCGACTGCGCCGGGAAAGCGCTGCCTGGCGGCGGAAGGGCGGCGGACGATGAAACCACGGCCACCGCGGCGGTGGCTGCCGGCGAAGGAACTGTCGCCGCAGGGCCCGGGGCGGCACCACTCGCCTGCCCCGGCCCCGCGACCCCGCTCGAGCCGGCGGCCTCGAAGGCTACAGAGACCACCTTTCCGCCGAACACACCCTGGTAGTCCAGCCGAATTTTGGCCGAAGCGTCGGCGAGCGAGTACGATATCGACCCCGACCTGATTCTCTGTCCCAGATAATCGGCACTCAGGCTGTCGACGTAGATCGTCCTGTCGGCGTAACGCCCGCCCAAGGAAAGAGCGATGGGGTCCGGACCGATCCTGCCGCCGCGCAGGGTGGCGTCGAAATCGAGACTCGGGTCGGCGACCGGACCGTGTATCGCGAGCTTTCCGTCGAGCGAACCGTCTGCGCCCGCGAGTCCCAGGCGGCTGATCGGCGACGACGAAAAATCGATGTTCCCCGCGATAGCTCCCCGGGAATACTCGAGCATGACGGTATATCGCTCGCGGTCCGCCGAGAGCCCCGCGGGGGAAGGAAGTTCGGCACCCTGCTCCGCCTTCCCGCCGCCTTCCGCGGCCGATCCGAGTCCGCCGGCGTTTAGGACCGCGGCCGAAGTCCCCGCCTGCGCCGCGAGACTGGCTTCGAGCTTGGCCGAAAAATCGGCGCCCAGGACGTAGGAGAGAGACACCGAGCCCGCAAGACGGGAGTAGCGGTCCTCCACGCTCACCCTCCCGAAGCGGGCTGAGGCGGGACCGAGGACGCCGGAGAGCTCTATGCGCGGCAGCTTGCTCGTCCTTTCGTCCGCGGGAGCCAGATCGAGCCGATTCATGGCCACGCTCCAGTCCGAGACCGAGGCGAAGCGCCCGTCGGCGTCGAGGCCGAGGAGGGCGAGCCCCCCGGCCAGCGGAATGGGCAGCGACCTGGCCTTGGCGGTGAAGAAGCTGCCGCCGTCCTGGGGGTGGACCGCGAGGCTGAGACCGTAATCGCCGGTGACGAAGAGGCTGCCGCCGACGACGGCTCCGCTGAGCCGGTACGGAATGTCCCGAAGCCGGAGATCGGCCGTGAAACCGAGACGATCGGCCACCCCGAAATCGACGGTTCCCGTGCCCCTGATCGTATAGCCCAGGGCCGATACCAGGAGACTTCTGACCGTGAGGTCCTTGAGATTGCCCGAGAGCGAGAGGAGCGCGTAGGCTCCCGGCGCGGAATGGGAGACGACGGCCAGATCCGAGGCGGACCAGGAGAGGCGCGAGAAATCGCTCGTGGCGAAAAGTTCTCCACTGAGTTTCAAATCGCCGAGCAGGGACGCGGCCTGAGGAGACGCCAAGGCCAGGGCGAAGAGATTGCGCAGGGGCTTGAAATCGACCTCGTCGAGCGTGGCCGAGACGTCCACGGTCGGCTTGGATCCGAAATTGGCGCTTCCATCGATGGAGATGCGGGGAAAGGTCCCTGTGGCCACGCCGCCCTCGCCCGAGAAGCGGCCCTCCGGCGGGACGGAAGCCTCGTCCGCGGTCTCTGGCGGGCGGAGCGAAGCCTGGAATTCCAGCGTGCCGTCCTTGTAGGCGGCGGCGATCGACAAATCGCGGAACACGGCATCCGCCGCGGAAACCCGCTCCGCGAGCGCGGTGTAGATTCCGCCGTGGCCGTAGACTCTGAAGCTCGCGGAGATCGGAAGCCTGCCGTGGCGCAGCGACAGCGCGATATCCAAGTTCCCATCCGGAGACAAATCGGAAAAATCGAAGGACCCGCGGTATTCGAAGGAATCTCTGGCGTTGCCGAGCCGCAGGTAGGCGATCCGAGCCTGGCGCAGATCCCCGGCGGCCGAAATCGAAAGGCGGTAGGGTCGGTGCAGAACCGATGCGGGAAGGCTCGTCTCGAGACTGAGCGAATACCCGGCGCGTCCCAGGTCGCCCGACGGCAGGCTGAACGACAGCGTGCCGCTGTAGGAGGCGTGCATCCAGGGGGAGAACGAGGCGAGAGCGCCCCGGAGACGCACGGACCGATCGGGTACGAAGCCGTCCATGCGCAGGAAGGCGGTGAGGCTCCCGTCGCGCGGATCGAAGGTCAGAGAGGCATCCAGGGGGGCCTTGTCCCGAACCTTGCGAAGCTCGATCAGGCCCTTCGAGTAGACCACCTCGAATCGCTGGACTCCGAAGTCGAAGTCGGGGGCGCGCCCGGCGACGGCTATCTGCGCCCTCGCCATGCTGAGATCCTGGGATAGCGACCCGCTCAGTTCGAGCGGCCCCTCTATGCTGCCGATCGACCCTTCTTCGGGCACCAGGGTATAGCCGCCCGAGAGGGCGACCTCGGTCGTCTGTCCGACGCTCGAATAGGCAAAGTCGCGCGCGGAAAGCGCGAGCGAGCCGAGGCCGGTGTCCGCCAGGTGCAGCACGAGGCCCTTCCCGATCAACTTGAACCGGGGAGCCGGCAGACCGGGCGGAGGAAAGATGAAGGGAGCGAGCCGTGCGAGAATGGCATTGTCCCGGGGCAGGACGACGTCGGCGGTGACATCATCCAATTCTATAGTCTTGAGGACGTTCGTCGCATCGCCCCTGAGGACGGCGAAGATGTCGTAGTACACGCGCACCTTCCTCGCCTCGAGAAAGACCCGGCCCTGGGGATCCTTCAGGGTCATGGAGCTGAAGGCGACGGAGTGGAGGATCGAGGGGGACAGGGATTCGAAGGAAATGGAGAGACCGAGCTGTCCTTCGATCGCCGCCTTCGCCTCGGCGATCGCGGCCGTCACCTCTCCGCGGAAAGCCCTGTCGAGCGCAGGAACGGCCAGCAGGGCGATTGAGGCGATGAAAGCCGCGATCGCCGCGGTGCGAAGGAGCCGCCTTATACCGAACATACGATTGACACCTACGATAGCACAGGCTCCTTCTTTCCGTCAGGGGATGCGCCGATCCATCATGTCTATCGGCGTCCGGGACCTTGCGCTCCACCGCGGCCTTCGCTACCCTCGCGCCATGAACATCGCCGAAAGCCGGGTGCTCCCCCGATTCATCGTCCTCGAGGGAACCGACGGCACCGGAACCACCACCCAGTTGAAGACAATCCACGAGGCGCTCGCCGGCGCGGGGATCCCGCACTGGACCACCTGCGAGCCGACCGACGGACCGATCGGTCGGCTCATCCGCCGCGTCCTCGGCGGCGAACTATCCGCGGCCCCGGGAACCGTGGCCCACCTCTTCGCGGCCGACCGGCACGAGCACCTCTACGGCCCCGACGGCATCGCGGAGCGGCTCGGACGCGGCGAGGTCGTGGTCTGCGACCGCTACATCCTCTCCAGTCTCGCGTACCAAGGCAGCTCCTGCGGACTGGAGCTGCCCCTTTCGCTCAACTCGGCCTTCCCGCTGCCCGAACTCGTCCTGTTCTTCGACCTGGATCCGCGCCTCTCCATGAGCCGGATCGAAGGCCGCGATCGCCGCGACATCTACGAGACCTTCAAGTTCCAGGAACAAGTTCGCTCAACGTACGAGGAGGCGATCCGCCTGTACGCACCCTCCGATATGGAGATCCGGAGGATCGACGCGTCCCGCGCCCGCGAAGAAGTGAGCGGCGCGGTCCTGGAGGCGCTCGAGCGGCGGCTCGGCATCGAGCCGGGCAAGCTTCGGCGGGACATCTCCTAAACACCGCAGGCGCGGAAAGATTTCATCGAAAGAAACGCTTCGGCGCCTCCGGGGCGGAGCTTCCCGCCCGCGCCCGCGCCGAGCGGAATGTTGATTAATTCGACCGCATACTCTATATTGAGCTGATACGGTTTGCGCAAATGGACAAAACGATGTTCGAGCGATTTCCGAACGAGGGTCTCATAAAGAGCGCCGACGAACCGGTTCGAGGCGTAGAATCCGATCGCAAGGCCAAGCTCAACCGCAAAGGCAATGAACTGTTCAACCGAGGGGAGGTCGAGACCGCTCGGCGCATATTCCAGACCACCGGCTACTCCGACGGTCTCATCCGCATCGGCAACCGCTACCTGGAGGAAAAGCGCCCGGTGGAAGCGCTCAAGATGTACTGGCTCGCCCGCGACAAGAATAAGATCGAAGAACTAGTCGGGAGCGTCGCCGTCGTGATACAAAGCATGCTGCGCGAAGAACAGGAACGAGAGGAACAAAATGAGCGACAATCCGAATGACGAGTTCCAGCAACGCGAGAGCGCCCACGAACCCCCCAACCCGGAAATCGCGGAGATATCTGAACTTTCCAAGAAGGGCTATCAATATCTGAAGGAAGGCCGCATCGAAGAGGCCGAGGAATGCTTCGCCCGCATACTCGAGCGCGACCGGGAGAACAACTACGCGCTGGTCGGCCTCGGCGACGCGGCCCGCAAGCGCGGAGCCTTCCGCGACGCGGTGGATCATTATAAGAAATGCCTGGTCTTCCATCCCGGCAACAACTACGCGCTCTTCGGACTCGCCGATTGCTACAAGGCCCTGAACCAATACCAGAAAGCCATCGAGATCTGGGAGCAATATCTCCTGCACGACAACAAGAACATCACGGTCCTGACGCGCGTGGCCGACGCGTATCGGAAGGTCCGCGATTTCCGCAAGTCCAAGGCCGTCTATCTCCGCGTGCTCGAGATGGAGACCGATAACGCCTACGCCCTCATCGGCCTGGGGCACCTGCACTACGATTTCAAGGAATACAAGGACGCGCTCGGGTATTGGCAGCGCATGGTGGACCTCCAGGGCGACGGCGTGGACATACGCGTGCTCACCTCGATAGGCAACTGCTACCGCAAGCTCAAGCAGTTCGACTTCGGCGTCCCCTTCTTCGAGAAAGCCCTCGCCAAGGAACCCGACAATTTCTACGCGCTCTTCGGCCTGGCCGACTGCTATCGCGGCACCGAACGCCAGAGCCGGTCCTTGGAGTACTGGAACCGGATTCTCGAGAAGGACCCGCGGAACAAAGTCATACTCACGCGAGCCGGCGACGCGTACCGCACCATGGGAGATTTCGAGAAGGCCGTCGACTACTACGAGCGCGCGCTCAACATCGAATTCGACGTCTACGCCGTGCTCGGGCTCGCCATGATCTCCCGGGCCCGAGGCAAGTACGAGGATGCCATATCGTCGCTGCGCAAGCTCGTTCAGAACGATCCCAAGAACTACCGGCTCTATCTCGAAATCGCCCAATGCTACGAAGCGCAGGGCGACAGTCAGCGCGCCCTGGAGGCGCTCGCCGATTTCCAGAGGCTCGGCATCAGGAACATCTACATTCAGGATGCGATAACCAAGCTCCAGCGCACCTAGAGTCGCCCTCGACTCGGCCGCCCGCCGCCCTTCCCCTTCCTTCCCCCTGACGACTCGACTCCGGAGGAAAACCCTGCTTGCTCGTCGTGATCGATGTTTCCATCCTTCGATAGCAAGCGTTCCAGCCTCCGGCGCCGGCGTTCCAGAGAAGACCTGAGACCGGGCTTCCCGGCCTCGGCCAGCTCCTGGGCGAGGAGAGTCCATTTCAAGGCCTCGACCCATTCGCGCTCCACATGCTCGCAGAACTTCGCCCGTTCCACGCAGGAGCGGCAGGTCAGGGGTAAATTCGCGAGCAGCTTCCGGCGCTCCGCCCGCCTGCCGGCCCGGCGATACAGGTTCGAAAGCCTCAGCCCGGCGGTCTCGTCTCCGCCTTCGAAGGCCGATCGCAGGACCGCCGCACCCTCCGCCTCCCGTCCCATCGCCACGAGGGTCCGGCCGAGCGAGTCCAGGTCCACGAGCGGCCGCGGAAGGGCCGTGGGATTTTCGAAAAGCTCGCGGATCGAGGCGACCAGGGCGGCCAGGCCCTCTATGTCGTCCGCGTTGTGCGACATCACGGCAGCCATGAGCGGGGAATCGCTCTCGCGGAGAAACGAGAACCACACGCCGGGGATGGCCGCCGCGCAGAGGTCCTCGCCCCGCTCGAAATCCAGGAGCCGCCGCTCCAAGAGCCCCAGGGAGGCGCCGCCGTGGATCCGGCGCCAGAGTCTGCGGGAGCAGGGCAGCGCGTCGATGTGGCGCGCATCAGGAGGCGACAGGCCGTTCATCACGCAGCGCGAGCGGAGGAGCGGCAGGTCGAAGGCGCGGCCGTTGTAGGTCACGAGAACGGCGCCGGGCGGAATGGACGTCGAGAGCAGCTCGAGCCAGAGCCTCTCGCCGGGAAAGTCCTCGAGAAAGAATTGGGTGATCGCCAGACAACCTTCTGACAATCGACCCACGGCCGCCAGGAAGGCGAGGGTTCCGCTGCCGCCCGAGAGTCCCGTCGTCTCGAGATCGAAAAATCTGAGCGCTTCCGCCGGGATGCGTTCCCCGCTCGGTCCTCCCGCCGCGCCGAGGCGCCGCAGGCTGCCGAAGGCCGAAAACGGGAGGGGATCGATCGTTTCGGGGAAGGCCAAGGGCCGCTGCAGTTCGCGCATCCAGACCAAGTCGCCGGCACGTTCCCAGTCCGCGAGGCAGGGCGGCGATCCGCCGCGCCCGGGGAGACGCCGCCTCGGCGGAGGGAGGGCCGCGGCCGCGGCCGGAGCCGGAGCCACGCCGTCCGGCCCGGCCGGAAGTTCGGGACTCGCGCCGCGGCCGGAGCCTCCGAAACCCGCGGAGCGCAGCTGCGCGAGGCGATGTTTCAGGTCTCTCGCCACACTCCCGCCTCCAAAGCCGCCAGCAGCTCTATCGAGCTAGCCTTGAGCCGAGCGCCGTAGCCGCTTTGCGGGGCCGTGCCCCGGCGCCCCGCGGCGGCCTCGTCGTGATCCACGCCGATGCAGGACGGACAGCCCGAAGCGCAGCGGCAGGAGGCCAGGCGCTCCCGCGCCGCGGCGATCGTCCTCGGCAGCAGGGCGGCCAGGCCCTCGGCGAGTCCCGTGCCGCCCGGATAGCGGTCGTAGAAATAGAGAGCCGCCTCGCCGAAATGCGGATCGCGGACCCGCGCCGCCCGGCCCAGGTCGCGGGGATCGCACATGAGGAAGACCGGGGCGATGTCGTGCAGAATCCGCCCCACTCCCGCGAGCACGGCGGCCTTGAAGGCCTCGTCGCCCCGCGCTTCCCGTTCGAGCGCCGAACCCGCCCCTTCGGCGGGGATGAGCAGTACGATAGCCCTCGTCTGCATCTCCTCGGGCGGCAGGGAAATCTCCCCGTACCCGATGTTTTCGTGGCTATGGAATCGCAGCTTCTTGAACTTTTCGGCCTGGCTTCGCACAAGAACATCACCGAGGACGTACTCAGCGATCCGCTGCCCGACGCCTCCCCGGGAGCCCCCGGCACTGAGGCCTCCCCGGAGGTCCTCGGAACTGAGGACTCCCCGGGAGCCCTCGGCACTGAGGACTCCCCGGAGGTCCTCGGAACTGAGGACTCCCCGGAGGTCCTCAGAACTGAGGACTCCCCGGAGGTCCTCAGAACTGAGGACTCCCCGGAGGTCCTCAGTGAGGACCTTGATGTCGGTCTTGACGACCGCATCGGTCCAGTATTCCACGTCCTTTTCGACGACGTGGCAGGTGCGGTTCTCGATGTCGAGTTTTTGGACAAGGTATTGGCGTCCAAGGTGGATGTAGACGGCGTTGTCGAAGATGAGTTCCTTCGCGCTCGGCCGGTCCATCTCGCCGATGACGCGCGAGCTCCCTCCGGTGCGGTCGACGATCACCACGTTGTCGGAGACCGAGGAGCGGAGCGATATCTTCTCGCTCGGATACGAATCGGCCGACCAGTACCAGCGGCCGCCGGTGAGGCGAACTATGCCGTCTTCCTCGAGGTAGCCCAGGGCGCCACGCGTGGTCTCGGCGGCCAGGAGCCGGGCCTCTTCGCCCCGCGCGAGGCTGAAGGCTTCGCCCTCGGCGAAGGGCAGCTCGAAGGCGGCGCACTTGAGGTGATCCATGAATATGTAGGGATTGTCCGGATCGATTCGCGCGGTCTCGGGGCTGCGGGCGAAGAAGTACTCGGGATGGGAGATGATGTACTGGTCGAGCGGCGAGGAGGAGGCGACGAAGATCGCGAGCGAGAGGCCGCCCCGGCGCCCCGCCCTCCCCGATTGCTGCCAGAAGCTGGCGAAGCTGCCGGGAAACCCGGCTAGCACGGCCGCGTCGAGCCCGCCTATGTCGATGCCCAGCTCCAGGGCGTTGGTCGACACCACTCCGTGGATGCCGCCTTCCCGGAGGCCTCGCTCGATGGCGCGCCGCTCGTTCGGCAGGAGCCCCGAGCGGTACGGGCTCACGACGATCCGGCCGTCGTCGGTGTACAGGTTGGCGATCGCCTCGTTGATGTACGCGGCGATGAGCTCGACCCGCAGGCGCGAGCGGGCGAAAAGGATGGTCTTGACCCCGGCCCGGAGGAGGCGGACGGCGAGCTTTTCCGACTCGGTCGCCGTGCTTTTGCGCAGGCCCTGGACGGGGTCGAGGAGCGGAGGATTGTAGAAGACGATCCTCCGCTCTCCCTGCGGCGCGCCGTTGTCCGAGATTTCCGCGACCTCCCTCCCTATGAGCGTGCGGGCGAGCTCGCCGGGGTTGCCTATCGTGGCGGAGCAGAAGATGAAGCTGGGGCTGGAGCCATAAAACGCGGCGACGCGCAGAAGTCGCCGCAGCAAGTCGGCGACATGGCTGCCGAACACGCCTCGATACGCGTGCATCTCGTCGACGACCACGTAGCGGAGATTCGAGAAGAAGCGGATCCATTTGGGGTGATTGGGGAGGACGCCCGAGTGCAGCATGTCGGGATTCGAGATGACGATGCGGCCGCCCTCGCGAGCCGCGGCGCGGAGCGAATCGGGCGTGTCGCCGTCGTAGGTGTACACCTTGAGAGGCAGTCCCCCGCCGAGGGCGATGTCGTTGAGTTCGGCCTGCTGGTCCTGCGAGAGGGCCTTGGTGGGGAAGAGATACAGGGCGCGAGCGGTCGGCTCCTCGAGCAGGGTCTGCAGCACCGGCAGGTTGTAGCACAGGGTCTTTCCGCTGGCCGTGGGCGTCACGACGACGAAGTCCTCCCGTCCCCGAGCCCGGCGATAGGCGGCAGCCTGATGAGAATACAGCCGCGTAAGGCCCCTGGCCGCCAGGGCGCCCAGCAGCCGAGCGTCGAGATCGGTCGGCATATCCGCCCAGCGAGCCGGCCGAGCCTCGATGCGCTGGACGTGCGCGATGCAGGGGGCGATCTCGGGATCGGACAGAAAGGTCTCGACGAAATCGCCCGCTTTTTCCGAATCCATCGCTTCCCGGTATACCACGAACCGAAGAGCGGCGCCATCGGTCGGCGCCGGGAGGACAGGGGCGGGCATTTCGCCTTGCAAACGCCTCCGTTCGCCCCTATACTAGGCCCTGGGTCGAATGAGC
>JAJXZP010000146.1 GCA_021779995.1 bacterium | reverse complement strand
CAGGGCGCCGGCTTCGCTGAAGGAGAGTCCCGACTCTCGCGCCTTGAGATAATACTCCAGCCACGAATACCGCTTCGCCCCCCGCATGGACAGGGTGAGCACCACCGCCAGCAGAATGAGAACGAGCAGGCCGAGAAGGAGAAGCAGGATCATCTAACGCACATCCGATCTCCAGTGTAGGGCCGCCGCGCGGCACGCTTCTAGTATACTATAGCGGTGCCCCGCGTCAAAACCGGCCATGGCCGAGGGTACCGGATCAGGAGGGAGGCTCCGTGCAGTCAGGACAAGGCGACCTAGGCGAGGGCCCCGCGATGGGCTCCGGCGGCGACCCGATGGAGAGGAGCGGTTCGGAAAGCCCCGCCTCCGGGCCGCCCTTCCTGGGCATCCGCCCCCTTGGAGCGCCCTCGCATCCCCTGCTCGAAGCCGCGCTGCTCTTCGCCGCGTTCTACCTCGCGGCGTTTCTTCCGGCCGATCCCGGCTCCCTGGGGCGCTCGCTCGGACGGATAGGCTTTCACCTCCTGCTTGTGGCCGACACCCTGCCCAAGGCCCTGCTCGTGCTCTACATGATGAGCCGCGCCGAGGGCCCGGCGGCCTTCGGCCTGAGCCGCCTGCGGACTCAAGACCTCGCTCGCGGCGTCATGGTGGCCTTGGGAGCGCTCGCCCTGGTGGCCCTGCCCTCCCTCGCCCTGGGTTCCCTGGGATTGACCAACCCCCTGCTCGGGGCGGCCAGGCATCCCTCGGCCCCGACGGCCGCCGTCGTCCTCGTCATCCTCGTCTCCTCGCTTTCCGTCGGCTACAGCGAGGAACTGTTTTTCCGCGCCTTCCTCATCCGCAGGCTGAGGCAGGCGGGCTTCCCCGCGCCCTGGGCGCTGCTGGCTTCGAGCCTCCTGTTCGGGAGCGCCCACGGGCTCCAGGGACCTCTCGGCCTGGCGCTCGGAACCTTGCTCGGCCTCTGGTTCGCCTGGCGCTGGCATCGGAGCGGCGATATCCACGAGATAGCGCTGGGCCACGCGATCTACGACGCCCTGGTCATCCTTTTTACGCTCTATCGCTAAAGAGGCGGGAGACGCGCGGGGGGACGGTCCGCTATACTTTTCGGCATGCAGCCCACCGACAAGTTCAGGACCGACCTGGATCAGGCGCTCAAGCGCTCGCGAACCCCCTCGGGAGTCCTCAAATCCGAGTCGTTGCGCGATTTCTTCTTCCGGCATTTCCCCAAGGTCGCGGACGAGACCAAGGCCGCGCTGTTCGCCTCCTTCCTCGAAGCCTGGCCGCGCTCGCCCGAGCGCGCCACGACCTGGCTCTCGGGCGTGGGAAGCATCCTTCTCATGGACTACGACGGCACTCCCTTCTCGCCCGAGGAATGGGCCGACATCCGGGAAGCCTTCGTGATCGCCCAGGATGAACTCGACCTCGAGCTCTTGAGCTACGCGATGTCGCTCGTGGTGGACCACGGAGCGCTGTGAGCGGGGACTGGTTCGAAGACGACAGCTTCTGGGCGGCCTACGCGCCGCTCATGTTCGACGAGGAACGCTGGGCCGAGGTCCCCGCCGTCGTCGACGCGCTCGAGCGGCTTGTCGGGCTCGAAGCCGGGGCGGCCGTGCTCGACTCCTGCTGCGGCCCGGGACGCCACAGCATCGAGCTCGCCGCGCGCGGCTATCGGGTCACGGGCGTCGACATCACCGAAACCTACCTGGAAGCGGCCCGAGAGAGCGCCGCGGGGCTCGAGCTGCCCCTGGAGTTTTGCCGGGCCGACATCCGCAGCTTCGTCCGCCCCGGAAGCTTCGATCTGGCGATCAACCTGTACACCAGCTTCGGCTACTTCCCGAGCCCGGAGGAGGACCTGGCCGCCCTGCGCAACATCCGCAGGTCGCTGCGTCCCGGCGGGGCCCTCGTCCTGGAGACGAACGGCAAGGAGACGGCGGCGCGCGACTTCATCGACGGCGAAACCTTCGAGCGCTCGGGCTGGACGGTCAGGACCGAGTACGAGGTCGTCGGGCCCTGGGAAGGTCTGCGGAATCGCTGGATACTCTCCCGCGAAAATCCCCTGAGTCCCGCCGGCCCCAGAGAGACGGTCGACCGTTCCTTCGTCCTGAGGCTCTATTCGGCCACGGAACTCAGGGCGGCCCTCCTCGCCGCCGGCTTCTCGGACGTGGAACTGTACGGAAACCTCGGCGCCTCCCCCTACGATCAGCATGCCTCGAGTCTGGTAGCCCTCGCCAGGAGTTGATATATCCCGCGCGGGAGCTACAATTGAGGATGGGCCGAGGCGGCCGATCGGACCGCCCCCGCCACACTCTCCGAACCGGAAGGCGCGATGACCATGGACAAAATCGGTATCAAGCTCGCCAACGGAAAATTCTATCCCGTGCTCGAGGACGGCTCCGTCGCGCGGAAACGGCTCATCGTGACCACGGTGCAGGACAGCCAGAGAAGCGTCCAGATCGATCTGTACCGAGGTTCCGGCGAAACGGTAGTCGGCGCCGAGTACATCGGCAGCCTCGTCGTGGAGGACATTCCGTCCATGGCGAAGGGCGAGCCGGACATCAGGGTGGATATCGGCCTCGCGGCCGACGGCACCTTGAGCGCCTATGCCGAAGAGAGTTCCACCCATGCGAGCCAGAGCCTCGATATTTCGCTCAAAGAGCTCTCCGAGGAGCAGAAGTACGAAATTCCCGATTTCGAGTTCGGCTCGTCGAGCTTGAGCGGAGGAACCTCGGCCTTTACGGACGAGGAGTTCCGGGCCACCGACGAACTACCCTCGGAAGAGGAAGCCGTGCGGCTCCTCATCGACGAGGAACCGCCGCCGGAGGAGGAGCCGCGCCGCAAGCGCCATCCCGTCCTGCTTCTCCTGGCCATACTCGCCGCGATCATCCTCTGCCTCGGCGGAGCCTATCTCGTGTACCGGATCGCCACGGGAAGCGGCGCCGCCCCGACAGCCCAGGCGGCGGTTCCAGCGCCGCCTCCCCTCCCCGCACCCGCCGTCCAGCCTCCTGCGCCAACGGCTCCGGCCGAAACACCGCAGGCGGCCGCCCCCGTCGCCCCGGCCCCCAAGCCCGCGGTCAAACCCGCGGCCAAGGTCGCCGCCGGTAAGCGTCCTGGCATGAACTATCGCATCAAGTGGGGCGATACGCTCTGGAACCTGTCCTACGCCTTTTATCGCAACCCCTGGTATTTCGCCAAGATAGCCCGCGTCAACAAGATCAGGAATCCCGATCTCATCATCGCGGGCCGCACGATATGGATACCGCCTCGATAAAATGATAGGCTCGGATACCCTATGAGAGTACCCGAGCCGCATACGTCGAAGCCGTCGCATCCCCGCCGCATCCCCGCCCCTCGCCGGCTGAGATGCGCACTCCTGGCAGCCGCCTTCGCGGCCGCGCCTCTCCTCCTCGCCTCCTGCCAGGAACAACTGGTCTTCGGCATGCCGGAATCGCGCTTCAAGGCGGCCCTCGCCTCCGACGATCCCTCCCCCATAGTCGCCATCGATCGGGCTCAGCTCGATGAGGTAGGCGATTACGGCCCCGCTTCCTACTATTACCTGGCGCGCTGGATCGAAAACCGCCCTTCGGGGCCCGCCTCGGCCAAAGGCGCCGCGATCATAGCCTCGGCCGACGCGGGGAGCACGGCGCCTGCGGATTTGGGCACCCCTTCCCTCGACGCCGCCTCCGAGCGGGTGCGGCTCCTCTTTCGCCTCGCCTACGAGCGCAACGGAGGGCTTATCCGGAAAGAGGCCGGCCACGAGCTCGCCGGCCTCCTGAAAAGCGACGGCGAAGCGGGCATCCCCCAGGCCTGGAAGGATCTGGCCGCCTTCGACGAGGCCTATCACGCTTCGATGGGCTCCGACTATTTGATAGACCGAAGCTATCTCGACGCTCTCGACGGTCTGGGGCGGAACGCCGAGCTGCTCGCCGCGATAGCTGAGCTCAGGGCGGCCTTTCCGGCCGAAACCGCCGACGACGCCGACGCCCTGCTCTACTTCGAGGGGACTGCCGGCCAGCGACTCGGAAATCCCGGCTGGGCCGCGCCCCTGCGCTCCATCATCCTCGAGCGACCTTCGAGCGAATGGATCTCCAAGGCCCTCGACTTCATAGAAGCCGTCGAGCCCCCCACCAAGCGGTTTTCGGCCGCCGAGCGCAGCGTGGCGCGCATGCGGATCGACGTGGCCGAGCGCAACTACGGCATCGCCTACCACGAGGCCGTCCGCGCCCCCGGCCTCGTCTTCTCGCCCAAGGCCTCGCCCGAGCTCGTGGCCGACGCGGGAAAGGCCTTCCTCTATTCGGGCGAGTCCCGCGAGGGAATCGACCGCTTCGCGGCCCTCGAGGACGCGGCCCGACAACGAGCGGCCGCTCTCGGCGACACAGCCCTCACCGGCCGCACCGAACGCGTGGCCTGGACCGCCGCCTTCTACCGCGCTCGGTTCTACCGCGCCCTCGAACGCTGGAAGGAGGCCGAATCGCTCTTCGACAAGCTCGCCGACGAGGCTCCCTCGCACTCGGACTCCGACGCCGCGCGCTGGTACGGCATCGATTGCGCTTCCAGGGTGCCGATCCTCCGATACCGGAGGCTGAAGGAATCGGCTCTCCAGGCCCTCCAACGGCGCGCTCGGCTCAAGGCCCTGGAGAAGGCCTCGGCCTCGTGGTACGACCCCGGGCGCTTTTCGGACCTGGCAAAATCCCTCCTTTTCGACGCGATGAAGGCCCGCGACTGGGAGGTCGTCGAAAGCCTGGCGGCGAGCAAGGCCTCCGAGACGGACCCCGTCATGGCCGCCCGCTGCGCCTACGTGGCCGCCCGCGCCCTCGAACTCGGGCTCTACCCCTCGGCTCGGACCCGGAACATCCTCCGGGGGAGAGCGGACCTCGCGCCCGAGCCCCTGCCGCGCTCCTACGCGGTCGACGCCTACCGCGCCATCATGAACGATGCCGCCGCTCCCCTCCATTACCGGGCGCTATCGGCCTGGCGCCTCGGCGAGGAGCCCGCCCTCCTGCCGCCCGCTCGCCCCGCTCCGCCGGAGCCGGCCGAGCGGGATCCCCTGGAGAGCTTCCTCGAAGGCTTCGTCCGCTACGATCTCGCCGGCCTGGTCTACCCCGAGGCCATGGACCGCCTCGGCTCGCTGGACGGAGAGTCCCTGCGGAGGCTCTCCGCCTTTCTCGCCCAGGCCGGCCGACCCGACGTGTCGATGCGGCTCATCGGAGCCCTGATGGCACGCTCGGACTGGGACCCGCGCCGCTCCGACTACGAGCTCCTCTATCCCCGGCCCTACCTCTCCGATATCCGCTCCGTGCACTATCGTCTCACGCCGCCCGAACCCATCCTGCTCGGACTGCTTCGCTCGGAGAGTTTCTTTTGGGCCGACGCCCGCTCCGACGCCGGCGCGATCGGACTGGCCCAGCTCATGCCGTCCACCGCGGCGGACATAGCGCGAGCCCTGGGCATCCAGCACTACGACCTGCGCTCTCCGCGGGACAACCTGCATTTCGGCATCGTCTACTTCTCCGACCTGCTCTCCGAGACGGGCCGGCCCCTGCGGGCCATGTGGGCCTACAACGCCGGCAGGGGACGGCTCCGGCAATGGCTCGCGGATCTGCACGACCTGCCCGACGACCTCAAGCTGGAGGTTCTGGGCATCGAGGAGACGAGACAGTACGGCCGCAACATTCTCCAGGCCGCGGTCATGTACGGCGAGCTGTATTACGGGATTCCGGCGGCTACGATGACGGAGGAGATCATCGACGGGGAGCCGGCCTGGCTCCAGCAGGGAGGAAGCGCGCTCTCCGGCCCCTGATGCTCAGGCGGGCTTCTGAAAGGCTTCGAGCATTCCGAACCCGCTAGGCGGCGACCGAGAAGATAGCGCCGGGGGCCAGGGTCGGCGCCGGCGCGTAGGGTCGTGCCGGGGCCGCGGCCAGATCGTGCAGCTCGCCGCCGTACTTCCCGATGAGGGCGTCGATGCGGCTCGCGTCGAGATTCGCGGGCGCTTCCCGCGCCGCCGCCGGCCGATTCGCGGCTCGCTCGAGCTGGTCCAAGAGCACCTCGAGTATCTGCAGCCGGTCTATCCCGTAGGTCGCGGCGCCCTTCGGGGCCGGCACGCCGAGGATATGCTGGAAATTGGCATAGAGCGCCTGACTCGGCAGCACAGGGACGGTGATTCTATCCTGCCCGCCGTAGCGCGCCGCATAGACGAACGACAGTGGCAAATAGCCGCTTGCGACAGCTCCCACCATGGCTCCATCCTCCGTTCCCAATATCGGAGGGAGGAAGCCCGGTGTTGAGCCGCTTCTGTTTATAATCGATCACTTCGACGATTCGGGCGGCTCATTTGACCGAAGCCTTGTGGAGCCGGTCGTTGATGGCCCGCCCGAGGGAACGGTCGGGGGCGCGCTCGGCCCAGATGGAGTCGAGGCCCAGGGCGTCGAGCTCGTGGAGCCGGGCGAAGAGCTCGGCGGCCGCCTCCACGGTGTCGCCGGAGGGGGAAAGCACCCTGATCTCGGCGAAGCCGGCGGCCGCGGCGCCGAGCCTCCGACGCGCCGCCTCGTCGAAGAGGAGGGCCGCCGCTCGACCCGCGCCGCGGCCCCTCGCGACCGCCTCGACCCGGCGCTCCGCGAGCTCGCCCTCGCGGAACAGGAACAGCGGCGTGCGCGGGGCGTAGTGGCTGTCCAGCTGCCCCGGACTGACCGGCACGGGAGGCGCGCTCCCCGTGCCGCCCAGCCGCACCCGGCCTATCAGTTCTTCTATCGCCTCGACGGCCATCCCGCCCGGGCGCAGCACGACGGGCGGGTCGACCGTCACGTCGAGGACCGTCGACTCGACCCCGACGCCGCAGGGCCCTCCGTCGACGATGAGATCCACCTTGTCGCCGAGCAGGCGCGCGACGTGCTCGGCGCGGGTGGGCGAGAGATAGCCGAAGGGATTGGCGCTGGGGGCGGCGACCGCCGTCCCCGAATAGGCGATGATCGCGCGGGCCAGGGGATGGGCGGGCAGGCGCACCGCCACGGTGGGCAGTCCGCTCGTGACCAGGTCGGGCACCTCGGGCCGGCGGGGCAGGATGAGGGTGAGCGGGCCCGGCCAGAGCCGCTCCATGAGCGTGCGCGCGACGCGACCGCCCCCCTGGGCCACGGTCTCGACCTGGTCGAGCGAGGCTATGTGCACGATGAGGGGGTCGAAGCTCGGGCGCGCCTTCGCCTCGAAGACGCGGGCCACCGCGCGCGTGTTGAAAGCGTCCGCCCCCAGACCGTAGACCGTCTCGGTGGGCAGGCCCACGATCCCTCCCGCGGCTAGGCAGGCCCCGGCCCTGCGCAGGTTGGCGTCCGAAGGGGAAAGGATTTCCATGTGGTTGGAATCCTACGCCGAGCGGGCGGCCTTCGGCAATCCGGGCTTAGCGGCCGGAGACCGGGCCCTCGTCGTAGCCCTCGGCCCCGAGCTCCTCCAGCCGCGCCGCCTTGGCCAGCACCTCCGATTCCAGCCGAGCGGCGAAATCGATCAAGGCCTTGCCGAGCTCCGGCCGCGAGACGGCCAGGATGCGGGCCGCCAGGAGGCCGGCGTTGCGGGCGCCGTCCACGGCGACGGTCGCCACCGGGATGCCCGCGGGCATCTGCACTATGGAAAGCAGGCTGTCCAGGCCGTCGAGGGTCTTCGTGCGGACCGGGACGCCGATGACCGGCAGGACGGTCATGCTCGCGGTCATGCCCGGGAGGTGGGCGGCGCCGCCCGCTCCCGCGATGATGACCTCGAGGCCGCGCGAGGCCGCGCCGCGCGCGTAGTCGACGAGCCGCGCCGGGCTGCGGTGTGCGGAGACGATGGTCGTCTCGCAGTTCACCCCGAGCTCGCCGAGGACCCGCGCGGCCTCGCGCATGACCGGGAGGTCGGAATCCGAGCCCATGATGATGCCCACGAGGGGCCGTTCGCCGAATTCGCGCATAGGGGATTGTACGACGAATGCCTCCGGCGTCGCAACGACGGCGGCAGAGCCGGACCGCGATCGGCCGGGCGCCGCAACGGCGACCGCGCGGCAGGCGACGCCGTAAAAGGACCGGCGCCCGACGGCGAAACCGGGAATCTCGAAGAAAAAATCGCTCGCGCGCGGCCCCGGCGGCGCATATACTCGCGGAAGCGAGGAGGCATAGATGATCGAGTTCGCCGAGAAAATGTCCCTGATCGAGCCGATCCGGAAAATCGTATCCTTCAGATTCCTGTCGGATGGGGAGATCGTCGATCTTCTCTCGGTGTCGGAAGTGCTTCGCATCGAAGAGGGCGAGGTCATCGTCGAGGAGGGGGAAATCAGCCCCCATTTCTACGGCATCATCGAGGGCACGGTGAGCGTCACCGTGCACGAGGACAAGGAAGACAAGCAGATCTACGTCAACTCGCTCGGCCCCGGAGACGTCTTCGGCGAGGCGGGCATCTTCATGAGCGTCAGACGCACGGCGACCGTCACCGCGCTCTCGTCGGCCTCGGTGCTCAGAGTCCACCGCAAGGAACTCGCGCACTTCCTCAAGAGGCACGCCGAAGCCGGCAACAAGTTTCTCCTGACCATCATCTTCAGCCTGCTTCGAAAGCTGCGACTCGCCAACGAGGAACTCGCCTACGAACGCAAGTCCGACATTCCGCAGGAGGAGATCGACGCGATGGTCGACAATCTCTTCGGCGACCGGGACGCCTGAGCGCCGCCTCCGCAACGGCCGCCCGGAACGCTCGCGGCCGGCATTCCGGCTCAGGGCTCCAGGACGAGGCCGCCGGCCATCCGGGCTCCGGCGAAGGTCCGCAGAAAAGCGGCGAAGCGCTCGGCGCAGGCCTCGACCGCCTCGCGCGGCTCCGAGGCCGGAGCGTAGACGACGGCCGCCACGTCCCTGCAGTCCTCGAAGACCTTGGTCGCCATCGCATCCTTCACCGGATTGCCGCAGGCTTCCAGACTGCCGTCGCCGAGGCGGCGGCGCACGAGAAGCAGGTCCCCGAGGTCGATGCTCTGACCCGAAGGATTGAAGACATAGGACTCGCCGGCGCGGCCGCGGGAGAGCAGCAGCTCCTCGCCGATCTTCGCGAGGTCGAAGACGCTCGCGGGGTAGCCGAACTCGAGGCTCGCCGCGTTGCAGGCGTCGACCGGGCCGTTCACGAGGGGAAAGCCGCCGTCCAGGGCGGCGGCAAGCAGGTACTCGCTCGAAGGCTTGGCCCGACCGGCGGGCTTGTAGCTCCCGTGGCGAAGCATGTCCCGCACCGCCTTCTTCCGCGCTTCGGGAAGCCAGGCTTCCCCGCGTTCGCGCACGCGCTCAAGCAGGGCCGCGAGCTCGGGCGCCGGCCGCTCGGTCGGAGGGCAGGAGGGCAGAGCCCTGCCGACGACGAGGGCGATGCACAGGGGCGCGGCGGCGAGCTCGGCATCGAAACTCAACTTCGGAAAGTCGCTCATGCTCCGACTATACCACGCCGGCGTCCGAGGCCGCGACGATCCTGACGGCCGAGCGCGCCTGCTCGGCTCGAGAGCCCGCCTCGGCCGCGCTCCGACCGATGGCCGTCAGGTGCCCCATCTTGCGGAAGGGCCGCAGCTCGCGTTTGCCGTAGAGGTGCAGGCCCACCCCCGGCACCGCGAGGGCGCGCTCGAGGCCGAGGTACTCGGGAGCGCCCGCCTCGCCCGCCTCGCCGAGGAGGTTGACCATCATCGCGGGCGCGAGCAGCTCGGCGCTTCCGAGGGGCAGTCCGAGCAGGATGCGGACATACTGGTCGAACTGGCTCGAGGCGCAGGCCTCGATGCTGAAGTGCCCCGAATTGTGCGGCCGGGGCGCGATCTCGTTGACGAGGATCTCGCCGGAGGCGGTCAGGAACATCTCAACCGCGAACACTCCCGCGGCCCCGCCGCGCGGCGAGCCGAAGCGCAGCGAGTCCTCTTCGAGGGCGCGGATGCAGGCCAGGGCCAGCTCTTCGGCGCGGAGGCGCAGCGCGGGGTCGATGTCGGCCGGGGCGAGCACCGAGTCGCAGAGATTCACCCGGGGATCGAAGACCATTTCGACGCAGGGGTAGATCGCCGTCGAGCCGTCGCCGCCGCGCGCGACGACGACCGCCAGTTCCTTGACGAAATCGATGCGCCGCTCGACGAAGCTCGGACCGGCGAGGGCGGCCGCCGAACGCGCGTCGGCGAGCGGGGCCACGCCGCGGCCGTCGTAGCCGCCGCGGCAGCTCTTCTGCACGACCGGGAAGCCGCCCACCGCCGCCGCCGCCGCGGCGAGGCCCTCCTCGCCCACCGGGGCCCAAGGCGCCGTCGGCAGGCCGTAGGCCTCGAGCATGCGCTTCTGCTCGGCCTTGTCCTGAATGAGGGCGAGCACTCCCGCTGAAGGCAGGACCGTCTTCCCGCGCCGCTCGGCCTCCCGCAGGGCCTCGACGTTGACATGCTCGATCTCGTAGGAGAGGACATCGACCCTGTCCGCGAGCTCGAGCACGTCCTCGAAGGACATGAGATCGCCCACATACGAGGCATCCGCGATCTCGGCCGCAGGCGAGGGATACTCGGGCGTCAGCACTTCGATCCGCGCGAGATACTTCCTCGCCTCCTCGATCGCCATGCGACCCAGCTGCCCGCCGCCGATAATGCCAATCCTGCGCATGCCCCGTCCTCCAGCCCTCGTGATACCATTTCCTGCGGTTCCATGCTATCCATTTCGGTCGGGGGATTTTACCTGCTCCCGAGCGCCACTACTCGGCCGCCGGCGTAATCTGGTCGGAGAGAGACGGAACTTATGTGAATTCGGAACACTGGTATAGGACCATCGATCGAATATACCCGTCGCTCATGCATGCGCCGAAACTGCTGTTACCCGATATCCGGGCGATGTCTGAATCGGAGAAGGACGAGCTCATCGCCGCCTACGGCGCGAAAGACTTCGCGCTGATCGAACGACTCGCGAATCTTCGAGCGGCCTGACTGCTTTGCATGTCCCCGCCCTTTCCGCCCATGAAGGGGTTATGACGCGTCGTCCTCGTCCTGTCCCGTCACCCGCTGGCCGGGGACCGTCTCCGCGTCGGGCATGAGACTCGGGCGAGCGCCCTCCCGTCGCAGCCGCGCGGCAGCCGGGTCCTGATCGGCGCGTGCGTCGATGCGGCCGAGAATCTCGGGGTTGCGCACGAGGTCGCGGGGCTTCGAGCCCTTGGCGGGTCCGACGATGCCCTTCTCCTCCATGAGCTCGACGAGGCGCGAGGCGCGGTTGTAGCCGATCTTGAGCCGCCGCTGGATGAACGAAGCGCTCGCCTTGCCCTGCTGGAGCACGATCTCGAGCGCCTTCTCGTAGAGCGGATCGTCGTCCTCGTCGGCGAAGAGCGAGGGCTCCTCGTCCTCGTCCTCGTCGATGAAAATCTCGTCGTCGATGTACTCGGGCTCGCCGAGGGTCTTCACGTACTCCACCGCCCTCTCGACCTCCTCCTCGGAGACGAAGGCGCCCTGCATGCGCACCGGGAAGGGATCCCAGGCGCTCGCGAAGAGCATGTCGCCGCGGCCGAGCAGCTTCTCGGCGCCCACCATGTCGATGATGATGCGGCTGTCGAACTTCGAGGCGACCATGAAGGCGATGCGGCTCGGGATGTTGGCCTTGATGAGACCCGTGATGACGTCGATGGAAGGCCGCTGGGTGGCCAGCACGAGGTGGATGCCCACGGCGCGAGACATGGCCGCGAGCCGCGCGAGGGTCGACTCCAGCTCCTTGCCCGTGGTGGCCATGAGGTCGGCGAACTCGTCGATGATGACGACCAAATAGGGCAGGCGCTCGATCGCCAGGTGCTTCTCGCGGACCTTGCGGTTGTAGCTCTTCACGTCGCGCACGCCGACGCGGTCGAGGAGGCTGTAGCGCCGCTCCATCTCGCAGATGCAGTACTGCAGGGCCTGGAAGGCGCGCTTGGGCTCCGTCACGACCGGCGTGAGGAGGTGGGGAATGTCGTTGTAGAGCTTGAGCTCGACGATCTTGGGATCGATGAGGAGAAGCCGCACCTCCTGGGGCGAACGCTTGTACAGGATCGAAAGGATGATGGAGTTGACGCAGACCGACTTGCCCGAGCCGGTGGCGCCGGCGATCAAGAGGTGCGGCGTCTGCGTCAGGTCGATGAACTGCACCTCGCCCGCGATGTCCTTGCCGAGGATGACGGGCAATTCCATCTTCGTGGCCTTGAAGGACTCGTTCTCCACGATCTCCCGCAGCGAGACGATGGAGCGGCGCTCGTTGGGCACCTCGATGCCGACCGCGTGCTTGCCCGGAATGGGCGCGACGATGCGCACGCTCGAGGCGGCGAGGCGCAGGCCGATGTTGTCGGCCAGGCCCGCGATCTTCGAGAGCTTCACGCCCGGAGCCGGCAGTATCTCGAACATCGTGATCACCGGCCCCTTGCGGATGCCCGTGACCTCGGCCTCGATCTTGAACTCGGCCAAGGTGTCCCGCAGCACCTCGGCAGAATGGCGCGTCTTCTCGTCGATGATCCAGTACTGGCCGTCGGGATAGAGGCTGAGGATGCCGTCCACCGGCACCGCGTAGGGCTTGTCCTTGCGCTCGGCCTCGCGCCTCGCCAGGATGCGCTCGAGGGCCGCGGCCTTGGCGGCCTCGTCGACGCCGCCCTCCGGAGAGTGGGATGGCGCGTTCTGGGGCGGCACCGAGGTGAACTCGATCGGTCGCGCGACCGCGAGCGAGGCGGCCGTCGGGGGCGGGTCCGCGGCCGCGGAGCCGCCCCGAGCGGGAGCCGGCAGGGGACTCGGATCGAGTTCGGAAACCGGGCCCGATTCGTCGCGAAGCGCGCGCGACGGCATATCCTCCCCTTCGGCGACCAAAGGGACTCCCTCGACCTCCTCCGCGACCTCGCTTTCCGATTGCCCGGTCGCGGCTACGAGGCGACCGGGCGCCTCGTCGGCGCTCCGGAGCTCATCTCGCGGCGCGGACACTCCACGCGGCGCGGACACCTCGCGTACCGCCCCGGAGGGAAATCCGCCGAGCGAATGCAGGGGAGGCAGAGGTGGAAGCCGCGGCACCTCGAAGTCGAAGACATCGGAAGCGGCGTCTTCGGCATGGAGGCGCCCCGCGACACTGGGTTCCGACGCAGCCGGGACATCGCCATTCGCCAGGTCCTCCGACCAGTCGAGCGCCATCGAGTCGCGGCGAGAGCGGGGGGCGGGCAAAAGCCCCGGTCGGACTCCGAACTCCTTTTTCACCCTCGTCCTTCTCGATGCCCAGAGGGCTATGCGCACGACCAGGGCGGCAAGCAACAGCGAGGCGGCGGCGCACATCGCCCCTGCGGCCGGAAGCCCCGCCGCATCCAGGAAGGGCGCCTCGGCCGTGAAGCGCGCCGGGTCCGCCGAGAGGCGGGCGAAGACGGCCACCGGCACGAACGGCAGCACCGAGCCCGCGAGAGCCGCCGTGGCCCCCGGCCTCCAGCCGGGCAAGAAGGCCAGCACGGAAGCGAAGGCGAACCAGGCCGGGACGAAGAGCGAGGCCCAGGAGAACGCGTTCATCAGCGGCCATCCGAGGCTCGAAAGAATAGCCGGAGCGGAGGGGCCCATGCCCGTCGAGGCGAGGGCGAGCACGACATATGTCGCGCAGAGACCCAAAAGGGCGCCGAGATAGATCGAGGCTTTCGAGTTCGAAGACGGGTTGAGCATTGCTGTCGGCTCCCGGATTGTTCTTGAGCCAGTTTCAAAAGCCGGCCGCTTTCGAAAGAGTCTCGCTTATCGAGAATATCGGCGTCCGGAACTCGCATCAGTATAGCCGGAAAAGGCCAATCCCGGCCTCATGGTTCCGATGCCGGACGGCCGCGGCTAAAGCTTGGTCCTGCCGCGGAAGGACCGCGCCAGCGTCAGTCGATCCGCGTATTCGAGGTCGCCGCCCACGGGCATGCCCGTGGCGAGCCTCGTCACCGACACCCCGGTGGCTTCGAGGAGCCGTTTCAGGTAGAGCGCCGTCGTATCGCCCTCTACCGTCGGATTCGTGGCCACGACGACTTCGGCCACGCCTCCCTCGCGGATCCTCGCGATGAGACTCTGGATCTTGAGGTCCTCCGGGCCGACCCCGTCGAGCGGCGATATGAGGCCGCCGAGCACATGGTAGAGGCCCCGATATTCCCTCGAACCCTCGATGGTCACGACATCCTGGGGCTGCTCGACCGCGCAGATCACGGAGCGGTCGCGCGCGGGCGACGAGCAGACCGGGCAGGGATCGGTCTCGGTGTAGGAGCCGCATATCGAGCAGAAGACGATGGCATCCTGCAGGCCGGCTATGCGCTCGGCCAAAGCCTGGGCGAAGGCGCGGTCCGTGCGCAAAAGATGATAGGCGACACGCAACGCGCTCTTGCGGCCGATGCCCGGAAGGCGGGTTAGAAGACTGACGAACTCCTCGAGCGCCTTCAACCAAGCCCCCCGAGCATGCCCGGAGGGAAAGGCATTCCGTCCATGCCCGACGTCAGCTCCCGTTGGATCGATTCCTTGACCTTCCCCGCTGCGTCGTTGTACGCCGCGCGCACAAGATCCTGCAGAAGCGGGATGTCGCCGCTCTCCACGGCCTCGGGGCTTATCACGCAGGAGAGCATGTCGAGCGACCCGTTGAGCGTAATGCGCACCATGCCCCCGCCCGAACTGCCCGTGGCCTCGATCCGGGCGGTGCGGTCCCGGAACTCGCCCATCCTCGCCTGCATCGCCTGGGGATTGCGCAGCATTTCCATCATGTCAGATAGGTTCATCGTGCTCTCCTTCGTGTTGTCGCCGCGGGGGAAGAAGCGTTCCGCGGAAAACGCGTTCCACTACGTCCACCGCACTCTGTCCATCGCGAGTCTCGGTCTTTGCCGCGTCGTGCCCGGACGGCGCCGCGGCTTCCACGCGCAGCTCGACCTTGAACTGGCGCCCCCCGATCTCCGCGGCCTTCGCCGCGATGCTCGAAAGGCTGCTCCGCACCACGGTCTCTTCCATCCCGGAACGGAAAGGAATGACCAGACGCTCTCCCTCGCCGCGCCAGGGAAGAGAGGCCGAGAGCCCGGTCTTCAGGAGTGGGCTCGAACGCCCCAAAGCCTCGATGACCGCTGACCGAAGGCCCTCCATAGATACAGTCTCCTGTGCGACCGCAGCGCCCGCGACGACTGTGGCGCCCGCGGCGCCCGAGCCCGAGCCCGGGGCCGAGGCCGGGGCCGGATTGGTATCGTTCCTCGTCGGTTCGGCATCGGCAAGCGCCGGTCCGGCATCGGCAACCGGAGGCCTGGCCTCGACGCTCGGAGGCTTGGAAGCGGAGAACGACTCGGGCCTGGCCGCCCCCGTGGCCGCGGCGAGGCTTCCGAAGGCCTCCATCAATGCCGGATTCAGCTCAGGCTTTTTTTTTTGCTCGGCGGCGCGCCCGCCGGTGGTTTCGGCGCCGTTATTTTCGGCGAGGCCGCCGGGCGCGAGACCGCCTCCGACATGGTCGCCTGACGCGAACCCGCCTCCGGGGAGGCTTCCTCCGGGAATGCCGCCACCGGCGAGGCGGCGCCGCAGATCGGCGACCGTCGCGGCCAGCTCGCCCGGCGAGACATATTCGGACAACCTGGCCAGCCTCGCCACGGCCAGCTCGAGCTCGAAACGCTGGTCTACGGTGAAGCGCAGATTGCGATACAGATCGAGCAGAAGCGCCAGGGCGCGCTCAAGGCGTTCGGAGGACAGTGCTTCCAGGACCCGAGCATCGAAGGCCGAGGGCGGCGAACCGAGCAGACCGGGTTTGACGATGCCGTGCTTGAGCAGGAGCAGCGAACGGAAATATTCCACGGCGTCGACGGTGCATTGCTCGACCGAGACTCCGCGCTCGAGGATGCCGTCGAGGGCGCCCAAAGCCGAACCGCCCTCGCCGGAGGCGCAGAAGCGGAACAGTTCGTTCAACGCGTCCATGCCCACGAGGCCGAGCTTGTCGCGGATGAGGGCCGCGCTCAGGCTCCCCTCGGAGAAGGAGCTCACCTGATCGAAGAGCGTGTAGGCGTCGCGCAGCGAGCCTCCCGATTCCTTGGCTATCCAGAGCAGGGCGTCGTCCTCCGCCTTGAGCCCCGTCTCCTCGGCCGCCTTGGCCAGAAGGTCCTTGATGACGTCTATGGAGATGAGCCGGAACGCGAACTGCTGGCAGCGGCTCTTTATGGTCGCCGGGACCTTGTGGAGCTCGGTGGTGGCGAAGATGAAGACGATGTAGGGAGGCGGTTCCTCGATGGTCTTGAGCAGCGCGTTGAAGGCGCTGTTCGAGAGCATGTGCACCTCGTCGATGATGTAGATCTTGTAGCGCCCCCCGTTGGGAGGGAACAGCACCTCGTCCTTGATCTGTCTGACATTGTCCACCGAGGTGTTGGAGGCGCCGTCTATCTCGATGACGTCCAGGCTCGCGCCGCGCGCTATCTCGACACAGGAGCGGCAGGTTCCGCAGGGCTTGGCCGTGGGGCCCCGCTCGCAGTTGAGCGCCTTGGCCACGATGCGCGCCGTGCTCGTCTTGCCGCAACCGCGAGGCCCCGAAAAAAGGTAGGCGTGGGCGAGGCGGCCGCTCTCCAGGCTCGCCTCGAGGGTCGCGGAGACGAATTCCTGTCCCGCGAGTTCTTCGAAGGTCTGAGGCCTCTTGCGGGTGGCGGTTATCTCGTAGGGCATGGCAGAAACGTAGCATAAGAAAGGCGGGGGGTAAAGCTCACCGAGGCTGGGCCGGGGTGCGGTATTCCGCGGCGGGAAAATCAAGCGCCCCAAGCCAGGCGCTCTGCATCACCGCGTCTACCGCTTACCGTTGCTTCCTTCCGGACCTGGCGGATTTGGGCGGCGGCTACGTGCGCAGTGCCTGGCTTGGGGCGCTCGAAAGTCCTTTGCGGAGAGAGAGGGATTTGAACCCTCGGTACCCTTACGAGTACACACGACTTCCAATCGTGCACCTTCGGCCGCTCGGTCATCTCTCCAAGAAGCTTCTTTTTACCTTTTCCCCTCGGTCGGCGCGGGCTTCGGTTCGAATCCCCTGCCTGCCGAAGGCTCACACTTCACCGGAGAGAGGGGGATTCGAACCCCCGGAACCCTTACGGGTTCAACGGTTTTCGAGACCGCCCGATTCAACCGCTCTCGCATCTCTCCATAGACGATTGAGGCTAAGTGGATTCGAACCGCCGACCTTCAGATCCGCAATCTGATGCTCTATCCAGCTGAGCTATAGCCTCGAGTAAACGGAGAGGGAAATTCGAATACCCCTCTCGCTTCTAAGGAACTTTGCATTCTCCGGAGAGGGGGGGATTCGAACCCCCGGTACCCTTGAGGGGTACAACTCCTTAGCAGGGAGCCCGATTCGGCCTCTCTCGCACCTCTCCATTCATACCCACGTTCGCGGAGCAGGAGGGATTCGAACCCTCGGTACCTGACGGTACAACGGTTTTCAAGACCGTCTCCTTAAACCGCTCGGACACCGCTCCTAAAATTGTGGCATCGACCTAAGCCGACGGTAGTCCACGATAGGGGAAAACCGATGGATTGTCAAGCTGGGGCTCATTCGATCAAATATCGTCCGATTTCGCGGAGCTCGGTGATAGTCGTGTACACGGCCGGTTTTTGCCCCGCAGATTCCTTGTCGAGGGCCGCGACCTTCACATAGAGCTCGTTGAGCTTGTCGGCGAGTATCTTGAGATTGGGCCCGAAGTTGTTCACCGCCATCTCGCGCAGAACCGTGTCCGTCTCGGCCATGCGGCTTCCGACGGATCCCGAGGCGAGGTAGCGCAGGTTGGGAAGTATCTGACGCTTGGCCTGGTAGACGAACCGGGCCGCGGCGAGTATCTGGGAATAGAGCTCGTCGAGATGGTAGCCCTGGTAGCGGTAGTTTTCCGCCTTCTCGGTGAGCTCCTCGATGAGGTTCCAGGTCCCCGGATCGAGAGTCATGGAGGAGAGCGCCCGGCGCGTGAATCGATTGGAAATATTCGTGCGATAGTGATCGCCGATCGACTCTATGACCGAAAATATCTCGGGGTTCTTCACTTGCATTGCACAGTCAGTATACAGCAGCTATCGCCGCTTGCGCTACCGATTCTCCGCTCCGTCGTCGATAAACGCGGCGCGGCTCCGTTCAGCCGCGGCCCCGAGCCGAGCCCTGTCGCGTCCCGCGCGAGACGAGTTCCGCCTCGACTGCCTCGTACATCTTGGTCTTGTCCGCGACGAACCTCGGCGCCAGCCGCTCGCCGGCCGGCATGTCGGCGCACAATCGTATCACTTCGCATTCCGGCGGCAGGACCTCGAGGCAGTCCGCCACCACGGCAGGCAGAGAGCGCCGATCCCACAGCGATATCTCGCCGGCCAGATATTCGGCCGCGAGGGCCGAGCCTCGGGCCAGCTGCAGATCGTGGAACTTGACCCCCTCGAGTCCGAGCTCCGCCGCGGCGCGGGCGCTGGCGACCATGTCCGAGCGGGATTCCCCCGGCAGCCCCAGGATGAGATGGGCCGCCGTCCTCAATCCCGGCAACTCCAGCCGGCGACGCGCCCGTTCGAAGGCGGCGAAGTCGTGCCCTCGCCTGATTCGCGCCAGCGTGCGATCGTGCGCGCTCTGCAATCCGAGCTCGACCCAGACTTCCAGGCCTCCGGCGGCAAAGGAGGCCAGAAGCTCGGCTTTTTCCTCATCCACACAGTCGGGTCGGGTCGAAACGACGAGTCCGCGGAACAGGGCGCCGCCTCCATGGGCGAGGCCTTCCTCGTAGACGGCGCGTAGACGCTCCGGAGGGGCGTTGGTGGACGAGTACGCCTGGAAGTACAGGAAAAAAGCGCGGGCGGCGTAGCGGCGGCGCAGGAACGACAAGCCCCGCTCGATCTGGCTATCGAGATTTTCGCGGGCCCCGGCCCCGAGGTAGGTCGCCGCGCCCGCGGAAGGTGCGCAGTACGTGCAGCCGCCGGCTCCTCGTCCGGCGATCCGGTGCGGACAGGAGAAACCGCCGTCCACGCCCACCCGCCAGACTCGCTCGCCATGGCGCTCCCGCAACCTGTCGGCGTGGCGATTGAATCGAGAAGCCTCGGTGTGCCCGAACTCGGGCGGTCTGGCGACTTGCATCGCCTCGATCCTCCGTATATCGTTGCCCCATGAACAGACCTTCGCTGCCGCGTCGGATAGCCGTACTAGCGGCGGCGATCGCGATCGGCGCAGGCGCATCGGCCCTCTGCTCCTGCTCGCTCGTCGACACCAAACCCGCCATGATCTGGACCGACGTGCCGGAGATCGCATACTGCGCCGAACTCTTCAACGATTCCCAGCAGCGATTCCTGGTCGAGGTCCAGTGGAAAGCCGATCTCGTCACGGCCATCCGCCAGACCGAAACGCCGCCGGCTTTGGCGATCGGCCATTACCTCAAAAGTCGGGACATCCGTGGCCGTTTTCTATCTCTGAATTATCTCTTCGGCGAGCTCGCCGTCAATCCGTCCGTCTTCTATAACGAGCTGCTCGCCTTCGGCAAGGTCGGGGGCAGGCAGATTCTACTACCGGTTTCCTTCAACCTGCCGGCCATTATCTTTCCGCGCGGCACTCGCGGAATCAAGAACGACTTCCTTCTCGGCCTGGACGATATGGCGGGGCTCTCGAAAGCCTTCAATCGGACCGAAGGCGCCGCCTATGTCCGCATGGGCTTCTCGCCCCGCTGGGACGGCGACTTCCTCACGCTTGCCGTCGATGCGGCAGGGGCCGACTTCCGCGAAGGCCTGCCCCTGGACTGGAACCAGCAAGGGCTTCGATCCGCGGTCGCCGCCATCCGGGCTTGGACGACCTCGGTCAACGGCCCCTCCTCGCTCGAAGACGATTTCCAGTTCAAGTATCTGTTCACTCCCGCCTACCAATACGTATCCGCAGGACGCAGCCTCTTCGCCTATGTAGACTCGGACAGCTTCTTTCTCATCCCCGAGGAAAAGCGCCGCACCCTGGATTATCGCTGGTTCGCCCACTCGGGCTCGGTGCCGATCTCGGTGCGGATCGTGCTCGCCGGGCTTCTCCGTTCGGGCGGCGGCAGGACTGCCGCCGAAGCCTTCCTCAAGTGGTTTTTCACGGAGAAATCCCAGCGCGAAATACTCGAAAGCGAGCGGCGGGCCCGAGCCCTCGAAAGTTTCTTCGGGATCGCCGGAGGCTTCTCCTCGCTCCGATCGGTCGATGAGAAAGTCTATCCTCTCTTCTATCCGGCGCTGGTGGGGCATCTGCCTCCCGCCGCGGCGATGTCCGCACCGCCCGAGCTGCCCAGCGACTGGCCTCAGCTTAAGCGGTCGGTCGTGGCGCCGTGGCTGACTGCGGTGACCGGCCGCCCCGGCGGCTCGCCGCCGGGGGATCTCGGCCGCGAGCTTGCGGCGAAGATCGCGGACTACATCAAGAAATCGCCCTCGCCCTGAGCGCTGAACTCATCCCTCGCCCCGGGAGGTGGCCCGGCCGCGCCGCTGGCTTCGGCCGCGCCGCCGGCCATGGCGACCCAGCGGTCGAACAATAAGCCGAACTCCGCGAGGCTCGAGGAGCGGACGGCCTCGTAGCGCAGCTCGGCCCCGAAGGCCATGCCCTTCGTGTAGGAGCAGAATTGCTTGCGGAACTCCACGCAGGCACGCCGTTCTCCGAGAAATTTCGTGGAGAGTTCGAGATGCTTCCGGGCGATGCTCGCGCGCTCGGCGACGCCCGCGCCCGGAATCGGGTCTCCCCCGAGCAGGGCGCGAGCTTCCCGGAAAATGAAGGGGTTTCCCATGGCGCCGCGAGCGACCATGACCCCGGCGCATTTCGTCTCCCTCAACATGCGGGCCGCGTCCTCGGGCCGGAACACGTCTCCCGACCCGAACACGGGCAGGTCGAAGGCGCTCGCGAGCTCGGCGATCCGAGACCAGTCCGCCCTGCCGCTATAGCCCTGCACCCTGGTCCGGGCATGGAGGGTGACGGCCGCGGCGCCGCCTTCCACGGCCGCATGCGCGGCCTCGAGGTAATTCACGCTCTCAGAATCCCAGCCCGTGCGGATCTTGACGGTCACCGGTATTCGGGAAGCCCCGGCCGCCGCCAAGGAAGATCGCATGGCGCTCACTATGTCTCGAATGGTTTCGGGGCTCCGCATCAGGGCCGAGCCGGCGCCCGAGCGCACGATCTTGGGAACGGGGCACCCGCAGTTAAGGTCGATCACCGCGGGCTTCCACGGCAGAAGGAGGACCGCCGCCTTGGCCAGGGTCTCGGGCCGGGAGCCGAAAAGCTGGACGGCGTACAGCTTTTCGTTCTTCGCCCTCGCCAGCAGTTCCTTGGTCGCGGGATGGTCCCTCGTAAGCGCTTCCGAGCTGACCATCTCGGTATAGCAAAGATCGGCACCCTGCTCGACGCACACCGAGCGGAACGCGGCGTCCGAATAACCGGCCACCGGCGCGAGGAAGAGATTCCCCGGCAGCTCGAGCTCGCCTATGCGCACGCCATGATGAAGGGCAGGAGCATCGTTCATTTCTCGACGACTCTGTGTTCGATTCAATCCGAACGGAATCTTCCTAATCGCTCCCTCAGGTCCAGACCGGCACCGGCAGTCGGAAGAAACGGCAGGCATTCTCATAGAGCGTGCGCGCCACTCCTTCCGGATCCATCTCCAGAAGCTCGGCGAGGAAGGCGGCCGTCGACGGCAGATACTCGGGCTTGTTGCGCCTGCCGCGGTAATCGGCCGGCACCATGAAGGGTGCCTCGCTCTCTATGAGAATGCGCTCGAGCGGGACGACCCGCACTGTATCGTGGAGATTGCGCGCATTCCGGTAGGTGAGATTGCCGGCAAAGGAAAAATAGACGTTCAATTCGAGCTCGAGGGCCCGGCGGGCGTACTCGGCGTCTTCGGAATAGCAATGGAACACCGCCCCGGCGGGAGGCATCCTATCGCGGAGTATGTCGAGGACGTCCTTGCCGGCCTCCCGATTGTGGACGATGACGGGGAGGTCGAGCCTGGCGGCGAGTTCGAGCTGGTCGATGAACAGCTCGATCTGGCTGTTGCGGTCGCCGAAGCGGTGGAAGTAGTCGAGGCCTATCTCGCCGAGAGCTATCACGCGGGGGAGCTTGGAGGCATCCTCGATCGTACGGTGCCACTCCTTACCAGGATTCTGGACCTCGGAGGGGGAAACCCCCACGGCGTGATAGACGTGCTCGAGCGTCTTGAGATTATCGTAGACCTGACGAAAGTCCATGAGGCTGTTGCAGATGCTGACGATCTTGGTGACGCCGGCTTGCTTGGCCTCCTGGCACACCAAAAGTTGTTCTATCGGGTCATCGAAAATGAGCCCGATGTGGGCATGAGTGTCGAAATACTGCATCTGTCTTCCGTAAGCGCGCTGGTGATGATGTGGAATCCCAAACGGGGCAGATATAAATGTAGCATGCCCGAATCGCGCCGTCAACTCGATGCGCAGAAACAGGAGTGGGGAGGCCGAAGAGGAACGCCAAGCTCATACGCCGGCATTATATCTAGGTGCCACTATATCGAGATGCGTACAAGCACGTCAACCGTGCCAACTGGAAGCCCTTACATGCGAAATTCCTCGCCTAAGTAGATTTTCCTAGCCACATCGGAGGCCAGCACCGTATCACGATCGCCAGAAACTACTATGCTGCCGAGATTTATCACATGAGCCCTTTGGGTTATCTCCAAAGTGTCGCGGACGTTATGGTCCGTGATGAGTACCCCGATGCCGGCCTCGGAGAGCCGGAGGACTATGCGCTTGATCTCATAGACGGCTATCGGGTCTATCCCGGCGAATGGCTCGTCGAGCAGAAGGAATTTCGGATCGAGGGCGAGAGCCCTCGCTATTTCCGTCCGTCGCCGTTCTCCGCCGGAAAGCGTATATGCTTTCTGCCGCCGTATCTCTGCGATGCCGAATTCCTCGAGAAGCTCTTCAAGAATGGCACGCCGTCGCGTTTTGTCGAGATCTTCGCGCGTTTCGAGCACGGCGCGCACATTGTCCTCGACCGAAAGCTTGCGAAAGACCGAGGGCTCCTGCGGGAGGTAGGCGATCCCGAGCCGCGCCCTCCGGTACATGGGTAGCCCGGTGATGTCGTGGCGGTCCAGGCCGACGCGGCCGCGGGTTGGCCTGATGAAGCCCACGATCATATAGAAGACGGTGGTCTTGCCCGCCCCGTTCGGACCGAGAAGCCCCACGATCTCGCCCGTCGACATGGAAAAATCGACCGAGGCGACCGCCACTTTTTTCCCGTAGATCTTGCGCAGCTCGCGAACTTCGAGCGTATGGGCGTCTTGGCCGATGTTCATGGCGGTGACCCCTGTCCCGAAGAAGCTTCCGGAATAGCGGGCGTCGATGTGGTCGCCGGCCCCGAAGCGGGCGTCGAAGTAGTCGCCGGCCCCGGCCCGCCGGGGGGCGAAACGGGAGCCGAGCCGGAGTCCGGCGCGGAAGGCTTCGTGGCGGCCCCGGATTCCTTCTTCGAACTCGAAACAATCGTCCCGCCGACGTCGCCCTCGAGGGTGATTTCCTCGGTGTCGGTATTCACGACGATCCTCGCGGCATGGTACACGTCGCCGCTCTTGTCGGCCGAGGGCGCGCCCGTCAGTTCGAGGTGCTTGTCCTTCCGGCGATAGATCGCGTACTCGGCCCGGCAGGCCAGGTCCTCCTTCAAGATTCGCACGGCCACCTGCGCGACCATCACCTCGTTCTCCCCGTCGTTCTCGATCCACTCGGCCTTGAGCACCAGCTTGTTCTTCGCGTCCTCGAGGACCGAGGGTCCCGTGGCCCGGCTCAGTTTCAGCTCGCGGTCGTAGTAGAGCTCGGGCGAGCGGAGGGTGATGCCGGAGTCCTCGTCCCGGACAATGACCGAGCCCGAGCATTGCATATACTGGAAGTCCTTGCCGAAAAGCTCGATCCGGTCCGCCGAGATGGAGACCTTGCCCGTGGTCACCCGCGCTCGCCCCGAGAGAATCGTGTGCTCCCTGCCCTTGGCGAGCACGCTCTCGACGCTGTCGGCGCTGAAGCTCACGCTGTCGGGCCAGACTCCCGCGGCGGCCAGGAGCGCGAAGCAGGCCGCGAACACTGCCGCAGGGGCCCTCGGTCGCGGCCGCATCCTGAGCCTCACCGTGCCCCCTCGGTCGCCGGCTTCCCGACGAGTTCGCCCGAGACGCTGCCCCGAAACGCGAAGGACCGGCTGAGAGCCTCGGCTTCGAAGCCCGCCCCGCTCACGAAGGAACCGTCGCTGCGGCTGATCGTCACCGTCCTGTCGAGCGGCCCGGTGAGCCGTTTGGCCTTGTCGTCCCAGTGCAGGGAATCCCCGACGAGAATCGCATCCTGCCGCTTGGATTCGAGGCGGACGTCGCCCGAGAAATCCGCGTCGCCGCTGTCGGAGTGGTAGACGGCCGAGTCCGCCCTCCCGCGAGAGACGAGTGCTCCCGTGTCGGGGTCGTACTCGGCGAACCGTACATCCTGCAGGACGGTCTTCTTCTCGCTGTCGAAGGTCTCGGCGCGCGTGGCAGTAAGCCTGAAGGAAAGCGCCCCGTGCGTGACGACATTGTGCCGGTAGTTCACGAACACCGCCGTCGGCGAAGCCGACGTGTTCCGCGCGGCGCCGGCCGGCCCGTAGTTGAAGCGACAGGACCCCAAAAGCGCCGCTCCGAGCGCGGCCGCGGCGAGCGCCGCGGCTCCGAGCAGGTTCGCTCGGGGCGAAAACGGGGACACCGCGGCGAGCGCGGCGCCCCGCGGCCGTTCAGTCCGAGGCATGCGCCGCTCGGGCGCCCCCGGCATTGTGAGCGACGCAGGCGCCGATAAAGCCCTTGAACAGGGGAGCGGGACTTATGGGCCTCGATTTGAATTCGGGATGGAACTGCACGCCGAGCCCCCAGGGATGGTCCGGCCATTCTATCGCCTCGACGAGACTGCCGTCGGGCGTGAGCGCGGCTATGCCCAATCCGGTGCGCTCCAGGTCGGCTCGGTAGGCGTTGGAGACCTCGTAGCGGTGCCGGTGGCGCTCCCAGACCGACTCACCGCCGTAGATCTTGCGGATCAGGGTGCCGTCCTTGAGGATCGACTCGCTCTTGCCCAGGCGCTGCGTGCCGCCGTAGCTCTTGACGTCGATCTGATCTTCGAGAAGGCTCACCACGGCGTGCGGACTGTCGGGGTTGAATTCGGTCGAGTCGGCGTCGGCCCACTCCAGGATGTCGCGCGCCCACTCTATCACCATGATCTGCAGCCCCAGGCAGATGCCGAAGTAGGGCAGGCCCTGCTCGCGGGCGTAGCGCGCCGCCTTGACCATGCCGCCCGAGCCGCGCTGGCCGTAGCCGCCGGGAACGAGAATTCCGTCGATATCGGCGAAAATCTGGGCCATGTCCGCGTTGTCGGCCTCGAGCCGCCCCGAGTCGATCTTCACGATCTCGACCGCGGCCTGATTCGCGATGCCGCCGTGGTAAAGCGCCTCCCAGACCGACTTGTAGGCGTCGTGCAGCTCCATGTACTTGCCCACGACGCCGATGCGCACGCGGTGCTTGGGCTCGGCGAACTTGCGCACCACGTCCTGCCAGGGCCGAAGATCGGCGTGCCGGCTCTCGACGTTCATCTTCTTGAGGAGGAAGGTGTCGAGGCCCTGCTCGTGGAACACCAGGGGAATCTCGTAGATGGTCGTCTTGACGTCGTGGGCCGAGACGACTCCCTCGAACTCCACGTTGGTGAAGCCCGCGATCTTGCGGCGCATCCCTTCTTCTATGGGCTCCCCCGAACGCAGGACGAGGGCGTCGGGCTGGATGCCCACCTCCTGCAGTTCCTTCACCGCGTGCTGGGTGGGCTTGGTCTTGAGCTCGCCGCCTGAGACCGCCGGGATGAGGGTGACGTGCACCGAGACGGCATTCTGCTTGCCCATCTCGTGGATGAGCTGGCGGGCCGCCTCCAGGAAGGGAATGGACTCCATGTCGCCCACCGTGCCGCCGATCTCGACGATGGTGATGTCCACGTCGTCTTCCTTGCCGGGGGCGAGGATGCGGCTCTTGATCTCGTCGGTGATGTGGGGGATGACCTGGACCGTCCGGCCCAGGAAGCGCCCCTCGCGCTCCTTGTTGATCACCGACTGGTAGACCTGCCCGGTGGTGATCGAGTTGACCTTGGACAGGGGCGAGTTGGTGTAGCGGCCGTAGTTGCCGAGATCCAGATCGGTCTCGGCCCCGTCGTCGGTGACGTACACCTCGCCGTGCTGGTAGGGGCTCATCGTCCCCGCGTCCACGTTCAGGTAGGGATCGATCTTGACCATGCGCACGGACAGGCCGCGCGATTCCATGAGAGCGCCGATCGAGGAGGCCGTTATTCCCTTACCCAGGGAAGAACACACGCCGCCCGTCACGAAGATTAGCTTCTTCATGGGGTTTCAGTATCCCCAAAGGTGCCGAGGCTGTCAATCGAGCCGGGCCGGAAGCGCGCGCGCCGCGGGGACCTTCAGTCCGGCGCGCCGAAGGACTCCTCCTCGAGGGCGGCGCAGAGCGCATGGTAGAGGCTCTCGTGCGCCTCCTGGACGAGGTAGGTCTCCCGCTCGGGGGCCCGAATGCAGACATCGGCGAGGCCGGCCAGGCTCCCCCCGGAATTCCCGGTGAGGGCGAGGACGCGCAGGCCGAAGGCCTTGGCCGCAAGAGCGGCGTTCAGCACATTGCGCGACGAACCCGAAGTCGATATGCCCAGGAAGACGTCGCCTTCCTTGCCGTAGCCCAGCACCTGCTGCGCGAAGACCATGTCGGCCGCCACGTCGTTGGCGAAGGCGGTCGTAAGCGAGGGGTGGCCCGTCAGAGCTATGGCGGGAAGGGCGAGCTGCAGCGAGGCCGCGAAGGCCCGCCAGTCGCCGGGAACCGTCCGCTCCAGCGCGGCCAGCCGCCCGGCGTCGAGGGGCCGCCGCAGGAGAAAACCCTTCATCAGCTCGCCCACGATATGCTCGGCGTCGGCCGCGCTGCCGCCGTTGCCGCAGACCAGGAGCTTCCCGCCCCCCGCGAAGCCTGCCGCGAGCAGGTCGAAGGCTGCCCGGAGCTCCCCTGCGCAGGGCCCGAGTTCGGACCGGCGCCGTACCAGATCGTCGAGGATTTTCACCGCCGTGCGCTTCATGATGCAAGCCTCCATTTCCTTGTCGTCGATTTTTTGGGTGTTCCGCCGCTTAATGACGATTCCGTCCATCGCGGCAGCTTCGACCGAAGGTGCTTCTCCAACCCACGATATGTGGCGCTATCACGAGGATTCGTCACACTACTGAGCCAGGGCGAGGGCGGCATAGTCCCCCACGTTTTCGCCAAGCGCGGCGGGAACGATGGAACAAACCGCCCTGCTGCGGGAAAGGCTCTCCCGCTCGATCACCCGCTCCATGGCGGGCCGCAGCAGAGCCTCGCAGCGGGCGAAGATGCCGCCTACAACGATCGTCTCGGGATTCAGGATGTCGATGAGCAGGGAGAGCCCCCTGCCCAGATACGAACCGCTCAACTCGAAGACCGAGGCGGCGACCGGGTCTCCGGCCAAGGCGGCCTCCGCGGTCGCCTTGGCGTCGATGCGCTCGAGATCTTCGACCCCGCGACAGAAACCGACCGACTCGCCGGCCTGAAGCTTCTCGAGGGCCAGGCTGCGGGCCAGCTGGGCTATGCCGCCGCCCGAGCAGAAGCCCTCCCAGGAGCCGGCCTTGCCGTAGCCCACCGGCCCGAAGTCCGCGAGTCTGAGGTGCCCCACCTCTCCCGCCATCGAACTCACCCCGTCGTAGAGCTGCCCGTCCAGCACGATGCCTGCGCCCAGGCCCGTGCCGAAGGTGAGGAAAATCGCGCTGCGCGAACCTCGGGCGGCTCCCCAGCGCCACTCGGCCAGGGCGCAGGCGTTGGCGTCGTTCTGCAGCCGTATCGGCACGTCGAAGCGATCGCCGAAAAATCGTACGACGGGAACCTCGTTCCAGCCGGGAAGGTTGGGCGGCGAGAGAATCATGCCTCGGCGCGAGTCGAGCGGGCCCCCGCAGCTTATGCCGATCCCCGCAAGTTCCGCGCGGTCGGCGCCGCCGGCTTCGTTGCCTGCCTCGGCGCCGACGGTGTCGCCGGCCACGGCGCCGCCAACCTCGGCGAAGACCTCGGCGAGGGACTCGCGACAGAGCTGCGCGAGCCGCGGGAGCGCCTGCTCCGGATCGGGAGCCTCGGCCGTGGCGAAGCTCCGCCGTAGGAGAATCTCCGGCGGCGAGCCTTCGATCCCGATCGTCACGGCGCACTTCGTGCCGCCTATATCGATGCCGAGAATCACGCCCTTCCGCTTGCCGTTCCCCGCTGCGCCTTCGGTCGAAAATGAAGTCCGTCGCGCCACCTGGCCTCCCTCGTTCCTGAACGGCAAGAATAGCCTAGTTCCGGCCCCGCGTGGTATGATGACCGCGTGGATTACGTCATTCGTCGCGGCCAGCGCGCGGCGGGCGCGGAGGACGACGCCTTCTTCACCGTCCATTGGTCGCCAATCTCCAAGGCCGACAAGTACGACATCGTCACCAAGGCCCCGGCGATCGGCGGCATCGCCGAACTCTATTATATGGACGAAAAAGGCAAACTCAACCTCTTCTGTCTCCAGCGCTCCTGGTACGGCGGCATCAGGGCCATGCTCCGGGAGAGATGCGACCCCGCCCTCGAGAAGGACCCCTTCCGCCTCTCCATCCTCGTCAAATGGCGCGATCGCATCTACTACCGCTGGACCAATTCCGAATCGATGGCCGACATGAACGACGTCATGTTCTTCTTCACCGAGACCTACTCGCCCGGCCAGCGGGCCGTCCACAGCTCCGGGCGCTTCCAGCGCATCTTCGTGCAGGAGATCGACACGGGCAAGCTCGTGACGATCTGACAAGCGCCCGCACCTCAAGGAGAGCCATGATCGACATCCTCGCGACTTCCTCGATCGAGCCCGCGCGCGAAACCGAGCTCCACTCGCTCGTGGCCGCCGGCAGGGCGATCGACGGTACAGCCTTCCTCGAGATGGAAAAATCCCTCAATTTCGACCCGGCGATGAAGAGCTGGTTCTTCGCCGTCGAAGGAGAGGAACTCGTCGGGGCTCTCTCCGTATTCGCGCCCCGGAGGGAGGAAGCGGAAATCTCCGCCCTCGTCCATCCCGCGCGGCGAAGAAGCGGCGTTTTCTCGGCCCTCGTCGCCCGAGCCGAGCGCGAGCTCTCGCCCTGCGGCTTCGCGGACGAACTCCTCGTGTGCGACCGCGGCGCTGCCCCCGGCGAAGTCCCGGGCGCGCCCCCGGGATCGAGCCCCGGAGCCGCCGCGGCCCTCTCGCTCGGGGCACGGCTCGATTTCACCGAGTACGGCATGACCTACGCCGCGGCCGCGGCCGCTCTGGCCGACTCCGCCGAACGGCGCGTCGCCGCCCGCCCGGAACCGCAGGGCCTACAGTTCGCCGAAGTCGGCCCCGAGCGCCTGGCCGAGCTCGTCGAGCTGCGGATGGATGCCTTCGGCGACTCGCGCGAAGACTCGGAGAGCATCCAACGAGCGGCCTTCGCCTCACCCAGGCGCAAGGAGCACGTCGCCCTGCTCGGGGACAGGATCGTCGCGGCCTGCTCCATCGCGCACGAAGACGCGGCCGTCTCCCTGAACGGCATCGGCGTCGCCACGGCTGAGCGCGGCAAAGGCATCGCCAAGGCCCTCATCCTGTGGACCCTGGGCCGCCTCTCCGGCTCCCGGCTTCCCATCGTCCTCGACGTCGAGAGCGGCAATGTGAAGGCCTTCGGGCTTTACACATCCCTGGGCTTCATCGTGAACCGCGCCGTGGACTACTACCGCCGCCCCTTCCCGCGGGTAGGATAACGGAACTTGGCGGCGCCCCGCGCCCTCAACTCCGGCCTCCTCCGACGCCAGCCCGCCTCCGGTTCGGCGGCCGCAATCGACTAAACCCGCCGCCCCTGCCCGCCGAACATAGAGGAGCAGGAGGAAGGCCAGAGTGATACGCGGCTTTTACACCGGCGCGAGCGGCATGATCGCCCAACAGATCAGGCTCGACGCCATTTCCAACAATCTCGCCAACGTCGACACCGACGGCTACAAGCGCGACGTGGCCGTGCACAAGGCCTTCGCCGAGCTCCTCTTGCGGCGGTTCAACGACGACGGCGTCACCCGCAACCCCTTCGGCTCCTCCGACCAGGCTCCCATAATCGGCAAGCTGGGCACCGGCGTCGAGACCAACGAACTCTTCACCGAGTTCGAGCAAGGCTCCCTCAAGCAGACCGGCAGCGACTTCGACGTCGCCCTCGACGGCAAGGGCTTCATAGCCGTGCAGACGCCCTACGGCGAGCGCTACACCCGCAACGGCTCCTTCGTCCTCGGCAAGGAAGGCTACCTCGAGACCCAGGACGGCTATCCGGTGCTCGGCGAGAAGGGCCCCATCCAGGTCAAGGCCAACAACTTCAAGATCGACAAGGACGGCAACGTCTACATCAACGGAACCTTCCAGAACGACCCGTATCGCCTCGTCTCCCGCGAGGAAAACACCTGGGACAAGCTCAAAAAGCTCGATACGCTGAAAATCGTCGACTTCAAGAAAGACCGTTTCCTCGCCAAGCAGGGCTCGAACCTCTGGCGCTCCACCGAGAACTCGGGCGACGCGGCGATCATGGCCAAAGGACATAGGCCCCAGGTCTTCCAGGGCTTCGTCGAGTCGAGCAACGTCAACCCGGTCATCGAGATGGTGCAGATGATCGAAGTCAACCGGGCCTACGAAGCCAACCAGAAGACCATCCAGTCCGAGGACTCCATGCTCGGCAAACTCATCAACGAAGTCGTGCGCGTGTGAAGCGCCTAGACAGTATCGCGCAGCCAGCGCGGGGGCGGATCGCCGCCTCGAGCCGGCCGACGGAGGAATAGCATGGTTCAGAGTCTTTGGTCCGCCGCGAGCGGCATGATCGGACAGCAGGCGAACATCGACACGATATCGAACAACCTGGCCAACGTGAACACCACGGGCTTCAAGAAGACCCGGGCCGACTTCGAGGACCTCATCTACCAGACCGAGCGCGTGGCCGGCACTCCCGCCACCGAGGACACCGTCGTGCCCGTGCCCATCCAGATGGGCCACGGCGTCAAGCTCGCCGACACCCAGCGCGACTTCGTCCAGGGCTCCCTGGAGAACACCGGCAACATCTCCGACATCGCCATCTCCGGCGACGGCTTCTTCCGCGTCATGACCTACGACGGCAGCTACGGCTACACCCGCGACGGCTCCTTCAAGATCGACTCGAACGGCCAGTTCGTCACCGCCAACGGCTATCGGCTCATGCCCGGCCTGACCCTCCCCCAGGGCTTCATACCCGACACCCTCGCCATCTCCCAGGACGGCCGCGTCAGCGTCAAAGTTCCCGGTCGCGACACGCCCATCCAGGTCGGCCAGCTCGAGCTCTACCGTTTCCCGAACCCCGAGGGCCTCAGCGCCGTCGGCGACAACCTCTTCAAGCTCACGAACGCCTCGGGCAACCCCATCGCGGGTCAACCCGGCTACAACGGCATGGGCCAGACCATCCATAAGTTCCTCGAAATGTCCAACGTCTCGGTCGTCCGCGAGATGGTCAACATGATCGTCGCCCAGCGCGCCTACGAGTTCAACTCCAAGGCCATCCAGACCAGCGACAACATGCTCGGCACGGCGACCCAGCTCAAGCGGTAAGGGCTTTCGGCGCCCGCGCCGTGACGACGGCACGGCGACCCAGCTCAAGCGATAAGGGCCTTCGGCGCCCGCGCCGCGACGACGGCACGGCGACCCAGCTCAAGCGATAAGGATTGAAGCGTGAACATCACGGATCTCGGAGACTTCTACTTCCGCAACCAGGCCCTGCTTCCCCCCGGCGGCATGCCGCAGGTCCAGGGCACCGGCGCCCACGTCGCCGACACCTCGGCCGTGAACAAGAAGGGCAAGCTCTACAAAGAGTGCCAGCAGTTCGAGGCCATCTTCGCCAAGATGATGCTCTCCGAGATGCGCAAGACGGTGGACAAGAAGGGCATCATCTCGGGCGGCTGGGCAGAGGAGATCTACCAGGACATGCTCGACGATCAATACTCGTCCACCCTGGCCAAGAACGCCAATCTCGGTCTCGCCGACGAACTCTACCGACAGCTCTCGAAGGCCGGCACGTAAACCTCCCCGGACGTCGCGCCGTCGATGCCGGCCCTTCGGCAGGCCGTCGGTATCGACGCGGCCGCCGCTGCGGCGCTACACTCCCCGCGATGGAATCCTCCACACACCTGCTCGACCGCGGCCTCGAGGCTCTCGGCCTGCCCTTCGCGGGAGAGCTGCGAGACAAGCTCTCCCGATACCTCGCGGACATTGAAGCCTGGAATCCCGCCTACGGTCTCGTGGGAGCCTCGGGCGACGATCTGGTCGTCAAGCACATCCTCGACAGCCTCGCTCCGCTCGACCTCATCCGCGCCCTCGCGGCCGAGATCGCCGCGGCCCGCGGCTCGCGGGCCGCCTTCGGCCTGAGTCCGCCGCGCCTCAGCCTGGCCGACCTCGGCACCGGTGCCGGCCTCCCCGGCATCCCGCTCGCCCTCGCCCTGAGCGCACTCGACGTGACTCTCGTGGACCGCATGGGCAAGCGCATTCGCTTCCTCGAAAACCAGAAGGTCTCCCTTGGTCTTCGCAATGTGACGATAGTCGAGTCGGAGGTCGAGCGCACCCCGGGCCGCTATGACCTCGTGACCTTCCGCGCCTTCCGGCCCTTCGAGCGCAAGCTCTTCAAGCGCGTCTTCGCGCTCTGCGAGCCGGACGGCATGGTCGCCGCCTACAAGGGCAAGCGCGAACGGGCCGAGGCCGAGCTGGACGCCATCGAGGGACTATTCTCCGAGGCGCGCATCGAGCCGCTCTCGGTGCCCTTCCTCGCGGAAGAGCGCTGCCTCGTGGTCCTGCGACCGGCATAGATGCGGCGCACGCAGGCGCACGGGAGGACGAACGCTCCGGCCGGCCCGGCCCGCCTCAGCCCTCCGTCAGGAAGCCCTTGGCCCGGGAGTCGATCGTATTGAGCAGGTTCATGAGATTCTGCTTCTCGATGAGGTCGATGAGCCGCGCCTCGACGAAGCGGCGCGCCTCGTCGGTGAAGGTGCCCGCCGAGATGCAGTAGCCCTTGCCGGCCTTCAGGTCCTTGACCCGCGCGTGGAAGTCGCGCACGGCGAGCTCTCCCACCGTGCCTTGCGAGCGGATGAAGCGGAAGAGCACCACGTCTTGCCAGCGCGCCGTCTCGACCTCGGCGAGCACGTCCGCCCAATCGTTGGCCTGGACCGAGATATCCGTGATCTTCACCTTCGCCTTGGGGAAGAAGGTCAACGCGATCTTGCGGCAGAGCGTCACGAAATCGCTCGTCGCCCCCAGGAGAAACGTCTGCAGGTTGCGATTCGAGTTCAGCTCCTTGTACTTGGCAAGCAGGGCCGGCACGTCCTTGTAGTTGGGGTAGGCGATTTGCACCTCGCCGAGCAGGGACACCGCCTTGCCGATGTCCTGCGTCTTCAAGTAGGCCGCGGCCAGCCGATACTTGAGCTCCACCATCGTCTCGATCTTCATGTTCGGGTGCTTGAGTCCGATCTCGAAATCGTCGATGGCGCGGTCGTAGAGCCGCTGGTTCAGGTGGACCGAGCCGGCGAAAAGCGCGGCCGACGGCCCGAGCTGGGGATCGGCGCGCAGGTGAGTGAATATTTTCAAGGACTGATCGAGGTTCCCGAGTTCGTAGTAGCACTCGGCGGCCGCGAACAGCGATTCCTTGTCGTCCGGCTGCAGGTCGATCGCCTTGCGCAGGACGCCGAGCGCTTCTTTGTAGGCCTTCAATTTGAAGTAGGAATGTCCGAGGTACCGGAGCATGAGCGGGTGCTCGGGGTTCTGCAGCATGGCCTGCTTGAGGAGGGCCAGCGCCTTTTCGAAAGCCCGCTTCTGGAACTCGAGATACCCCAGATTGAAATTGACGTCGAAGTCGTCCTGCTTGATGGTCCGGGCGACCACCAGGCCCTTGTAGGCCTCATCGAAGCGATTGAGCCGTATGGCCGCGATGGCATAGCGCGAATTGGCGCGGAACTCGTCGACCTCGGGATTGCCGGCCCCCGCCTCGGCCAAGGACTCGTAGAGCTTGAACGCCCGCTCCCAGTCCTGCTCGCTCCAGGCCAGATCGCCCAAAGCGGCGAGCGCCTCGACGTCCTTGGGATTCGCGGCCAGCCGCCGATTGGCTTCCTTGACGATTTGAGTCTTGTCCTTGGTCTTGAGTTTCCTGCCCTTTCCGCCCGCCTGCCCCTTGCGGGCCGAGACGAGGAATATCAGCAAAAGGGCGAAGGCCAGGAGAACTACCACGACGACGACGATGGGCAAGACACTCTGCATATTATAAATAGTGGGCCCCGCGGCGCGCCCTGTCAACTATTGGGTAGGGTATGAAGAATAGTGGCTGGCGCATCGACTCAAATATCTCCAAAGTTGAAAATGCCGGGGACGTGCGTGATACAGTGTGGCCACCTGGCGCTCTTCGCCAAAAAGAATGCGCATGCAGCGGCCATCTACAGCTCTCGTCCTTGTCGGGCCTTCTCTGCCTGAGCGCCCTCGGAGCGCGGCCTTTTCATTCCAGCCTGAGCCCGAGGCTCAGGTAGTCGCCCTCCTGGCGCCAGGGGTCCATGAGGGTCTCGGCGAAGTGTTCGAAGCGCAGGAAGACATCGAAGGCCGCACCGGCGCCGTGGAACCTCAGGCCCGTCTCGGCCAGGATATCGGCGGACAGGACAAGGCCGCCGGAATTGTAGATGTCGGTGTATTCCTTGAAATTGAGATACCAGCCCACCATCCCGCGCCGGAAGGGCTCGGTCTCAAGACCCAGCGCCACGGTGTCCAGAAGGTTATTGAGCGTGAGTGGATCGGCGCCCGAGTTGTCGAAACTGTCCTGCCGGAGGACGTAGGCGTGCTCGTCCAGGGTGAGCCGGGCCGAACCCGACGCGCCGCCGCCCCAGTTCCACCCGATCGGATCGGGATAGGCCCGGAGCGTGACGCTGTCGTAGATGCACACGCGCTCGAGTTTTTCCCCATTGAACATTTCATACTCATCCAGATTATCAATGTCGTGCCGGCAGCGGTGGTAATACCCTATGCCCCAGTCGACCGCCTTCCAGCGCCGCATGACGAAAAGCGACTCCTGCCAATAGAAGACCCGCGGCTTGAAATGGATGTCGTCGTTCGGGCTGGCCACCAGCTCGACATCGCTGCCGATATCAACTGACCAGAGATTGCGTAAACGAAAGACCTCCACCGAGGCGCCGAGCTTCGCGTCCCAGGCATGCTCGCCGTCGCTCGAAGCGAGGTAGTTCGAGAACTCGCCCCATCCCGAGCTGCTTTGGAGGAATCCGCCCTCACCCTCGATCCTGCGGCTCAAGGGGTCGGGCACGATGCCTCGGTCCACGAAGGGAACGGCGTACGCCGAACTGGGCGCGAAAAACGGCGCGGCGAGCGCGCAGACAAGTAGCGCGAGGCGCAGGCCCGGGACCGGCCTACAGGAAACCGCGCATCCGGAGAAGGATTCTCCTCTGACCATAGTGTCTGGCATCTGATGGAACCTCCCGCTTCGATCGGATCGGCCGCGCAGGATGCGTGTCGCTCAGCGCCGCCGGGTCAGCCGAGGCCAGGCCGCGTCCCTGTCGGACACGACGACGTCGCGAAAAGGCCAAGCTATGGCCAGCTCGGGGTCGTCCCAGCGCAGGCCGCCCTCCTGCGCCGGATCATATTCCGCCGTGCACTTGTAGACCAGGTCGACCGCCTCGCTTAAGGCGAGAAAGCCGTGGGCGAAGCCGGGCGGAAGATAGAGCATCAGCCGATTCTCGGCCGAAAGCTCGAAGCCCTGCCACTTCGCGTAGGTCGGCGAGGAGGGGCGCAGGTCGACGGCGACGTGCCAAACCCGGCCGGAGACGACCCGCAGCAGCTTGCCCTGGGCCTTCGGTTCGGACTGGTAGTGCAGACCGCGGAGCACGCCCTTCCTCGAGTGCGAGTGATTGTCTTGAACAAAGCGTTCGGCTATGCCGGCCGCGGCGAACTCGGACTCCTTGTAGGTCTCCATGAAAAAGCCGCGATCGTCGTCGAAGCGCCGCGGCTCGATCACGACGAGACCGTCGAGCGAAGCCGCCCTGAAAGAAAACGACACGATCCACCCCCTCGCCGAACGGCGAATCCGCCCTTCGAAGACCTCAGTAGCGAACGCCGACGGCCGAAGTCAGAACCGCAATCGGCAAGCCATCCGCCGCAAGACCCAAAACCGTCCCCGACGCGATCGCGGCGCGAAGGTCTACGCCTATCGACGTGTATAAATAAAAGGGCCGCGCATAGAGGGCATAGCTCTGCACCTGGAGGCCCGTGCCGACGCGCCCGCCGCGGAGATCGAAATCGCCCGCAGACGGATCGCGGGGAATCCCGACGTCGACAAAGGGCCCGGCATGCACCTCGGCGTCGAAAATGCTGAGCCAGCTCATGTGAAACCATTTCGAGAACACGAAGGGGCCCAGATTCCACCAGTAGTCGAAGTTCGCGTACAGACCCGCATCGCCGGCGAGGCGACCGGGATCGACGCCTCGAACCGCGGTTTGCAGGCCGCACTCGGACGCGCCCGGACTCACGAGCGCGCCGGAGCGGCCCATGAACTCGCCGCCTGCCCCGATCGGGAGATAGAAGCCGGCGTCGGCCGAGTAGAGGGGAGCGGCGGGAGCGGGCGACGCCGGTATCCCGGACGCCGCCACCCCCGGTGCGGACACGCCTTGCCGATTCCCCACGACACCCGCCTCGACCAGGAAGCCGCGCCGACGATTCTCCAGCCAGTCGACGCGGCCGAAGCGGAGAGCCAGGCCCGGACTCAGCGCCGCCGCGCCCGCGGCGGCCCAGTCTCCCGCCGCGGCGATCGAAGGCACGAGCAGCACCTGGTCCGGCCCGCCGCCATCGTACAAAGGCAGGGCTACGCCGAGCGAGGCTTCGGCCGCGAGCGTAGCCCGGCCATCGTCGGCCACGGCAGGCACCGCAGTCGCCGAACCCTGCCACTCGAGCGGCCCCGTGTAGAATGGCAGCGAATACGCGGCGCTCCCGGCGGTTTCCGGCGCGGCTCCGGGCGGCCAGGATCGCGCCAGTCCCAGATCGAGCTCGCCGCCGCGGCCCTCGACATCGTAGCGCAGGAGCATCGCGTCCAGCACGAGCCCCTCGGTCGGATCTTGGCTCAGCCCCGGAAGCACGATGAGCGTGCCCGACTCGCGCAGGCGGACGACGAGGTCCACGGCCTCGGGGCCGCCGGCCTCGGTCGGAGCGCCGACAGCCGGCTCGATCCCGACCTCGTCGAAAAGCCGCAGGTTGTAAAGGCGCTGCGCGCGATCCGCCAGGTAGGCGTCGAGCGCTCGCCGACTCTCGAAAGCCTTGCCCGTCTCGATGCCGGCCACGGCAGAGACGAAGGCCCGATCGACCCTTCCTTCGATGGTCCAGGCTATGGACCGGATGACGAACTCGCGCCGGTCGGCGGCGGAAGCGGCGGGGACGCCCGCGGCGACGCCGGTATCCGCGGCTCGGACGCTCGCATCCGCCGACCCCGCAACCGCCTGAGCCCCAACGGGTTCCGGCCATCCGAGACGGCAGAGCGCCGCAACCAGAACCGCGACACATCGAAGAACCCGGCCCCGCGCGAGGAAACGAAGGCAGCGCTTCACCTAGTCCCCTGTCCGGCGGCACGGCCGCGCCGAAAATGCACCCGAGCTTACTTCCCTCGGCTCTTCAGCAGCTCGGCGAAAGGATTGTAGGTCATGCCGTCGTCGTCCCTCGGCGAAGGACGTTCCTCACGTCGAGGCTTCGCACCCGAAAACTGGGAATCGCGGCGGGGCGCTTCGCGATCGCCCGCTGCGGCCCGATCGGGGTTCACCGGTCTCGGCGCCGGTCCCTGCTGCCTACGGCCCCCCGCCGGCGGCGCATCCTGGGGCCTTCCGGCGCCCTGAGCGGCCGTGCGCTCCTCCGGTCGGCGCTCCGACCGGCGTTCCGGACCGCCGCGGTCGGCATGGTCCGGCCGAGCCGATTGCGATGGGGCTGCGGCCCTGCCTTCGCTCTTGAGGGAGAGCCCGATCCGTCGCCTGACCGGATCGAGCGAGATGATGCGGAACTCCCGGACGTCCCCGACCTTGAGCACTTCCATGGGATCCTTCACGAAGCGGTCGGACATCTCGGAGACGTGGATCAGGGCGCTCTCCTTGATGCCGATCTCGACGAAGGCGCCGAAATCGACGACGTTCTTCACCTTGCCCGTGACCTTCATGCCTTCGGCGAGGTCCTCGAAGGTGACGACGCCCTTCTGCAGCACCGGCTTCGGGAAATTGTCGCGCGGATCCCGGTTCGGCCTCTTGATCTCGGCGACGATGTCGTTGAGCGTCGTGTCGCCCACCTCATACTTCGTCTTGAGCTCGGCTCTGAGCTCGCCGTTCGGCTCGCTCCCCGAGCGCACAAGGTCCAGGATTTCCAGGGCGAGGGCGTAGTTCTCCGGGTGAACCCAGGTATTGTCGAGGAGGTTCTGGCTCTCGGGTATCTTGAGGAAGCCGGCGCACTGCTCGAAGGTCTTGTCGCCGAGGCCGGGAATTTCCCGAAGAGTGTCGCGGGACAGTATCTGCCCCTTCGTCTCGCGGTATTTGACGATCTTCTTCGCCAGCCCGGTATTGATGCCCGACACGTACTTGAGCAGGGAATGGCTCGCGGTGTTGAGGTTCACGCCCACCCGGTTGACGACCGAGCCCACGACCTCGTCCAGGGTCTCCGAAAGGCGCTTCTGGTTGACGTCGTGCTGGTAGAGACCGACGCCGATCGACTTGGGATCGATCTTGACGAGCTCGGCCAGCGGGTCCTGCAGCCTCCGGCCGATGGAGATGGCGCCGCGGATAGTGAGGTCGAGCTCGGGGAACTCCTCGCGCGCCACGTCGCTCGCGGAGTAGACCGAGGCGCCGTCCTCGTCGACGACGGTGAACTCGCAATCGAGGCGGTTCTCCTCGATGGCGGCCGCCACCACCAGCTGGGTCTCGTGACTCGCGGTGCCGTTGCCCACGGCGACGAGCTTAAGGCCGTGCTTCTTCACCGACTCGGCGATGGCCTTCTTGGCCGCCTCGGCGTCGCGCTCCTGGTAAATCAAGAAATAGTCCAGGAATTTCCCGGTCTCGTCGAGGGCTGCGCACTTCGTGCCGGTCCTGATGCCCGGGTCGACGCCGAGCACCCGCGTTCCCTTGATGGGCGGCTGCATGAGGAGATTCTTGAGGTTCTCGGAGAAGACGTCGATCCCGTGGCCGTCCGCGAAGTCGGAGGCCGCGGTCCTGATCTCCCGCAGGACCGCGGGGCCGAGGAGGCGGCGCAGGCTGTCGTCGATCGCCTCGCGGTGATAGCGGTTGGCCACGCGGACGCGGGACTGCAAAAGCGAGGAGGCACCGTCCAGGTCGACCTCGAGGTCGGTCTCCAGCTCGCCCTCGCGCTCCCCGCGGTTAATGGCGAGCACCCGATGAGGTTTGAGCGCATTGAGCGGCTCCGCGTAGTCCCAGTACATCTGATAGGTGGACTGGGCTTTCTTGTCCTCGTCGCCCACGCCCTTGACGACCAGCCGTCCCCCCGAGACGAAGTGCCTCTTGACGGCGGCCCGATTGTCCGGGTCCTGCGAGAGGCGCTCGGCTATGATGTCCATGGCGCCCTGGATGGCCTCGCGCGCGTTGGCGACGCCGAGCTCGGGCTTGTCGGGAACTTCTTTCACGAAACGAGGCGCGGCCTCGTCGACGGCCGCCTCGTCCTCGGCGAGCATGATCGCGGCCAGGGGTTCGAGTCCCCGCTCCTGGGCCAGCATGCCGCGCGTCTTCTTTTTTTTCTTGAAGGGCAGCCAGATGTCCTCGATCTCGGTCAGGCTTTGGGCCTTGCGGAGGTTGCCGTACAATTCCTCCGACAGCTTCCCGAGAGCGAATATCCCGCGGATGACCTCGATCCGGCGTTCTTCGAGGTTCTTGTAGGTCTCGAACTTGTGCTCGGAGTCTCGAACCTGGACCTCGTCGAGACTCCCGGTCCGCTCCTTCCGATAGCGGCTGATGAAGGGAACGGTGCAGCCTTCGGCGACGAGAGCGATGACGGCGGAAACCTGGCTCGTTCGGATGGCCAGCTCCGAGGCGATCTTATTCATGACCGCCACTTCGTCGACCTTCAAACCCTCGATGAACTCTTCGGTCAATTCCATGCCGGCTACGGTATGCCTATACCGCACGAAAAATCAATAGCGATATGGCGTGGAAGAAGCCATAATGCAGGCGCCGGCCCCTCGTCGACGCGATGAAAACTTGGCTTTGACATTATGGATATAATGGCTATAATAAATCGCATCCTTAGGCAGGAAGGTCTATGTCCAAAAGCGCCAAGAAGATTCGAATCTTTTCCGCCCTCGAAGTGGCTAATCTCTGCGGAGTGGTGAACCAGACTGCCATCAACTGGATCCGTAACGGGTATCTCAAGGCCTTCACGACCCCCGGCGGCCAATATCGAATCTACGCCGAAGACCTTACGGAATTTCTCGATTCGCGCGGCATGCGGGTGCCGCCCGAACTCGACGAGCGGTTCAAGGATGACGTCAACTGGTCTTCGATCCTCGTCGTCGACGACGACGCGGAGCTCAACGACCTCCTGAAACGTTGGTTCGAGCGCAAGCTCGCCTCCTTCACGATCCACCAGGCCTTCGACGGCTTCGAGGCCGGCCGCCTCATCGCCGAGAAGCGCCCCGGCTTCGTCGTGCTCGACATCGACCTCCCCGGGATCAATGGACACGCCCTCTGCCGGAAAATCAAGGAAGACCCCGTCTTCGGCAAACCTTTTATCATCGCGATGACCGGGCTCGACCGTCCCGAGGAAAGCCAAGCCATCCTCGCCGAAGGCGCCGACGCCTTCTTCGCCAAGCCCCTCGATTTCGAGTCCGTCACCTCTTCCGTATCCGAACTCGCCGGCAAGGCGAAGGCCCACGATGCCCAGTAAGGCCCTTGTCCTCGTCGTAGAGGACGAGGACTCGATCCGCCTCTCGCTGCGCGATTATTTGACGAAAAAAGGCTACGATGTCCTCGTAGCCTCCGACGGGGTCGGGGCTATCAAGCTCATCCTCGACTACAATGTCGATATCATCGTGTCCGACTACCGCATGGAAGTGTTCGGCGGCGACTATTGGATCCGCTTCCTGAAGACCTATTGTCCGGACACGCGGATCATCATCACCTCGGGCTTCCTCAGGCCGGATTTCGATATTCCCTTCGAAGTCGTCTACAAGCCCTTCGACTACGAAGAACTCGAACGACGCCTCGCCGCGCTTCTGGCCTCGCGCCCTGGGGACGCGGAGCGCTAGATGGCCTCGGACGGCGCGTTCCGCGCCCTCGTCGATGGCCGGGTGCAGGGGGTGGGTTTCCGCTACAGCGCGCGGAGAGAGGCGCTCCGCCTCGACCTCCGCGGCTGGGTGAGGAATCTGCCCGACGGATCGGTCGAGCTCTGGGTCGAGGGGGAGCGCGGCGCCCTCGCCGACTACCGGGCCTGGCTCGACGAGGGGCCTCCCGGCGCCTGGATCCGGGAGGTCCGGGCCGAGCCCCGCGAACCGACCGGGTCCTACCCAACCTTTTCGATCGAGTTTTAGCTTCTGGTTCGCCGACCGGACAGGCCCCGTCGATCGGCGCGTTGCGTTTTGGCTCGTCTGGCGCTATAGTGATTGTCGATAATGAAATCGTTAGATTACAACCAGTCGGGGGCATTCCATATGGCACCGCGCAACGTTTCAGATTTCATACATTCGCTCCCGAAAACGGAAATCCATATCCATGCCGAGGCCACCGTCAGCTTCGACAGCTACTTCGCCCTCAACAGCAAATACGGGGCCGACCCCTCCCTCAAAAACCCCGCGGATTTCCGCAAATTGCTGAAGATGGACAGTCTCGAGACGATGATCAAGAATTTTTTCTACCTGCAATCGCTCTTCCGCTCGCCCGAGGATTTCCTCTACATCGTATCAGACGTCCGAGACTACGCTCTGCGCAACACCATCAGCTACCTCGAGCTTTTCGTCGCTCCGTCCATGGTCTTGAGGCGGGGCGAGGTGGATTTCGCCGGAATCATGGACCCCTTGGTGGAAGGCTTCGCCGCGGTGGCGGCGGCAGGGGGGCCGGACATCCGCATTCTGGTCGATGTGTCCCGCGCCTTCGGCTTCGATAACGCGGCGCACAACCTCAGCTTGCTGCTCGATTACCTGTCCAAACGTTCCACCGATCGCGTGCTCGGCATAGGACTCGGGGGCCAAGAGGCCGGAAATCCCTGCCGGGTGTATAAAGATGTTTTCCGGGCGGCGAAGCAGACGGGGCTCCACGTCGTGGCCCATGCCGGCGAAGAGGTGGGGCCCGAATCGATCCGCGAAGCCGTGCTCGAGCTCGGGGCCGAGCGCATCGGCCACGGCACTTCGGCGATCCAGGATCCGGCGCTCATGGACCTGCTCAAGGAGCGCTCGATTCCACTAGAGATTTGCCCGACCAGCAATGTCGTCACCGGCAAGTATGTCCGGAGGTATGAAGATCATCCGATCCGGCAATTCTACGATCGGGGGCTCGTCGTGACACTCAACACCGACGACCCCGTTCTCTTCGATGTCGAGCTCGAGGACGAGTACGCTTCGGTCGAGCGGCGGCTCGGCTTCGGACGCGAGGCGGTGCTCGACCTCGTCCGCAACGGAATTCGCGCCGCTTTCATGGACGATGCCGCCAAGGCAAGAGCGTACGAGGCCCTCGATCGCGCGCTTGCCGCCCTCGGCTAGCCCTCCTTCGGCTGTCCGCCTCGACATGAAAACGGTTCGGGGCTTGACGATTCATGGGTCGGAAGCGCTAGTCTTTCTGGGATTTGGGGGACTCTTTGAACCCGTACTGCTTCGAAAAGTCTTCCCACGTCATCGCTTCGTGAAAAAGGGAAATCACATGAAACACATCGGCGTCATCGTTTTCGCGGCTCTCCTCTCCGTTCTTGTCATGTCGTGCCAGACCACCAAGCCCGTGGCCCCCGCCCAGACCTCGCAAGCCTCGGCCGCCCAGGCGGTGCCTGCGCAGACCTCCGCGACGGCCGGCGCAGGAACGAGCCTCATCGAGGCCGAAGTCGAGGGCTTCTCGCCCCTGGCCGACAACGGTCATACCTCGATCGATTTTTCGCTGCTTTTCGCCAAGGGCGAATCGGTGAAAAGCTGGAAGGTCCAGATAGCCGGGCCGGCCGGCGTTCAGCGCAGCTTCTCCGGGACCGGCACGAAGCTCCCCTCCAGTCTTTCGTGGGACGGCGCGAACGATTCCGGCTCCCCCGCTCCGGAAGGCCGCTACACCGCCTCGCTCTCCGTGGATTACGGCGACGCCTTCACGCCGGGCACAGCCTCGACCAAACCCTTCGTGCTCGACCGGACTCCTCCGACGGCGACGATCGGCCTGAATCCGAAGCTGTTCGCGCCGGTCAATCCGTCCGACACCCTCGCCATTTCCCTCGATGCGCATTCCGCCCTGGCCGCCATCGACAGCTGGGAACTCGAGATTTTCGATCCCGCAGGCAACCTATTCAAGACCTTCAGCGGCAAGGGCGCCAGCGCTTCGCTCCAGTGGGACGGCAAGGGGATCAACGGCGATCTCGTCGTCTCGGCGGCCGATTATCCGATAAGCCTCAAGCTCCGTGACGAGTACGGCAATACGGGAGTGGTCAAAGACACCATCCACATCGACTTGCTGGTCCTCAAAACGCCCACGGGCTTCAAAATTCCCGACACCCGCATTTACTTCAAGCCCTTCACGCCCGATTACCGGGACGTTCCTCCCAAGCTGCAGAAACAGAATATCGCCCGACTCGACGAGCTGGCCGCGAAGCTCAAGAAGTTCCCCGACTACAAGATCAGGATCGTCGGACATGCCGTCATGATCCATTGGGACAATCCCGCGCTCGGCAAGATCGAGCAGGAAACCGTCCTCCTGCCGCTATCCAAGGCCCGTTCCGACGCCATCAAGCAGGCGATGGTCGATCGGGGTATCTCGGCGGACCTCATCACCACCGACGGGGTGGGCGCGGCGGATCAGATCGTCCCGGACAGCGATATCGCCGAACGCTGGCAGAATCGGAGAACAGCCGTTTTTCTCGATAAGTGAGCCGGAGACCCCGTCTCGCGGTGAGCCAGTCTGACGACCTGCGCCGCTATCGTCTCTTCTCCCGGAGGAACTTTGCAATGAAGCGTATGTTCGGCGTCGCCCTGGCCGCCTGCCTCGTCTTTTCCTGCGCGAGCCCACCCAGGGCTCGCTCTCAGCAGGCATTTTCCCGCCCCGACCCGGCGAGAATCCGCTCGGCACTCGGGCTCGGCCCCGATCAAACCCCCGATGCCAGACGGATGGATCAGATCGGCCGCGCCATCTGGGGGCTCTGCAGAGGGCCGCATCCCGTGCGGAGCTCCCTCGATCTCATCTTCGACCGCGACTTCAACGGCCGCATCGAGCGGGAAGAGCTGCGCTTCGCGCGCGAGTATTTCTACGGTGAAGATCTGCTCAAATTGAACGATATAGATCCCGCTCTCGCCCGACGGCTCGCCGCCCCTCCCCGCGCCGTCCTCTCCCGGGAGGACATCGGCATTTGGCGGGAATACCTCTTCGGTCGCCCCCGCCAGCTCCTCGTCCCTCACTTCTTCGCCAACGACTTCGAACGCAAGCTCGCGGGCGAAGGGGCCCGCGCCTTCGATGAACGAGCCATCAGGATGGCGGTCGATCTCATCTCCCGAGGAGCCGCGGAGGCGTTTCTCGGGACTCGCCCCTTGCTCGCCACTAGCGGAACCGCGATTCCGCTGGTGATCCGGGGCCCCGTCAAGAACCAGCTCCAGGCCTATGCGAACACGAGCGGCAGCGGAGTCGTGTCGGAAGAAGAGGCGCTCATCGCCGATGAGTCGCTTAAGGGCCCGCATCCGGTCAAGACAGCCTTCGATAGAGCCATCGATTTCGAAGGTACCGGCTACATAACCTACGCCGATATCGAGGAGGCGCGCCGCGCCGCCTTCGTCCCGGCCGTCAGCGCCTTCTCCTATGTCAAAGGTCCTTTCTCCGTCGCGACCAAGGCCGACGCGCTGCTCGACATCAATGGCGACGGCATCGTCACCGAAGCCGAACTCCAGGCCGACGCGCGCGGCCTCGCCTGGGGAGGCGGCGTCCCCGCCGTCCCGCCTAAGCTGCTTGCGGCCTTCGATTCGAACGGCGACGGCAAATTGGAGGGCAACGAACTGCGTCAGGCGCTCGAGTTCTTCAGGCCCCACCCCGTCAATCCTTCCAATCCCCTGGACGCGGCCCTCGACGTCCAGGGGCGGGGATTCCTCTCTCCCGACGAAATCGGAATCGGCGCCGGGCAAACCACCAAGGGACGCACCTTGAGCATGGACGAACGCGTCCGCGCGCTCCGTCTCGCCGCATGGAAGGCTCGGGGCTCGCCGGCGGCTTCGAACGGCAACGGCCCCGCGCCCGGCACGGGCGACGCCACGGCCCGTCAGGAGGCGCCGGCCGGCGCCTCGAGCCAGACTTCGTACTTCACGCAACGGCGCATCGACATCAACGGTAAGAAACTGGCCGTCGTGGGACTCACCAGCGCCACGAAAAACGTCGGCCAGGACGTTCTCGACGGCATGACGACCTTCCTTGAAAACGCCTTCGTCAACGTGGGCTCCGTGTCCATCGTGGACCGCGGCGACATCGACAAGATCATGAAGGAACTCGAACTGCAATCGAGCGACGCCTTCGCCTCGAGCGACACCGCGGCGGTCAAGGTGGGCAAGCTCTCCGGCGCCGACATCATCGTCACCGGGACCGTCAGTCTCGTGGGCAAGAAGTACTACCTGAACGTGCGGCTGATTTCGGTCGAGACCGGCGAAGTGCTCGCTTCCAGCATAGCCTCCGCCGATTCACCCGACGGCTTCCTGGAAATGTGCCAGGAAGCCGCGGCCAAGATGTTTTGAATCGGCCTCCTGAACGGGGAAGGCTTATGAGACGGCTACTTGCATGCCTGATGCTGCTCGGCCTCTGGCACTCGCTCGCTTTCGCCAAGGACGACGTCGCGCCATCGAACGACGGCTTCGCCTTTCCCTCGGCCGGCTCCGTGGCGCTCGACTTCACCGTGATCGGCAGCGATCTCGGCACCCTGGCCTATCCCGATCCGCTGACGTCGAAGTTCGACACTATCGCCGGCTCGGGTCTCGGCGTCACGTGGTACCTCGGCGAGACCTTGCGGCTACGAAGCGTCGCCAGCATTCAATTCTCGTCCTACGGCTACTCCAACGGCGACAGCTTCGCGTTCAGCTCCGCCGGTCTGGCCCTCGACCTGGATTTCTCCCTGCTCCAAGCCGACCGCGTGCTCGTCTATGCCGGCCCCTTCGCCGAAGGCGGCTACGTGGCGGGTTCGTACAACGTCAATGCCACCGGTGCGACTACGACCGTCACGGGCATCAATGTCTCGGCAGGCGGCATAATCGGAGCCGAGTACTTCGCCGGACGCAGATTCTCCATCGGAGTCTATTGCCCGGTCACGGTTCGGCTCGTGACGACGACGACGAGCGTAAGCGTCCAGGCGAATCCCACGGAGTTCAATGTGGTGGGGCTGCAGGGTTTCTATGTCGTGCTCGCGTACTATCTGTGACCTCAGCCGCCCGTATCGACCCCCGTCAGCGCCGCCGCACGCTTCCGCGGCCGTGCGGACGGGTTCGGCTGTCTTCTTGACGGTCGCCTTGGCGTCCTGCCAGCTTTCGATGGGACAGGCCGGTCCCGTCGGCGCCGAGGCATCCTACCCGCCGGGCCTCGTCACTACCCTGGCGGGCCAGGCGGGCAACGCCGGGGCGAGCGACGGCACCGGTCAAGCCGCGACCTTCCATTCACCTGAGGGTCTCGCGATCGACGGAAACACCCTTTATGTCGCGGATACCCTCAACGATCTCATCCGGAAGGTCGATCTCTCGACCGGCAGGGTTTCCACGATCGCAGGATATCCCGGCGAGGCGGGAAGCGCAGACGGAGTCGGAATGGCGGCCTCCTTCAACCAGCCGGGGAACCTCGCGCTCGACACCGCGAACGGCTACCTCTACATTTCCGACACCGTAAACGACACAGTGCGCCGCCTGAGCCTCGCAGACGATTCGGTGATTACCGTGGCCGGAACGGCCGGGGCGCCCGGCAGCGCCGACGGCTCCGGAGCCGCGGCGCGCTTCGACCATCCTCGCGGCATCGCCTTCGATTCCGCCACTACCTGTCTCTACGTCGCCGACAGCTACAACCAGACCATACGGCGCATCGGGCTCTCCGGATATGCCGTCACCACCGTCGCCGGAAGCGCGGGCGTTCCCGGCGACGTCGACGGCGTGGGAAACGCCGCCCGTTTCCACAGTCCCTGGGATCTCGCCTTGAGCTCCGGCGGCCACCTCTACGTCGCCGACCGGGCCAACGCCACGATACGCGACATCGCCATCGCGACCTGGTCGGTTTCGACCATCGCCGGGAGCCCCGGCCAGACGGGTTGGCAGGACGGAGTCGAGGCTGCGGCCCGATTCGACGATCCGCGCGGCCTCGCGACCGATGGAACGGATATCTACGTCGGAGACTCCGGGAATGACCTGATCCGCTCGATCACCATAGCCTCGGGGCTCACTTCCACCATAGCCGGACGCGCAGCTGTTTCCGCCTACGCCGACGGACTGGGATCGAGCGCCCTTTTTTCCTCACCCTTCTGCATTTCGACAGGTACGGATACCCGGAATCTCGAACCATGCCTCTGGGTGGCCGATACGGGCGACAATACGATCCGCGAAATCATTCCATAGCCTAGAACGAGGACCGCACCATGTGCAGAAGATGCTCTCTCGGCCTGCTTTCATCGCTTGTCCTCGTCGCGCTCGCGGTGACAGGCTGCGCTACCGTACCAAGCTTCAGGCCGATCCCGGTAGTCGGTCCTGGCTATCGCATCCCCTCCGACTTTCGCGTGGTCGGCTATTTCCCCTCCTGGTCCGGCGATCCGCAGAACTTGCAGTTCGACGCGCTGACGCAGATCGACTACGCCTTCCTGGCGCCGACGCCGGAGGGCGGCTACGCGCCCGTCCACCATCCCGAGAAGCTCGAAAAGCTCGTCGCGCTCGCACACGCCCGGGGAGTGAAGGTCCTGGCCTCCGTGGGCGGCTGGACGGGCTACGGCCCGAGCCCCTTCGATACGATCTCCTCCGACCCGGTGCTCACCCTGCGCTTCGTCCTGAACACGCTCGCCCTCATCGACGACTACGATCTCGACGGCCTCGACATCGACTGGGAATTCCCCTCGCACGAGGCGGCGGATCGCTTTGCCGTCTTGATCCATGCTCTCGCCGCGGATCTGCACGCCGCCGGGAAAGTCCTCACCATCGCGGTCAGCGCCACGTACCGGCATGGCGACGCCGTGGAGGACGGCGTCATAGCGGATGTGGATTTTCTCGATATCATGGCCTACGATGACGGAGTCGGCGGGCCGCCCGGCGTGCCGCACTCGAGCTACGCCTTCGCGGAAAGGGCTCTGAACTACTGGCTCGTCTCGCGCGATGTCCCCGCGTGCAAGGCGGTGCTCGGCGTTCCCTTCTACGGCAGAAGCCTCAAGAACTACCACGCGCGCACTTTCAGGAGCATCGTGGCGGACGATCCCAGCGCGCCCGCGAAGGATCTTTCGCGGGGTTATGCCTACAACGGCTTCGCCACCATCCGCGCCAAGACCATGCGCCTCGCCCGAGAGCGCGCCGGCGGCATCATGATCTGGCAAATCGCCCAGGACGCCGCGGGAGAGGACTCCCTGCTCAACGCCATCTACGACGCCATCAAACGGCCCATCGAATACCCCCTGCCCCGGGACCGGGCCTACCCCGTGCGCACCTGGTACTACCCGCGCTTCGAGCGCTGATTCAGATGCCGTGACGGGAAGGTCAATGCGAGGAGCCGCCGGGCTGAGGCACTCGCGTCAGCATGAAGCGATTGCCTGTCGGGATGTCGACGACCTGGAGCTCGCCGGACTTCAGCGAATGGAGCTCGTAGCGGGCGCCGAGTCCCGACGCGAATGAGATATCCAGCTCCGCTCCCTTGACCGTGTAGTGCCCGCTCTCGAAGGCGCCCGTGGCGAGATTGAACCGCTGGCAGGTTCCTTCGGGGTCGAACATGAAGACGAGCCGGTCCTGCTTCCACGTTCCCACCAGGGCCGTGGCGCTCGGAGCCCTGGCGGCGCAGGAAGCCAGCGACAGAGCGACTATAACCATGAAAAAAACCGAAATACTGCGGACAGGGGCCATAGTGCTATCCTTGCTCGGCGGCGGGTCTCCGCTTCCGTTCGCAGCCGCAGGTCCGACGGCCGAATTGTGGAGAGGTTCGCCCGCGCTTGCCGACTGAAGCTCTTTCAAAATGCGCCTTTTGCCTGCGGTCCCGAAGCGACCGAAGCAAAGGTGAAGCCAGGTCTAAAAGAAAACCCCGGGCTCGTGCCGGGGTTTCCGCTGTCGGAGCGACCGACGGGAGTCGAACCCGCTTCTCGAGCTTGGGAAGCTCGGGTAATACCGGTATACGACGGTCGCTAGTTGTCGTGTGCGGCTTTTGCCGCACGAGGACCTAGGTAACCGTCGTTTGTCGCCTTGCGTCATACGACGGTCGCTAGTTGTCGTGTGCGGCTTTCGCCGCACGAGGACCTAGGTAACCGTCGTTTGTCGCCTTGCGCCATACGACGGTCGCTAGTTGTCGTGTGCGGCTTTCGCCGCACGACGCTCAGGGCGTACTATAGCTTTTCGCCTCCCCGGGCGTCAAGCGAGCCTAGGCGACGTAGCTCTGCAGGAGCTCGGAGCGGCTCGGGTGGGAGAGCCGCTTCAGGGCATTTTTCTCGATCTGCCGGATGCGCTCCTTGGTGAGCTTGAAGCGATCGCCGATCTCCTTGAGGCTCATGGCCCGCCTGCCGTTGAGGCCGAAGCGGTACTCGACCACCTCGCGCTCCTTGTCGGACAGCGTGTGCAGGACGTCGTCTATATCCGACTTGAGTCCCTGCTCGACCACATAGTCCTCCGGAGTGGTGTACGCCGAGTTCTCCACGAAATCGCCGACGACCGAGGAATCGCGCTCATCGAACACCGGCGTCTCGAGCGATACCAGCTCGCGGCTGACCGCCACCAAATCGGCCACGTGCTCGGGTTCCATCTCGAGCAGGCGCGCGATCTCGCGTATCTCCTCGTCTTCGGTCATCGCCCCTTCGAGCATCTTCCGGGCCTTTTCGATCTGGACGAGCTCGTTGGCCCGATTGAGGGGGAGGCGGATCATCCTCGATTTTTCGCATATCGCCTTGAGTATCGCCTGGCGGATCCACCATACGGCGTAGGAAATGAAGTGATACCCTTTGTCCACATCATATCTCTCGATGGCATTGATAAGCCCTATGTTTCCTTCGGAGATGAGATCGGCGAGGGGAAGACCCTGGTTCTGGTATTTCTTGGCGACGTTGACGACGAAACGGAGGTTAGACTTGACGAGCATATCCTTGGCGAACTTCTCGCCCTTGGCGGCGGCCCGAGCGTACTTGTCTTCATCCTCCCTCGAAAGGAGAGGAATCCTGTTTATTTCTTTGAGATACATCGAAAGCACATTTTCATCGCAACTGGCGCTATCGTTCAGGCAACTATTCTTACGGGTCATCGGCTACCTCCTGGTACACCTTCAATTATGCAAGTAGCGTGCCAACACCCGCGACTGCGCCGACATTAATCGCAGTAGTACTCAACTGTTTATTATAGTAGTACATATTCCAATACAACCAAGCGACCATCCCCGTGGCTGCTCAAAGGGAAAATCGGGAAATGACGAAAATAAAAGAAAAATACTCAGAATATTGGAGTGCACTGCTACGGGAATCTTTCGGCATCATTACGAGCCGTTTCATTTTGAAACAATTGACCGGGGAAAAATCGAACTTGTGTCGATTCTACTCACACGAGAGTTCGCGAAGGCTGCTGGTGCGCCCGCAGCATTGTCTATACGGCAAGCCGGAGCCGCAATTGCAGCGATCATCCCCGTTAAGCTTTCTTTGAGCGCGAAAATCCACCTGCACGATCGGTGAACAATCGCCCGCGCCGAGGCCGAAGGAAGGGAAGGGCACCCGCCAGTCCTTCAGCAGCCTGAGTTTATCGCCGGTTCCCAGGCAAGCCAGGCGACCGGACCGCGAAAGCGCGAGCCAGGAGTCGAGAACTATTCGCATCACCGCATCTTTTTCGTTTACCGAATCGAAGCGCGGCCTTTCCTTGCGGCCGAGATACGCTCCGATATGAATCGAGTAGAATGCGTAGAAGTCATCCAATTCCGGCGTTACGCGCCGCGGCATGCCGTAGTCGTTGATCCATCGTCGATACATATCCCGCGCCCATCCGCGGGGCCGCAGCTTTTGCGCGGAAGCCAGGCTTTTCAAGGCCAGATCGCTCTGATCCAGCCGAAACAGGGCTACGGTGAGCCAATACAGCCTAGCCGACAGTTCAGCTGAACAGGAAGCGGGACAGGCGGCGACGGAAGCGCGAAAGCTCCTGACGGCGAGATCAGGCCTATGCCGCTTGAGAAACCTCAGGCCGTCCCGGAAATCGGCTTCTCCTTTGTCCTGTCCTTCCTTCCGCATACAAATAAGGTAATCCGGTATCCGCGTCGAGGCAAGCTCCACCGCCTCAATCCGGCCTGGAGATCAAAAGCACCATCGACCGCGGAGAGACCGCGTATTCGTCTTGCGGGGCCACGATGATTTCGCAACCGGGAGCGAGGATGTCCTCGCCCTCCGGGAGCGAAGTATCCACGACCCGGTACCACCGCCTCGACATCGGGGCGGGGCAGAGCTTGAATACGGACGATTCCTCGGCCGCGTTGTAGATCAGGAAAAAATCGCTGTCGTCCCGGTCGGCGAGGATGTCGGCCTTCGAGCCGTCGATCCGCGCCGCGATACGACGCTCGATGCGGGCCCAGTCGGGGCTCTTGCCGTTCTCGTCGAACCAGGTGATGTCGGGGATGGCGTTGAAATCGGAGTCCTCGCCCGTGAAGAACTCGGGACGCCTGAAGGCGGGATGCCGCATGCGGAAGGCCGCGAGCTCGGCGACGAAACGCCGCAGCGCCCCGTGGGTTTCGAGAGTGCTCCAATCGTACCAGCTGATCTCGTTGTTCTGGCAGTACGCGTTGTTGTTGCCCCTCTGAGTGCGGCGAAACTCGTCGCCCCCCAGGAGCATGGGAGTGCCGATGGACAGAAGGAGTGTCGCCAGGAAATTCTTCGCCTGGCGGTTTCGCACCGCTTCGATCTCGGCGTTGTGCGAAGCTCCCTCCTCGCCGTAGTTGAAGGAAAAATTGCTGTCGTTTCCGTCGCGGCCGCCTTCGCCATTGACCTCGTTGTGCTTGTGCTCGTAGCTGACCAGGTCGTTCAAGGTGAAGCCGTCGTGGGCCGTGACGAAGTTGATGGAGTGGAAGGGCTTGCGCCCGTCGCGGAGGTAGAGGTCGCTCGAGCCGGTGATGCGCGTGGCGAAGTTGCGGATCGCTCCGGCGTCGCCCCGCCAGAAGCGGCGGACATCGTCGCGGTAACGGTCGTTCCATTCGGCCCAGCGCCCGCCGGGGAAGGCTCCGACCTGATAGGCGCCGCCCGCGTCCCAGGCCTCCGCGATGATCTTCGTGTTGCGCAGCAGGGGATCCTCGGCGATCTGCTCGATCATCGGCGGGTTCTCGAGCAGCCGGCCTTTCTGATCGCGGCCCAGGATCGAGCCCAGGTCGAAGCGAAAGCCGTCGACATGCATCTCGGCCACCCAGTAGTGCAGGCAGTCGATGATGAAGGATCGCACCACCGGATGGTTGCAGTTCAAGGTGTTGCCGCAGCCGGAGTAGTTCTTGTAATAGCGCCGGTCCTCGTCGAGCATGTAGTAGATGCGGTTGTCCAGGCCGCGGAAACTCAGGGTCGGACCCAGCTCGTTTCCCTCCGCCGAATGATTGAAGACTATGTCGAGGATCACCTCGATGCCCTTCGCGTGCAGCTCGCGGACCATGTACTTGAACTCGGCAACCTGCTCGCCCCGCGAGCCCGAGGACGAGTAGCTTCCCTTGGGCGCGAAGAACGCGATGGTGGAATAGCCCCAGTAGTTGGAGAGCCGCTCGCCGGTGAGGGGATTGCGGCGGGGATTCTCGAATTCGTCGAACTCCTGGACGGGAAGGAGCTCGACGCTGGTGACGCCGAGCTCCTTGAGCCGCCCCGCCATCTCGACTACGCCGCGAAAGCTGCCGGGGTGCTCCGCTCCCGAGCTCGGGTGGAGCGACAGCCCGCGTACGTGGGTCTCGTAGATGAGGCAATGTCTGAGCGGATAGTTGAGCGGCCTATCGCCCTTCCAGTCGAACTCGTCCGAAACGACCACGCACTTCGGCATGAAGGCCGCGTCGTCCTCCTTTGAGAAGGAGAGGTCCGCCTCGGGCGAGTCGACGAGGTAGGCGCGGGCGGTGGGGAGTTCCCAGATGAAATCTCCGGTAAGCGCCTTCGCGTACGGGTCGATGAGGGCTTTGTTGACGTTAAAGCGGTAGCCCTTCCTCGGCAGATAGGGCCCATCGGCCCGCCAAAGGTAGAGGGCCCCGGGCTTCAAGCCGATGATGAGGACATGCCAGATATCGCCGGTGCGATTTAGCCGCGGATCGAGGCGGTAATGGAACACGCAGGTCGCGTCCTGCGGCGAAGCGTAGATGCACAGGGCCAGAGATTCGGCGTTGCGGGAGAAAATGGCGAAATTGACCCCCTCAGACTGAACCTTGGTGCCGAGCGGGAGGGGACTGCCCGGTCTCACCGCGTACATGGTGGACTGCACCTCAGGGAGTATAGCGCTTCGCGCTCCGATCCGCGAGCGGCCAAGGCGAACGGCCGGCCTGGCAATCGGCCGGCCATTGGACTAGACTCGACTCGGCCGTTCAAGGCCCGATCGAGGAGGAAAGCCGATGACTCGCGAAGAGAAACTGGATCTGATCAAGAAGTTCGAGTCCGCGTATGCGGCGGTCGACGACATGATCTCGAAGCTCCCGGACGAGGCGCTCCGCTTCGTGCCGCCGATCAAGGACGCCTGGTCGATCAACGATTTCCTGGTGCACTTCCTCGACGCGGACGCGAACCTGAGCTTCCGCATCCGAGGAGCCGTGGCGGAACCGGGCGTGGCCGCCCCCGCCTGGGACGAGGAAGCCTGGCACGCGAGCCTCCGCTACGGCGAGACGGACGGCAGGCGCTGCCTTGAGCTTGTCAAAGGGCTTCGCGCCTTCTACGGCCAGACGCTCCGGGCGCTCGTCGACGAGGATTGGTCGAAGTTCTTCATCATGCACGCGACCCGCGGCAGGATGGAGCTGGCCGAGGTCCTCGCCACCTACCGCGATCACGTCGCCTTCCATGCCACGCTCATCAAGCGCGACAGGGAAGCCTGGGCCGCGCGAAAAGCCTAGGTAAGGATCAGACGGGGGCGATCAGGCCGTGCTCCTGGGCCAAGGCCTTGATCTTGAGGTATTCGGTGTTCAGGCGCGCGGTCCGCGCATTGAGCCTCGCGAGCCTCTGGGCGAGCAGGCGGGCGAGAAAGATGCCGTAGTGCGGATTCTCCTTGATCAGGTTGACGAAGTCCTGCTTCGAGATGCGGATGAGCACGCAGGCGCCTTTGGCCACCACGGTCGCGGAGCGGCGGTTCGACAGCAGGAAGGCCATCTCCCCCATGAACATGTCGTCCGGACTCAGCGAGGAAATGAGCTTGCCCTTCGAATAGACATAGAGGGTGCCCGAGACGATGTAGTACAGGTAATCCGATTCCTCGCCTTCCGAGCAGATGTACTGCCCGTCGGCGAAGCGTGCCTCCTCGGCGCGCTCGAAGATCTTCGGGATGATGTTGGACTCGGCGTGCCGATGCTCTATCTCGAAGCTGACTTCGTTGCCTTTATCGTTGTAATGCAAGTTCCGCACGTAGACATTCGCCATCCTCACGCCCATACCGTGCAGCTCGGGACTGCTCGCCCCTGAGGCCAATCGTCGTTTCCAGTCGAAACCGTCCCCCTCGTCGCGGACCATGAACCTCGAGCCCTCGGGGGTGATGGTGTACGAGAAGTAGACTTTCTTCGCTTTAACGGCGGGATTCCGGTTCTTCTCGCGTATCAGATCCATGATGTCCCGGTTGCGCTCGAGCCAAGCCGTCTTTTCCTCGTAGCTTATCTTGCAGTTGCCGTGCTCGATCGCGTTGATGAGCAATTCGAGAAGGGCGACGTGCAATTTCTCCCGCTCGTCCCTTCCGATGAGGTTCGCGTTGTACAGGTAATTGGTTATGAGGTTGGTATAGGTGGTGATGTCGAGGGGATCGTTGTCGATCACGAAGGCGCCGGAGATCGTCTTAAGGAGGTGCTGCTGTATGCCTCGCTGGAAGAGGATCTGCTTGTTCTGCCGCACGATCCGCAGCAGGCGCGGAAGGCTCGCAACGAATTCGCGCTTCCTGAGCACGGCGATGACGTTGACGTCGCGCATCGCCTCGATCAGATCCTTCTCGTTCTCCTCGTCGTGGATTCCGATGATCCCGCCGTAGTGAAGCCAGGGATCCTCCCGGATCTCGTTCAGGATTTCCCGGCAATCGAGGGCCGTATCGGAGAAATAGAAAATCTTCATTTCCGGCAACTCGTACTTCAGGAATTCGATCACCTGCACTTGGTCGGAGAAGAACACCGGGGCGAACTCGCCTCCCGAACGCTCGCATTCCAGCCGGATCGCCTCATTGAGTTTTTCGTCGCTCGACACTACCGGTATTTTTCGCATCGCACGTCCCCTCTATGGTTTCGGCGGGAACACTCGTCGGATTGACTTTTTTCGGCTCGTATGTATCTATGGTGGAGCTTTGCGAGCTCTCGGGCCCATAGCTCAGTTGGTCAGAGCTGCGGACTCATAATCCGTAGGTCGCTGGTTCAAGTCCAGCTGGGCCCACTTTCACCGACAGCTTCGCCATTCTCCGGAACGCCTCCGCTGCAGGACGGCCGCGCTCCCGGCTGGACTTGAAGCGGAGCGCGCGCGCCGCGGCAGCTAGTGATCGAGACAGTGTTCGGCGGGAAGCGGATGGCTCAGGAAGGCGCCCATGGCCTCGGTGTAGCCGTAGGCTCCGGTCTGCCCGAACACGAGAAGGTCCCCCGGCCCGAGCGGCGGCAGGACGACCGAGCCCAGCCGGTCGAGCGAGGTGCATAAGGGGCCGGTGAGGGTGCAGGTACGCTCTCTGCCGGCGCGCGCAGGGTTTTTCGCTTCGCCGTCTCGCCCGGGAGCGCGGACCGGAAAAGGCTGTCCCGTGAGCAGGGGACGCAGAAGGTGGTTGATGCCGCCTTCGAGCACGGCGAAGCGCGTCCCCCGGCTTTCCTTGACGCGGATGACGCGGCTCAAGTAGGCTCCGCAGGGGCCGACCAGCCACCTGCCGGGCTCGACGAGGAGCTTTCCTCCGAACCACGAATTCTCCCGAAGCAGAAGATCCAGGCCCTTTCCCAAGGCCTCAATATCGAGCTCCGCTTCGCCCTCCGCGTAGGGGATGCCCAGGCCGCCGCCGAGATCGATGAGCTCAAGGTCCAGTTTCGCGTCCTTGGCCATGCGCTCGGCGATGGACAGAGCGACCCGATGGTTGGCGATAAGTCGGCTCGCGTCGCGCTCGTTGCTCGCGGCGAAGACCTGCAATCCCGTCACCGCGATGTGGCGAAAACTTCGCATGCCCTGGAGAAACCGAGGTAGGTCCTCCTCGTCGACGCCGAAGGCCGAGGGCCCGGCGCCGCCGATGATCCGGGAGCTTTCGCTGATTCCATCGGCCGGATGGACACGGACGCTCAAGGCCAGCGGCGAAGCCGGCCGACCCGCGGGCGCGGCGGCCGAAAGGTAGCCTTCGATCCGCTCGGCATCCTCGAGTCCGTCGATCTCGATCCGAACACCCATCGAAAGGGCGAGCTCGAGTTCCTCCGTGGACTTGCCGGGACCCGCGAACAGGATGCGCCCGCCGGGGACGCCCGCTCGTCTCAGCAGTTCGAGCTCGCCGATGGAAGCGACGTCGAAGTCGGAGCCGAGGGCGGCGAAGCGCGCGACGATTCCGGGGTGGGGATTGGCCTTCACGGCGTACGCGAGGCGAACCCTGTCGGGCAAGACGGCGCTCAGGGCGCGAAACCGCTCCTCGGCGGCGTCGAGACGATAGACGAAGCAGGGCGTCGCGTGCCCGTCCGCGAACTCGAGCGCTTCATTATCCGTCAGGGCGAACAGGCTCATGCTTCCCGACCTCGCTTTCTCTCCGCGCTTTTCATCGTAGCGCCGCCTCCAAGGCGGTCGCGGCGTCGGTCTTGGCGTCCCGGTACTTGACGATGCAGGGGGCGTAGAGCGATATCCCGTTCTTCTCGGCGAAGGCTCCGCTCGCGGGGCGCGAGCCGGGGACCACGACCGCGCCCTCGGGCACCTCGCCGCGGAGGCGGCGCCCCTCGACGAGATCGTAGATCGTCGTCGAGGCCGTCAGGATGAGACCGGGAGCGAGGACGGCCCTGCGCCGCACGACGACACCCTCGAACAGCCCGCAGAGCGCCCCGACCATGCACTCCTCCTCCACGACCACCGGCCTGGCTCCGGCCGGCTCGAGCACCCCGCCGACCTGGACGCCGGCCGAGAGGTGGGTATTCGCGCCCACCTGCGCGCAGGAACCGACGAGCGCGTGGCTGTCGACCATGCTGCCGCCACCGACGAAGGCGCCGACATTGATGTAGGCCGGCGGCATCACGACCACGCCCGGCTCGAGGCAGGCCCCGCGCCGGACGGCGCTGCCGCCCGGCACCAGGCGGATCCGATCTTCGAGCGCGAAGCGTCGCGGAGGAAACGCCGCCCTATCGAAGGCGCCGCCCGGCCATTCCTCGAAGCTCACCGTCGACGTGGCGCGGAAGCCCGCCAGGATGCCGCGCTTGACCCAGGTCACGGCCCGCCACGTTCCGTCAGGATCTCGCTGCGCCGAGCGCAGCTCTCCCGATTCCAGGTTTCGCAAAAGGGCTTCGTGCGCCTCGGCGAAGCCGGCATCGGCCAGGATCGAATCGAGTTCCCGCTCGTAGAAGGCCTCGAGCGCCGCCAGGTCTCGGCTCATGAACGCCCCTGCGCTCGTCCGGACGAAGCCGAGCCGCCCGGAAGTCCGAAGGCTGATAAAAGCTCGGCGAGTCTCGCGCGAGTGGCTTCCGAAGCCCTGACGAGGGGGAGACGAGGGACCTCGGAGCCCATTCCCATGAGGCCGAGCGCGGCCTTGAGCGGAGCGGGATTGGTTTCGAGGAAGAGCGCGTCCATGACGGGCAGGAGGCGGTAATGCAGCGCCCTCGCCTCGTCCATGCGACCCTCTACCGCCGCGTCGACCAGGGCCTTCGTCTCGGTCGGCAGCACGTTCGCCATGACGGAGATGAGGCCCTTGGCTCCGACGGCGATCGCGGGCAGGGCGAGTCCGTCGTCCCCGGACAGGAGTGTCTTGCCCGGCGGGAGGGTCCGGGCGATCTCGCTTATCTGCGCGAGATTGCCGGAGGATTCCTTCACGGCCACTACCTGCGGGATGGTCCAAAGGCGGGAGAGGTCCTTCGGAAGGAGGTTGAGCCCGGTTCGCCCGGGTACGTTGTAGACCACGATGGGCAGATCGGGTGCGGCGGCGGCGACGGCGCGGAAATGCGCTTCGATGCCCGCGCTCTGCGGCTTGTTGTAGTAGGGCACGACGACGAGCAGCGCCTCGGCTCCGGCCGCCACGGCATGCCGGGTAAGCTCGATCGTCGCCTCGGTCGAATTGGAGCCCACACCCACGACGAGGGGCATGGTGCCGCGCTCCTCGCGCGCCGCCGCCACGAGCCGGTCCCGCTCCTCCTGATTCATCGTCGCAGCCTCGCCGGTCGAGCCGAGCACCACGAGGAAGTCTACCCCGCCGTCACGTACGTACCGGACCAGCTTTCTGAAGGCCGGCATGTCCACGCCGCCCGTGCCGGAGGGAGAGGTCCCTTCCAGGAATGGCGTGGCTATCGCGACACCGAGTCCGCGAATCCTGTCTGCAATCGTCATAGTCGCCTCCTCCGGAGCCGAGACGCCGCCGGCGCCCGCCCCGCTTTCGTCTTGTCGCTAACGTGAACCACCGGGCCCTGGAGCCAGGAATAACGGCGAAATGAGCTCGTCGGCCAGGTCATCGAAGGAAAAAAATCCCTTTTTCCCGCGAATCCACCGGAGAGCCTGCAACGCTCCCTGCGCGAAGATGTCCCGCGATTTCGCCTCATGCGAGATCACGAGCGCCTCCGCGTCCGCCTCCAGGCGGAGTTCGTGATAGCCGACCTCGCTTCCGCCCCGCACCGAGACGATCTGCAGCCGGGTCTCCGGCGAAGACGACGCGGAAGCATCCGGAACCGCGGCCCGGGATTTCGGTTCCGCATAACGCGGACAACCCTCGCGGAGCGCGGCGGCGAGGAGCTTGGCCGTGCCGCTCGGAGCGTCGATCTTGGCGCGATGATGCCGTTCGAGAACCGAGAGGTCCGCGCGGGAATCCAAGGCGGCGAAGCGGCCGAGGGACAGCGCCACCCGCTTCAAGTACGCCACCGCCAGGCTGAAGTTGGGCGCGACCAATACGCCGATCGAGGCATACTCCGCAGGGTCGAGGGCTGAGGCATCCCAGCCGGTCGTGCCGACCACCATGTCGACCTGCGAAGCCCGGGCCCAGGCCAGATGCCCCGCGACCGCCGGGCCCACGCTCGCGTCGAGAGCGACATCCACCGGGCCCCTCGGACTCTCGCCCTTGTCCAAGGCCCAGGCGAGTTCCATATCGCTTTCGGCCGCGATCAGGCGCGCCACCGCGGAACCGAGACGGCCGTTGCCGAATATCCCGACCCTCATGCTACCCCCTTCGAAACCGAACCCGAGTTCTCCTTGCCGAAAAACGCGGCATGGAGTCTGCGAAGCGCCTCCGGCGCGTCGCTCTGCGCGACGACGAGGCTCAGGTTGATCTCGTTCGCGCCCAGGCTGATCATCTCGACGTTCATGTCGCGCAGGGCGCTGAAGGCCATGCCCGCCACGCCCGGCGTACGCCGCAGCTGCTCGCCGACCAGCGCCACGATGGCCCGCTCGCGCTCTATCCGTACGTCGGCGAAGCTCGACAGCTCCTCGGCCAAGCCCTCCAGCGGAGCGGAGGCCTCGACCGTCATCGAGACGCTCACCTCGGAGGTGGAGACGAGGTCGACGCTGACGCCGCGCCGTCCGAAGGCCTCGAAAATGCGGGCCAGGAAGCCGGCGCCCCCCAGCATCCCGGGCGAGCGCACGGTCAGCACCGAAACCGGAGCGCGCGAGGCCAACGCCGTCACCGGCAGCCCGCTCGACGCGTCGCGCGTAATGCTGGTGAATCGACCTTTGCGGAGAAGGCTGTTGCGGACGGTCACGGGGATGCCGAGCTCGACCGCCGGGAGGATGGTCGCCGGATGGAGAACCTTGGCGCCGAAGGCGGCGAGTTCGGCCGCCTCGTCGTAGCCGAGATGCTCCACGGGACGGGCGTCGGGCACGACGCGGGGATCGCAGGTCAGCACTCCCTCGACGTCAGTCCAGATCTGGATTTCCGCGGCCCGGATCGCGGCGCCGAAAAGGCTGGCGCTGAAATCCGAGCCGCCTCGACCCAGCGTGGTAGGGGCGCCGGAGGCGTCGGAACCGATGTAGCCTTGGGTGACGACTATGCCGCCGCGAGCGAGGATGGGGAGCACTTCCTTCCCGGCCAAGTCGCGTATTTCCGCCGGAAGGGGACGAGCCTGCCCGAATCGTGAATCGGTGCGCACGACGAGCCGCGCGTCGAGCCAGGGGACCTGCATGAAGGCCGCCAGCAGCCGGGACGAGAGCAGCTCGCCGTGGCCGACGAGGGCGTCGAGGCTCTGGTCGGGAAGGGCTCCGAGCATGGCCGAGCCCCGCAGCAGGAGCGACAGCTCGTGCTCGGCGGCGGCGATGAAGTCGGCGAGCTCGTCGGGGACTGCGCCGCCGAAGAGCTCGCCGGCGACCTCGCGATGGCGCTCCATGATGCGGCCCAGCCCCCCGAGGGCGCCGGCCTCGTTCCGGGCGGCGGCGGTCTTCCCGCAGGAGAACAGCGCGTCCGTGACGCCCCCGAGGGCGGACAGCACGACGACGATGCCGTCGGCGTCCTCGGAGCGGACGATATCGGCGACATTCCGCAGGCGCTCGGCGTTCGCCACCGAGCTGCCGCCGAACTTCATGACGACGGGGCCGCTCATAGCCGGCCCGAGGCCAGAACTGCGTCGAGAACGGAAAATCCCAGGGGTTTGGGGGTGATGGATAACGAATTTGGACGACAAGAAATCGACATGAGAGACCTCCACTTCCGATGGAGATCCCAAGAACCATCTCCGGCCCGACGACTCGCCGGTACGAGAAGACGATTCCGATGGCACTCCGCGGGATTCTCCCGCGACAGCCGCCAGGTATTGACCTGGACGTCCAAGGACTACGGTGGATACGTTCCGCAGCTCCCTTCGGCGATCCTCCCCTTTCGTCCGGCTTCTCCGGGCCTTCCGCCCTCGACCGGCATACTCTTGGGAATCGCTCCTCCAATCGGTGAATCTCAATTTACAGAATGCCGGCGCTCGGTGCAAGGGGGGAAGAACCATTTCCGGCGAATGCGCGCGGAAGGCCCGTCCTCGCGCGGTTCCCCGACGCAGGACAGGACATGCCGCGGGTGCGCGGAAGGCCCCCACGCTAACTTTCCTCCGCCGATCTGTTATCGGCCTGCCGCACCCAGGTGAACCGCTTGTGGCTCAGAGGCAGATCGTATACGTTTGCCCTGGCTTTTCACTGATGCCGTCTTGAGATATTGAAGACAATTCTGTATTTTTGGCCCATACCTAGTGCGGAACCCAGGAGGATGAAGATATGGACGAGATCATGTGGTCGGGACGTCAGAGCGCCGAGTGGCGCACCAAGATAGGTTTGGCCGAGATGCTCAAGGGCGGCGTCATCATGGACGTGACCAATGTCGAGCAGGCGAAGATAGCCGAGCGCGCGGGGGCCGTGGCCGTCATGGCGCTGGAACGGGTTCCCGCCGACATCCGGGCGACGGGCGGCGTGGCGCGCATGTCCGATCCCAAGATGATCAAGTCGATCCAGGACGCGGTCTCCATCCCCGTCATGGCCAAGTGCCGCATCGGTCATTTCATGGAAGCGAGGATACTCGAGGCCCTGGAAGTCGATTTCATCGACGAGTCCGAGGTGCTCACCCCCGCCGACGAGCGATTCCACGTCAACAAGCAGGATTTCAAGGTTCCCTTCGTCTGCGGCTGCCGCGACCTCGGCGAGGCGCTCCGCCGCATCGGCGAGGGCGCCGCCATGATCCGCACCAAGGGCGAGCCGGGCACCGGGGACGTCGTCGAGGCGGTCAGGCACATGCGCAACGTGACCGACGAGATCGCCCGCCTCACCCGACTGCGCGGCGAGGAGCTCATGACGGCCGCCAAGGAGCTCGGCGCGCCTTACGAGCTCGTCGTCGAAGTGGCCAAGACCGGGAAGCTGCCCGTGCCCAATTTCTCGGCCGGCGGCATAGCCACGCCCGCGGACGCGGCCCTCATGATGGAACTCGGCGCCGAGACCGTCTTCGTCGGCTCCGGCATCTTCAAGTCCGGGGATCCGGCCCGCCGCGCCACCGCCATCGTCGGGGCGGTCACCTACTACAAGGACCCGAAGAAGCTGGCCGAGCTCTCCGCCGACCTCGGCGAGCCCATGGTCGGGATCGGCCTCGGTCAGCTCAAGGACGAGGAGCGCATGGCTACGAGAGGCTGGTGACGGTGAAGAGAGTCGGCGTCCTGGCGCTCCAGGGCGATTACGCGGCCCACGAGCGAGCTATCCTGCGCGCCGGGGCCGAGCCCTTCGAGGTCCGGACCCTCGAGGACATCGACGCCGCCGAGGCCCTCATCCTTCCCGGCGGCGAAAGCACCGTCATGGGCAGCCTCCTCGTCCGCTTCGGCCTCCTCGAGCGCCTCGTGAAGCGGATCGCGGAGGGCCTTCCCGTCTTCGGCACCTGCGCCGGGCTCATCCTCCTGGCCACCCGCGTCGAAGGCTATACGCAGCCGGGCATCGGCCTCCTCGACGTGACGGTGCGGCGCAACGCCTACGGCCGCCAGGTCTTCAGCTTCCGCACGCCGGTGCGCACCAAGGTGCCCGGGGCAGAAAAGCTCGAGGCGGTCTTCATCCGGGCCCCCAAGATCATCGCCTGCGGGCCCAAGGTCGAGGTCCTCGCCGAGTACGAGGGCAGTCCCATCCTCGTGCGTCAGGGCACCATGCTCGGCGCAACCTTCCACCCCGAGCTGGTCGACGGCGCGGCGATCCACAGTTACCTTATAAACCTCTAGCTTTCTGCCGGCGGCGCGGCCGGTAGTCGGCGCGCCGACGCAGGCCCGGCCTGCCGCTCGGCCCTAGCCTCTTGTCCGAAACGGCAAGCCTACGCCCGAGATGCCCGGCCCAGCGGGTCGGGCTCAGGGCGTGGCATGCAGTCGAGCGGGGCGAATCGGAAAGGAAACTAGGCCCGCTCCAGGAGGATGCGCAGCATTCTCCTCAGGGGTTCGGCCGCTCCCCAGAGGAGCTGGTCGCCGCAGGTGAAGGCCGCGAGGTACTCGCCGCCCATCCGCATCTTGTGCAGCCGCCCCACCGGCACCGAGAGCCTGCCGGAGACGGCGGCGGGGGTGAGAGCGGCCAACGAATCGGCCTTGGTGTTCGGGACGAGCTTGACCCATTCGTTGCCCGAGGCGACGATCGACTCGATCTCGTCGAGCGGGGCGTCTCTCGTCAGCTTGATCGTGAGACCCTGGCTGTGACAGCGCATGGCGCCGACGCGCGCGCAGATGCCGTCGACGGGAATGGGCCGCTTCGTGTCCAGGATCTTGTTGGTCTCGACGAAGCCCTTCCACTCTTCCTTGCTCTGGCCCTCGGGGAACTCCTTGTCGATCCAGGGGAGGACGGAGCCGGCGAGGGGGAAGCCGAAGGCCGCAGTTGTCATGCTGCCGTCGCGGAGCTTGTCCGAGACGGCGCGGTCGATGTCGAGAATGGCCGAGGAGGGGTCCGCGAGGGCTTCGGCCGCGACGCCGTGGAGCTCGCCCATCTGCACGAGGAGCTCGCGCATGTTGGCTGCGCCGGCGCCCGAGGCGGCCTGGTAGGTCATCGAGCTGACCCACTCCACGAGGCCCGAGCGGAAGAGGCCGACTAGGCCCATGAGCATGAGGCTCACCGTGCAGTTGCCGCCGATGAAGTCCTTTTTGCCTTCCTTGAGCGCGGCGTCGATCACGCCGCGGTTCACCGGGTCGAGGATGATGACCGCGTCCTGCTCCATCCTGAGGGTCGAGGCCGCGTCTATCCAGTAGCCTTTCCAGCCCGAGGCGCGCAGGCGGCCGTGCGTGGCCGAGCTGTAGTCGCCGCCCTGGCAGGAGACGACCGCGTCCAGGGAGCCGAGGGCCGCGAGGTCGGAGGCGTCCTGGAGCTTCCCGCCGCCGAGAGGCGCCTGAGCCCCAGCCTGTGAGGTCGAGAAAAAGACGGGCTCGAAGTGCTTGAAGTCGTCTTCCTCGCGCATCCTCTGCATGAGGACCGAGCCGACCATTCCGCGCCACCCGACGATTCCTACCCGCATGACAATTCCCCTTTCAAGAGCTCGTTATTATCGACAAAAACAGGAGGAGGAGGAAGGGGTGTCCATCGCCCGCAGGATGATCGACCGGGACGACGAGTTTTCATCGGTCGAGCGCAACCGGCTCGACACGGCCAGGAACGCCTTCGAGATCCGCCACGAGAACGATGTGAACCCAGACGAGAACCGCGGGGAGACCTGTTCCCGGGTACTCGGCCGCACGGGCATCGAGGCGAGAATGACAAAGGGGTGGTGATGCGATATTGATCATGCGTGGTTCGACGGCCGTCGGTTCAATCGATCGACGGCTGGAACTCCCGCATCCGCGCCCTCCCTACTCCTCCTCGCGCTCTTGCCTTTCGTCGGCAGCCCTGTCGCCGGACGCGGAATCCGGCTCGGCCGGGCGAGATCGGCTGACGAGGATCTTGTCGATGCGGTTGCCGTCCATGTCCACGATCTCGAGGAGGCAGTCGCCCCAGCGGCATTTTTCTCCCGCGTGGGGGATGGTGCCCATGCGGTCGAGCACCAGGCCCGCCACGGTGTCGTAGTCGCCGCCTCCGGGCTCCCCCTCAAGCCCCAGCCCTTCGATAAAGCGTTCGATGGGCAGAGAGCCGTCGACCAGGTAGGAGCCGTCATCTCGTCGAATGATCTCCGGCTCGTCTTCATTCCCCGTGAGGGAAAGATTACCCACGATCGATTCCATGAGATCCGAAAGCGAGACGAGCCCGGCGACTCCGCCGTACTCGTCGAGAATGAGGGCGGTCTTCGCGTCGCCTTCCTTGAGCGCCGAGAAGGCCTTCAGGGCGGAGATGGACTCCGGCACGAGCACGGGCTTACGGAGGAAGCGCCACAGATCGTCGAACTGCCCGGTCGCGATGGCGGCCAGGCACTCCTTGACGGGCAGCATGCCGATCACGCGGTCCAGATTCTCATCCACCGCCGGCAGGTAGCCATAGCGGGAGTTGCCGAGAAGCACGGTACGTGCCGCGTCGAGTCCCGCCATCATATCGACATAGACCACCTCGGTACGAGGCGTCATGAGCGACTTCACGCGGCGATCGCCCAGGGACAGCACGCCCTCCACCATCTCGCGCTCCCTCGCCTCGAATACCCCCGTCTCGGCCCCCTGAGCTATCAGCACCCGGATCTCGTCCTCGGTCACCGCCGGCTCTCGCGCGCCCTTCGCGCCGAGCAGTACGATGACGAGTTCCGTAGCCCCCGAAAGCAGCCTGGCCAGGGGCGCGAATACCACCGCGAACACGCGCAGCGGGCGTATGACGGCGGCCGCGATGGGCTCGGGGCGGGCGAGGGCGAGATTCTTGGGCACCAACTCGCCGAGCACGACCGAGACGAGGGTCGTCACCACGACGACGATGATGACCGACACCGTGCCGGCCGAGGCGGCCAAGAGGGGAACGTGCCTGAGAGTCCGAGAGAGCGTCTGCGCGACGGTGGCGCCGCCGTAGGCTCCGGCTAGGATACCCACGAAGGAGACCACGACCTGGATGGTCGAGAGGAAGCGCGAGGGATTTTCGGCCGTCTCCAGCGCCAGCCGATAGCCCTTTCGGCCCTTCTCAGCCTCGTGGCGCAGTCTGGCCTTGCGGGACGACACGATCGCCATCTCGGAGAGCGAGAAAAAGCCGTTGAGGAGAATGAGCGCCAGGATGATCGCGATCTCGAGAGCCATTATATGAAAATACAACGATACTCGATCTCCGTCGAGATGCGCGGAGCGAGCCCGCGGGAGCCGTCCGGAAGCTCGCGGCGAGGAAGGGCCTGTGGCGGGTGCGCGGGCGGCCTTGTCCCCAAGGGTCGATGCCGCTATCTTGTTCCGCATGGAACGTTGCCCTTGGTGCGGGTCCGAACCGCAGTATGTCGCCTATCACGACGAGGAGTGGGGATCGCCCGTGCACGACGAGCGGCGTCACTTCGAGTTTCTCCTCCTCGAAACACAGCAGGCCGGACTTTCGTGGAGCACGATTCTCCGCAAAAGGGAGGGGTATCGCCGGGCCTTCGCCGGCTTCGATCCGGCAAAGGTGGCCGCGTTCTCCGCCGCGCGCATCGACAAGCTCATGAGCGATCCGGGAATCATCCGCAACCGCAGGAAGCTCGAAGCGGCCGTGCGCAATGCGGCCGCCTTTCTCGAGGTAGCGGAAGAGCGCGGCTCTTTCGACGCCTACCTCTGGGACTTCGTCGACGGCAAGCCCATCGTCAACGCCTGGCGTAGCCCTTCCGACGTGCCGGCCACCAGCGCGGAGTCCGACCGCCTCGCCGCCGACCTGAAGCGGCGAGGCTTCGGCTTCGTCGGCTCCACGACGATGTACGCCCACATGCAGGCGATCGGACTCGTCAACGACCATCTGGTGTCGTGCTTCCGCTGGGCCGAACTCGGCGGAAGCCCCCGAAGGCTTAGGCCGTGAACGTGAGCCTCGACGCCATCCACCGAAGGATTTCGGTGAGGACCTACGATAGCGCCCCGCTCGAGCCCGCGGCGGCCGCGGCCCTGCGAGCCTCCTTCCTCGAAGCGGTGCCGGGTCCCTTCGGCGGCCGACCGCGCTTTCTCCTCCTCGAACGCGGCGAGGACGGGGCTGAGGGGAGACGGCTCGGGACCTACGGGCAGATCCGCGACGCCCCGGCCTTTATCGTCGGAGCCGTCGAGCGCGGCCCGCGCGCCATGGAAGATTACGGCTACGCGCTCGAAGGGATAGTCCTTAAGGCCACCGAGCTCGGGCTCGGCAGCTGCTGGCTTGGCGGTCTCTTCGACCGGACCTTCATCTCCCACGCGCTCGCCGCCGACGACGCGGAAGTGATTCCGGCCTGTTGTCCCGTCGGGACTCCGGCGAGCCGCATCGGCGTGCAGGATCGGATCATCCGCCTCGGCGCAGGCTCCAGGCGGCGCAAGGATCCTGCCGAGCTCTTTTTCGAACATGGCGCCGACGGCTCATGGCAAGCGCTCCGGGCGGAAGGGAAGCTCGCCGAACTTCTCGAGGCGGTCCGGATCGGGCCTTCGGCCTCGAACAAGCAACCCTGGCGCCTGCTCTTCGACCGATCGGCCGATCGCCTCTGCCTCTTCCTGCGGGAAGACCGGCTCTACAATGCGGCCCTGGGCGAGATCAAACTTCAGAACCTCGACATGGGCATAGCCATGCGGCACATCGAAAGCGCGGCGACGGCGCTGGGGCTTCGCGGTTCCTGGTCCCTCGCCGGGGACGCCCCCCGCTCCCCCGATGAGCGACTGCGCTACATCGCCGCGTGGCAGTTCGCCTGAATCGACGAAGCGGCTTGTCCGCCAGGCGGCGGCGCCTGATCGCGTTTAGAGCGGCCCCCGATCGCGCTTCGAGCGGCCTTTCCGCGGCGGGCCTTCGGATAGCGGCGCGAAAATCCTTGCAGAGAGCCGGTTCCCCTCCCCTTTCGGGAAGCCGGCTCTTTTGCTATCCTGCCGCAGGAGGACCGCGTGTACATCAGCACCAGATCCGAGACCGCCCCTGTCTCCGCCGCCCAGGCCATACTCGCCGGTCTCGCCCCCGACGGCGGGCTCTACGTTCCTCGTCGGATGCCCGCGCTCGATCTCGACGCCCTGCGCGCGACTCGACTCTCCTATACCGACCTCGCCTTCCGCGTGCTTTCGCCCTTTTTCCCCGAGTTCGACGGCAGGCAGCTCGCGGCGGCCCTGGAAACCTCATCGGCCAGGTTCGACTCGCCGGAGGTCGCTCCGCTGGCCCGGCACGGCTCCTATCATTTCCTCGAGCTGTTCCACGGGCCGACTCTGGCCTTCAAGGATCTCGCCCTCACGCTCATGGGCGCTCTCACCGGTCTGGCGCGCGATCGCTTGGGCGTTCGGGACGAGATAGTGATCCTCGTCGCCACCTCGGGCGACACCGGCAAGGCGGCGCTGGCCGGCTTTTCGGACATGCCGGGGATACGCATCGTCGTATTTTATCCGGCCCGCGGCGTCAGCGCCGTGCAGCGTCTGCAGATGGTGAGTCATGAGGCCGGCAATGCGGCGGTCGTCGGCATCGAGGGGAGCTTCGACGACGCCCAGCGCGGCGTCAAGGCTCTGTTCGCCGACGCCGAGCTCGCCGGAAGCCTGGAAAGGCGAGCTCTGCGGCTCTCCTCGGCCAATTCCATCAATATCGCGCGACTTCTCCCGCAGATCGTCTACTACGTCAAGGCCTGGCGGGACCTGGCGGATTCGGGCAAGCTCGGGCCGAACGGCGAGATGGACGTCGCCGTGCCCACGGGCAACTTCGGCAACATACTCGCGGCGAGCTATGCGAAGGCTATGGGTCTTCCCATCCGGAATCTCATCTGCGCCTCGAACAGGAATCACGTCCTGAGCGATTTTTTCGAAACCGGCCGCTACGACCGAAGGCGAGAGTTCTATACGACCTCGAGTCCTTCGATGGACATCCTCGTCTCGAGCAACCTCGAACGCCTTGTTTTCGAGGCCGCTGGCCGGGATCCGGCGCGGACGGCTCAGCTCATGGGCCGGCTGGCTGCCGAAGGCAGCTTTTCGCTCTCCGAGGCCGAGCGCGCCGTCTTCGCCGATTTCCGCTCGGGCTGGGCGGACGAAACTGCGGCGGCGGCCGCAATCCGCGAACTCTACGACGCCTCAGGCTACCTGATCGATCCGCACACGGCCGTGGCCGTAGCCGTGGCCGACCGCCTTCGCGGCGGCTCCGACGGCGAGGTTCCGCTCGTCGTGGCCGCGACGGCCAGCCCCTTCAAGTTTCCGGCGACGGTCGCCGCCGCCATCGGCCTCACGGCGGCCGAGCCGACGGCTCCGGCCGCCGCTCCGACAGCCGCCTCAACCACCCGCCCGGCCACCCCTTCGGTCCAGGACGAGGATGCGGCGACCCTTGCCGAGCTCGATCTCGCCGAGCGCCTCGCCGAACGCGCGGGCCTCGAGCTTCCCCAGGCGGTGCGCGAGCTCCGCGACAGACCGCGACGCCATGACCGGGTAGTCGCGCCGGAGGACATGAAATCGACGCTGCTCGAGCTTCTGGAACGGCCATGAAAAAAGGCGTCGTAATTCAAGTTCCGGCCACCAGCGCGAACCTGGGGCCGGGATTCGACAGTCTCGGCCTCGCGCTCGATCTCTACGACCGCTTCACCGTCGAGCAGGCCGACGGCGTCGTCATCGAAGGCTGCGCGCCCGAACACGCGAACGAGGACAACCTCTTCGTGCGCGCCTATCGCCGCGGCCTGGAAGAACTCGGACTCGCGTTCCGCGGCCTCCGGGTCCGCTTCGACGCCGAGATCCCCATTACCCGCGGCCTCGGTTCCAGCTCGGCCTGCATCGTCGGCGGCTTGTTGGCCGCCGAGGCCGCCGGCGTGGACGAGTGCCGAAACGGCAGCCTCGACAAGCAAGCCCTGCTCGATCTGGCCACCGAAATCGAAGGGCATCCCGACAACGTCTGCCCCGCGCTTCTCGGCGGTTTCGCGGTCTCCATCCGCGAAGGGCGGCGCGTCTCGACGATCAGGTCGGACATCGACGAAGGACTCGTCTTCAACGCCCTCGTGCCGCCCTTTCCCCTCGAGACGGCCAAGGCCCGCGCCGCCCTCCCCGACCGGATAGGGTTTCACGACGCGGCCTTCAACGCCGGCCGCGCCGCCATGGTCGCGGCAGCCTTCCTCTCCCGCGACTACGGCAAGCTCGACCTGGCCTGCCGCGACCGCCTGCACGAGCCCTTCAGGGCTCCACTCATCGAAGGCTTCCGGGAGATCGAGGCGGCGGCCCGTGAATCGGGCGCCCTGGCCGTCTTCCTCTCGGGTGCCGGTCCCACGATCATGGCGATCTGCGGCCGGGAGAATGCGCTGTTCGCCGAACGGATGGGACCTCTGCTTGAACAGCAGCGATCGGGTCCGTGGGGGCTCCTCAGCCTGCATCCCGACAACGCGGGCGCGACCGTCCAGGATCGCTAGCGGGGAACGTGCCGACACCGGTATCAATAGCGGTTGAGCCGGAGGCGACCCTTCTCGAGCCCTCGTGACTCAGGCCGGCTCCATACGATTCTTCCCCTACCCACATTTTTCTCGCCAATACCCCAATTCGGGTTTATAATCGCTCATTCCAATCGTGTACGTACACGGAGCCGATCCAATGCAGTCCGGGCCGGAGGAAAGCACATCGACCACCAGCCGTGAAGTCGCGCACACGTCGACTCGAAACGACACTCGGGAGACCGCGAACGCCTATTCGGCGCCGCAGGCCCAAAGGCGAAAGCCCCTCAGCATCAAACTCAAGCTGATGCTCTACTTTCTCGCCCTCGTCTTCCTTCCGCTGCTTTCATTGGGCATCGTCGGCCCCTCGCTGTACGCGCATTCGATCGAGCGCGAAACGACGGGATACGCCGAGCACATGATCGCCCAGGTGACCGTCAACATCGACTATCACGTCCTCGAGATGGAGCGCCTCATAGATCTGCTCGCCGAAGACGGGACGGTGCTCGCCTTCCTGCACAGAGGCGTCGCGACCCCGGACGAAAAGATCCGAATCGAGAGGGCGATGTCGCACATTTCCAAGACCCACCCCGAAATCGCCGGCATCCTCGTCGTCAGCGACGAGGACGACGCCATCAGCGACGATTTCTATCGCATAACGCGCGATCCCCTGACCTCCGAACACTGGTACACGGTCGCGAGCGAGGTTCCGGGGATCGTCCGGCTCTTCTCCCGTCCGATCGGCCGCAATTTGCGAAGCACCCACAAGTACGGCCCCGAGGAAGTCGTCTCCATCGTCAAGGCCATCACCGATCCCCGCAGCGGAAGTCTCCTCGGAGAGATTCTCGTGGACATGAAGCTCTCCACGATCGAGGAGATATTCAAGGGAACCTCGCTCGGGAAGCATGGTTTCCTCTTCATCGCGGATCCGGAAGGAGAGCTCGTCTACGCGCCGGTGAACGACATCGTCTACCGAATACCGCTGAACGTTCCGACGGGGTATTCGTCCCCGGCCATCATCACGGTCGGAGGGCTCGATTACCAGGTGCTGGGCCAGCGTTCGAGCTACACGGGCTGGCAGACCATCGGCGTCTTCTCGCTCTCCGAAACGCTCCGCGAAGTGCTCCTCATCAGGTATTGGACCTTGATCATAGCCGGAGCCACGATGGCGCTCGCGATCGTCGCGGCGATTTTCTTCACCTTCTCCATCGCCAAGCCGGTGCTCGGTCTCAAGGATCTGATGAAAAGCGCCGAAGGGGGCGATCTTTCGGTGCGCTTTTCCGGCGGCAACGGCGATGAAATCAGCGAGCTCGGCATAGGCTTCAACGAAATGATCGAACGGATCCAGAGTCTGATCGACCAAGTCTACCGCGAACAGCTGGCGAAGCGCGAGGGCGAGTTGCAAGTCCTGCAGGAGCAGATCAAGCCGCATTTTCTCTACAACACGCTCGACACCATCCAATGGATGGCCCAGGAAAACCGGGTCGAAGACGTCGTGAGCATGGTGGGCTCCCTGACGACCCTATTCCGGATCGGCTTGAGCCGGGGCCGCGAACTCATCGCCTTTTCCGACGAGATCGAGCACGTGAAAAGCTATCTCGCCATACAAAAGATGCGCTACGAGGATAAGTTCGATTTCAGCGTCTCCGTCGCCGACACCCTCCCCTCCTACCGTGTCCTCCGCCTCATCCTCCAGCCCCTCGTCGAAAACGCCATCTATCACGGCGTCAAGGAACGCCGCGGGAAAGGGACGATAAGCGTCGAATCGAAAGTCGAGGGAGGCGAGCTTCAAATCGTCATCCGGGACGACGGCGCGGGCATGTCGCACGACCGTCTGCAGCTTCTCAACACCGTCATCGAAAAGGACGACTCGGGCGCGCCGGTGGTGGGCTACGGCATCCAGAACGTCCATCAGCGCATCCGGCTCACCTTCGGGACGCCCTATGGCCTTTCCTTCACAAGCATCCAAGGGGAGGGGACTGTCGTGCTCGTCAGACACCCCCTGCTCAAGGAGGAGGATATTTGAATGTGGAAATTGCTCATCGCCGACGACGAACCGAAGATACGCAGGGGAATACGTTCGCTGGTCGAACGAATAGCTCCCGATCTCGAAATAATCGCCGAGGCGGAAGACGGCGAAATGGCCTACGCCAAGGCCCTCGAGCTCGAACCCGACATTCTTCTCATCGACATCCGCATGCCCTTCCTCAACGGCCTCGATCTCATCGAACGGTTGAACGGAGCCCTGCCCGACCGGCTCATAATCATAATTTCCGGCCATGACGAATTCGACTATGCCCAGGCCGCGGTAAAGCTTCATGTCTTCGACTACCTATTGAAACCGCTCGACACCGGTATATTCGCGGCCACCCTGGAGAAGGCCCGGGCGGAACTCAAGGCGAGAAGCGAAACGGGCAAGTACGCAGTCTGGGTCCGTGAACAGCTCTCCCGCAACCTGCCCTTGCTCTATGAGCGTTTTTTCCGCGACTGGATCAAGGGCTCTCTTTCGCGCACCGAGATCGAAGAGACCAAGGAGTTCCTGAAACTGACGATCGAGGGTCCCGTCGCCCTCTTCGCCGCGCGCTTTTCGGAAAAATACGGGTCCGGCGCCCCCGGCGCCGATCAATCTCGCCGGCTCGCCCTCATCGCCGCCAGGACGATCATCTCGGAAACCTTCACCTCTCCGGGGACCTATGTTTTCGAGGACGACACCGAGACCGTGCTCGCGCTCGTGCAGAATATCGACGAAGCCCATCTCGGCGCCGCCAAGGCGGAGATTGAATCCAGCGCCTCGTCGCAGCTGATCCAGGTTCCGGTGCTCGCCTCGAGGATCGTCGCCGATCCGCGAAACGGGCTGTGCGATGCCTACGAAGAGCTTCGAACCGAGCTCGCCGACGGCGGCAACTGCGAAGCCTTCGTGGTCCTGGCCATAAACTTCATCGGCCAGCAGTACTACGACCCCGGCTTGAGTCTCGAGAGCTCCGCGCAGGAACTCCAGCTCAGTCCCGGGTATCTGTCGCGATTGATGAAGCGTGAGACCGGTTTGTCCTTCATCGAGTACCTCAACCGGGTCCGCGTGAAAAAGGCGACCCAGTTCATGAATGATCCCGCGGCCAAGATGTTCGAGATCGCGGAACGAGTCGGCTACAGAAGCCAGCATTACTTCAGCCGGGCTTTCCGAAAGGTCATGGGGATCTCGCCCAGCGAATACAAAAAGGGAAATGCCCCGTGAAAAAAGCTTCGCTCGCCGGCGTGCTGCTCCGTTCGACGCTACTGCTTCTCGCGTCGGCGATTCTCGGCTCGATCGTCGCCTGTACGCCCGCCGAAGCGCACGAACGGGGCATCCGCTTCCTGATCGGAGTCTCCCAAGCCAATCTCTCGGAGCCCTGGCGAATCGAAATGACCGAAGAGATCAAGGCCGAAGCGGCCCGACACGACGATCTTCGGCTGATACTCGCCGACGCCGGAGACTCCAGCGTCCAGCAAATAGCGGACGTCGGAAGAATGATGAAAGAAGGCATAGACCTGCTCATCATCTCTCCGACGGACTCCCGCGCCCTTACCCCGGTGGTGAACGCGGTCTATTCCCGCATCCCCGTCATCGTCCTCGACCGGACCGTCGAAGGCTACGGCTACACCCTGTTCATCGGCCCGGACAACAGGCTCGTAGGGAAGGAGGCCGGACAGTACGTGGCGGACATGCTGGGGAAGAAGGGGGGCCGCATCGTCGAAATCATGGGACAGGCCGGCTCGCCTCCGATGCTCGACCGGAAGGAAGGCTTCGAGCAGGCGATATCCTCCAGGCGGGACATCTCCATCGTCGGCACCCTGGTCGCCGATTGGCTGCGCGACAAGGCCGAGGACAAATTCAGCTCTTGGCTGGAAAAGGGCGGACGGGTGAATATCGTCATGGCGCAGAACGACGCCATGGCCGAAGGCGCCTGGCGGGCGGCCGCGAAGCTCGGCATTACATCCATCAAATTCGTGGGCATCGACGGCCTCCCCGGTCCCAACGGCGGAATAGAGATGGTGCGACGGGGCCAACTGGCCGCCACCTTCACCTGTCCGACCGGCGGCAAAGAGGCCATAACCTATGCGCTGGACATACTCCGTCATGAAGACGGCATCCCCAAGAAAATGATCCTGCGAACCTCGCTCGTCACGGCGAGGACGCTGGCGATCGGCGCCCAGGCGGAACCCGTGCCTCCGCGCCTGGCGAAACCGGGACATAAGATCGTGCTCGGATTCGCCCAGGTCGGCAAGGAGAGCGCCTGGCGGATAGGAAACACCATCTCGATAAAGGACGCCGCGAGGCGGGCGGGCATAGACCTTCTTTTCGTCGACTCGGAGCAGGACCCCGCGAAGCAGCTCGCGGCCGTCCGATCCTTCATCGCCAAGAAGGTCGATGTGATAGCCTTCTCGCCGATCGTCGAATCGGGATGGGGCCCGGTCCTTCGCGAGGCCAAGGCGGCGGGGATCCCGGTCTTCATCACCGATCGCGCCGTGGCCGTCAAGGACGAATCCCTGTGGGTCACGCTGATGGGCTCCGACTTCGTGGAAGAGGGCCGGCGAGCCGCTCGTTGGCTCGTCGACCATATGAAGACCGACCGCCCGGTGAATATAGTCGAACTTCTGGGGACGCTCGATTCCGCGCCGACGATCGACCGCAGCGAGGGCTTCAGGGAAATCCTCAAAGACTATCCCAATTATCACATCATCGTCTCCGAGAGCGGAGATTTCTTCCGCAACAAGGGCAAGGAAATCATGCGCCAGATACTCAAGGAACTGGCCGCGAAGAAGCAAAAGATGGATGTGCTTTTCGCCCACAACGACGATATGGCGCTCGGAGCCAGCGAAGCCATGGAGGCCGCGGGGATCAAGCCGGGAAAGGACGTCGTGATAGTCTCGGTGGACGGCAGCCGCGCGGCGTTCAAGGCCATGATCGCCGGCAAGCTCAATTGCACGGTGGAATGCAATCCCCTGCTGGGTCCGCAGCTCATGAAGGCCGTCAAGGACTTCATGTCGGGCAAGGAATTGCCCGTGCGCATCGTTACTTCGGAAGAAGTGTTTCCCGCCAGCGTGGCGCGCAAGGATCTGTGGACCCGCAAATATTGATTTCGCCCATGTTCGAATAGTGCCCAACTTCACCGTTTAGTCTAAAGACCGCTCCTCCAAACCATGCGATATGGATAGCCGGGTGCAATCCGGCACCGGCCTCGTCCTGACGAGGGTTTCCGGAAAGGAGCGACGCTATGCTAAGAAATCTTAGGTTCGGGATCCTGCTCACCTTGTTGATCGCCGCCGTTGGAATCGCCGCGGCACAGACCGGCACGCTCAAATGCGTGGGATTGTGCTCCGAGACGGACCAGGGTCATGTCAGCTACAGGCTGCCGGGCGGCCCCTGGAAAGTCATCAGTCTCGGCGAAACGATACCGGCCAGGGCGGAGATCCGCGTGGATGTCAGCTTTGACTGGATAGAGCTGAGGCCCTCCAATTCGGTCGACAAAGTCTACGAGATCGACGGCCCCGATTCGGGCTCCATCGTAAAGACCGTCGCGGAGATCTTGAGAAGCAAGCCGAAAATCGTGCGATTCCCCCAAGGCAGCAGAAGCAACCCGGATCCGCAGTTCAAGGACAAGCTGGTCGTGACCGAGTACCTCGGCAGGCAGGTCTTCATGACGAGCGACGGAGATACGCGCGACATCAGGTACGGCGATGTCCTCGACGGCTCGGGGTCGGTGAACATCATCGGCATAAACTGCCCGCTTACGCTCATGAAGGCCGACCGGGCCGTTACCACGATCATCGGCCCGTTGAACTTCCCCGTCAGGAAAGTCCTGCAAAATGAAAAACTCTACAAATACCTGAACGTCCAATAAAGCACGCGAGGAAAGGAGGAAGGGAAAGAACGAAGTTTTTGTGCTGCCAAGAAATGTCGAGATGAGGGCAAGGTTTGTAGGCTTCCCCTTCTCGCTATCGCGGACGGGGAATGGGACACATCAGAAAGAAAGGGTTACAAGGAGCGACTTATGCGAAATTTCCGAAAAACGCTGATCTTGATCGCCGCGGCCATGGTGCTTTTTTCCGCGTCGGCTTTTGCGAAACCCAAGACCTGGGTCGTAGGCTTCTCTCAGGAAGGTTCTGAAAGCGAGTGGAGGACGGCCGATACCATCTCCGTCCAGAACGCCTTCTTGGCCGATCCGAGCTTCGACCTCCTGTATTCCGACGCCCAGAACAAGCAGGAAAATCAGATCATGGCCATCAGGTCCTTCATCGCCAGGCGGGTCAATTGCATCCTGTTCACGGCGCTCGTCGAGACCGGGTACGGTCCCGTCCTCGAAGAGGCGAAGAGGGCCGGCATTCCCGTGGTCATGATCGACCGCGACGTGGCCAAGGAAGATCGGCATCTCAGGCTCACCATCATCGGTTCCGACTTCATGAAGGAAGGCGAGAAAGCGGGCATCTGGCTCGCCAACTACCTCAAAGAAAAGGGCATGGCCGACAAGCCTATCAACATCGTGGAGCTTCAGGGCACGGTCGGATCGGCGCCCGCCATCGAGCGGGCCAAGGGTTTCCGGATTATCATGAAAGACCACCCCAACTGGCAAATCACCCGCTCCCAGAGCGGCGATTTCACCACCGCCGGCGGCAAGGCAGTCATGGAAGCCTTCCTCAAAGAGGATAAGAATATCCAGGTACTCTTCGCCCACAACGACCAGATGGCCCTCGGCGCCGAACAGGCGATCAAGGAAGCAGGACTGCAGCCCGGGAAGGACATCATCGTCATCGGCATGGACGGCGTCAAAGGCGCCTTCCAGGCGATCATGAACGGCGAACAGAATTGCACCGTCGAGTGCAACCCCCTGCTCGGACCGCAGGCGGTCCAGGCCATCCGCGATCTCCGCGACGGCAAGAAAATTCCGCCGAGGATTTGGACTATCGAGGGACTCTTCGACGCGACGAATGCCGCTGCGGCATTCCCGACCCGGCAGTACTGATCCAAAGGCCATAGTCGCGACATGAATTACTCAAAGCCACTCCGAAAAATCGGAGTGGCTTTGGTTCATGGCAGCACTCGTCAGACCAATCAGCGGAGGCATGGGAATGTCAGACAGCGCTCCTATCGTGGAGATGAAGAAAATCAACAAATCCTTCCCTGGCGTGAAGGCACTTTCCGATGTGGATTTCCGCCTTTTCCGAGGAGAGGTGCACGCTCTCATGGGACAAAACGGGGCAGGTAAATCCACCCTGGTCAAGGTTCTTACCGGAGTCTACAAGCAGGACTCCGGAACCATGCTTCTGAACGGAAAGCCGATCAGGCCGGATTCGCCTTTGGCCGCGCAGAAAATCGGCGTCAATACCGTCTACCAGGAAGTCAACCTTTGCCTCAACCTTTCGGTATCGGAAAACATCTTCATCGGGAAAGAACCGATGCGCTTCGGGAAAATCGACTGGAAGACGATGAATAGAAACGCCGAGGAGGTTCTCAAGAGACTAAATCTTGAGCTAGACGTCACCGGCTCCCTGTCGAACTACTCCATCGCGGTGCAGCAGATGGTGGCCATAGCCCGTGTTCTGGACAGCTCCGCCAAGGTGCTCATCCTCGACGAGCCCACCTCGAGCCTCGACGAGGGTGAAGTCAATCAACTATTCAATGTCATCAGGAAATTGCGGGATGAGGGCCTGGCGATACTCTTCATCACCCACTTCCTGGATCAGACCTACCAAATCTCCGATCGAATCACGATCCTGAAAAACGGCTCCTTCGTCGGAGAGTACAAGACGGACGAATTGCCGAAGCTGGAACTGGTTACCAAGATGCTCGGCAAGGAATTGTCCGAGTTCAGCTATTCGAACAAAGGCGGCGAGCCTGCCGGCGTCTCGCAGGGGAAGCTCGAGGGCAAAGCAACCCTGCAAGTCAAGAAGCTCGGCTTGCGCGGCTCGGTCGCCCCCTTCGACATTGATCTTTACGAAGGCGATGTCCTGGGATTGGCCGGGCTTCTGGGATCCGGCAGAACGGAGATAGCCAGGCTCCTCTTCGGAATCGACAACGCCGATCAGGGCGAGATCCGCATACGAGGGAAGAATGCCACGATAAGCTCTCCGCGGAGCGCCATGATGGCCGGCATCGGGTTTTGCTCCGAAGACAGGAAGAACGAGGGAATATTCAGCGAGCTCTCCATCAAGGAAAACATCATTCTCGCCCTGCAGGCTCGAAAAGGAGTCTTCAGATATTTGCCGTCGAAAAAGCGGTCGGAGATAGCGGATGAGTTCATACGCTCGCTCGGAATCAAGACGCCGAGCGCGAACAACGAAGCCGGGCAGCTTTCGGGCGGTAATCAGCAGAAGGTGATGCTCGCGCGATGGCTGGCCACCGATCCGAAGATCCTGATCCTGGACGAGCCCACGCGCGGCATAGATGTCGGGGCGAAACTCGAAATCATGGAACAGATATTGAATCTCAGCCGACGAGGGCTCAGCGTCATTTTCATATCGTCGGAATTCGAAGAAGTCATTCGCTGCAGCAGCAAAATAGCCGTGCTGAAAGACAAGGTGAAAGTAGCCGAGCTGCGGGGGGATGACATGACCGAGAGTCGCATCATGCGAACCATCGCGGAAGGGAAATAGATATGGCGTGGTGGAAAAGACTGACTGGCAAAAAACTATTCTGGCCCCTCGTCGCGCTCGCGCTTCTCCTGGCTTTCAATCTCTTTTTTACTCCTCACTTTTTCCAGATCCAGATCAAGCAGGGACATCTCTACGGAAACGTGATCGATATCCTGAAGAACGGTTCCCCCATCATGCTCCTGGCAATCGGAATGACTCTCGTCATCGCGACCAAAGGGATCGATATCTCCGTAGGTTCCGTAGCCGCCATTTCCGCCGGGGTCGTCGCGATGCTCATCGGGGGAGATCTCCAGGGCATCCCCAAACATCCGATCTTCGAGTCGATCGTTCTCGCGGTGCTCGTCTGCACGGTAGCGGGCCTGTGGAACGGGATGCTCGTCTCGCGCATCGGCATGCAGCCCATCATCGCCACCCTGATTCTCTTCGTCGCGGGGCGGGGCATCGCCATGGTCACGACCAACGCCATGGTCGTCTGGCTGTATGCGAAACCCTTCGCTATCATCGGACAGGGCTATGTGTTCGGACTTCCGTTCTCGTTATATATGGTCGTCGTACTGCTATTGATGACGCTTTTCGTCACCAGGCGAACCGCGCTGGGGCTTTTCATTGAAGCCGTGGGAATCAACCCCACCGCGGCCAGATTCGCCGGCATCAATGCGAAAAACATCATCCTCTTGGTGTACGCGTTCAGCGGCTTCTGTGCCGGTATCGCCGGCTTGATCGTCTGTTCCAACGTCATGAGCGCCGACGGAAACAACGCCGGTGTCGGGTACGAGCTCGATGCGATACTCGCGGTAGTCCTCGGCGGCACCTCGCTCAATGGCGGCAAGTTCAATCTCCTGGGCAGCATCGTCGGCGCGCTGATAATCGAGACCTTGACGGTCACCATCTATGCCTTCAACGTTCCGCCTGAGATAGCGCAAGTGGTCAAGGCCGTCGTCGTCTACATCATCAGCCTCTTGCAATCGTCCAAGTTCCGCTCCTCGGTGGCGAATATGTTCGGCAGAAGGGAGTTGGCGGCATGAAGAAAAAAAGCCTTATCACCCAGCGCAGCTTGTCCTTGTTCGTGACTCTTGGCCTGTTCGTGGTGATGTTCGGTGCCGGGTCACTCTCCTTTATCGGCTTCTTCACGCTCCAGAATTTCCTCAACCTGTTCATGAATACCACCTACCTGATGATACTCGGCGTGGGCATGACCTTCGTCATCATCTCGGGTGGCATCGACCTATCGGTCGGCTCGCTACTTTCGCTGGCTACCATGGTGGCCTCAAGTCTCCTGACGAAGTCCCACTGGAATCCCAGCCTCGTGATTCCGACCGTACTCGCCATGGGAATCGCCTTCGGTCTATTTCAGGGATTCCTTATCCAGAAATTCAACCTGCAACCGTTCATCATAACGCTAGCGGGCCTCTACCTGGGACGCGGCCTGTGCTATGTCGTGAGCATCGACACCATAGCCATCGATAACCGCTTCTGGCATCACATGGCCAATGTTCAGATCAATCTCTTTGCCAACAGCTACATTTCTCCAAGCGTGATCATCGCGGTCCTCGTCGTCATTGCCGGAATCTTTGTTTCCCGTTCCACCAAGTTCGGGCGCACCGTCTTCGCGATCGGCGGCAACGAGCAGTCGGCCGTCCTGATGGGCCTGCCGGTCGCCCGGACGAAGATGTTCATCTATATGGTGAGCGGTTTCTGCTCGGCCCTCGCCGGCATCGTCTTCACCTTCACGACACTCTCCGGCTATTCCCTGAACGGCGTCGGCATGGAGCTGGATACGATCGCCACGGTCGTGATCGGCGGCACGCTTTTGACCGGAGGCATGGGAAGCGTCCTGGGGACCATGTTCGGAGTGCTGGTGTACGGTACCATCCAAGTTCTCATCGTCTTCCAGGGCACTCTCAATTCTTGGTGGACGAGAATTACGATAGGTTTTCTCGTCTTCGTATTCGTTCTTCTGCAGAGAGCGCTGAGAGCCAGGAAAAGCGGCACGTCGAGCGCAACCCAAAGCCGGGCCGAGCCCCTTCCCCGGCGGAGTTGAATACCAGCGATTCGAGCGCTCGTCGAGCGCTCTTCGCATATATTTGCCCTTCCCCCGGACGGTCCCCCACCTCCTGACGTCCGGGGGTTTTCTTACCTGCTTGCGCTAATCGAGTTGCTTCCGAAAACGAACCACGCTGATCCCTATGACCGCCGCCCCGATCGCCAGCAGGGGCAGGAGCTGGGGCCAGAGGATATCGAGCCCCGAACCCTTCAGGAACAGTCCGCGAATGATCACGAGATAGTAGCGCAGCGGCATGATGTAGGTGATCGCCTGAATGAGGGGCGGCATATTGGCGATGGGAAATACGAAGCCGGAAAGAATCATCATCGGGAACATGAAGAAGAAGATCGAAAACATCATGGC
>JAJXZP010000048.1 GCA_021779995.1 bacterium | reverse complement strand
CTGCTGCCTCCTTTACTGCCCGCGGATGCTACGCCGTCGCGGGTTCAGCCGTCGCGGGTTCAGCCGCCGCCGCGGGCTCGGCCGTCGCCGACGTCAAGGCCATCGCGGGCTCGGCCACGCCGGGCGCCGGTCCGGCCGTCGCGGGCGTCCTGGCCGGCCCTTCCTGCACTCTGGCCTCGATCGCCTTCCGCCCCATGTTCCGAGGCTTCGAGCGCCTCGCGGACGGGGTCCGCATCTCCACGGGCTTCTCCTACTATATCGAAAGCGGCCGCCAGCACCTCGTCATCGATACCCCCTTCGCCGGCATCGTGCCGAGCGGCACGCCGGGCTGTTCCGGCGTCGTGTTCGACTACGGGCCCTGTCCCGGCGCGGCCGTCTTCGACATCTCGCCCGCGGCGGACGGTTCCGGAAGCCTGCATCTCCGGCCGCGCCTCACGGGGCTCAGGACCGTCCTGGGCGCTTCGCTGTTCCCCGCGGCCGCGCCTCGCGTCGAGTTCGTCATGCCGGCCGGGGTGGGGCTCGGCGCTCTGTACGCGTCGTACGTCGAGGACCCCGAGGCCGAGCTCGCCGACCTGGGGAGGGTCCTCCTTTCGCCCCCCCGCGATCCGGGAGCGGACTTCGATCTGTATCGGTGGGACCGCTTTCCCTCGGTGCTCGTCTTCGATTTCAGGGACTACGCAGCCCAGGACCGCTATCTCAAGCGCATGGCCTACTTCATCGAGAAGATCGGCTACCGGGGCACCCTCCTCACGGACGCCCAGATGGCCGGTCTGCACGGCTGGAACGCCCACGACTACCGCCCCGAGGACCTTGCCTCCTTCTTCGAGGCGGCGGCCAGGAAGAAGAATTTCGCCCTCGACAAGGAAGAGCTCGCCCTCCGCGACATCCTCCTCGCCCACGGCGTCATCGTCGATAAGGGAGGCGCCTACCTGGCGGGCCGGGGCGCCATCATCTCGATCTCGCGCGAATCGCCCTCCTATCTGCGGACGCAGTTCATCGTCCACGAGTCGACGCACGCGATCTTCTTCCTCGACCCCGCCTACCGGAGGTTCGTGCGTTCGCTCTGGGCCTCGATCGGCGCCGACGAGCGCTGGTTCTGGTTCACCTACTTCAAGTGGGCGGGCTACGACATCGGCTCGGACTACCTCATGGCGAACGAGTTCCAGGCCTACCTGCTCCAGCAGCCCGTGTCGAGGGTCGAGGAGTATTTCTCCAAGACCCAGACCGCCGAGATCCTGAAGAAGCACCCCGAGTACAAGGACAGGATCGACGAATACATGAAGCGCTTCTCGTCGCGTTATGCGGAACATGCCGCCGTCCTGGACGCCTGGTTCGCCGAGAAGTACGGTCTGGGCGCCGGCCGCACCTACTCGCTGTACTGATCGGCCCGCTCACGATGGGCGACCCCGCCGGCTCCGGACCCTCCCCGCGGACCGCGCACTCAGCCCTTTCCGAGCTCGAGGGCTTCTTCGATCGTACGCAGGGCCCATATCCTGGTGGCCTCGAGCAGCTCGGCCGGAGCCAGGGCGCGGTCCCTCGCCTCGCGCTGCAGGGCGCGGTCCCTCGCCTCGCGCTGCAGGGCGCGGTCCCTCGCCTCGCGCTGCAGGGCGCTCGAGGCGGGCAGGAGGGTGGTCCACAGGTCGCGCTCCTCGGGCGCCAGCGCCCCCAGATAGCGCAGCCAGGGATCGCGCGGCTCGGGCAGGGCCCGCAGGCCGGCCGCGTAGCCCTCGAGGAAGGCCCGGGCGCTCTTCGCGGCCGGGCCCGGCGCGAAGACCCGCCGCTCGCGCCGAGGAGGCTTCGCCCGCTTGGGCGTGGCGATGGCGACACCCTTGTCCCTCAAGGGCAGGATCGACATGGCGGAGCGCGCCGCGAAGCGCTCGAGATGCTCCTTGTAGGACATGAGCGGCTTGGTGAGATAGCGCGAGAAGATTTTTCCGTCCTCGGTCCTGTCCTCCTCCCTGCTCACCGCCGCGTTTCTGAAGACGAAGCCCGAGAAGAGGGCCTCCTCGGGCGAGAGCCTGCCGGAGCGTTGACCGAAATAGCCGTAGATGTAGGTCCCCCGCGCGTAGCTCTTGCCCTCGGGGTAGGAAAAATCGGCCCCGGCCAGCAGCGTCTCCTCCGAACCCAGGGCTTCCGCGAGCGAGAGGGCCGCGTGCGTCACGTTGCCGCCCGAGGTGTCCAGGGCCGGAAAGGCTCGGAAGTGGGACGAGATGTAGGCGCAAAAGGGATGCCCCGAAGAGAAGAACCGCAAGGGGGCGCCGAGGCGGGCCAGGCCGTTGGGCGAGGAGAGGTCGAGGACGAGGGGGGTCGACCGGGGGAGGCCTCCCAGAAAGTGGTAGTAGCTTATGTGCTGGCAATCGATCGATATGACCGCGTCGGGCGCCAGACCGCGGCCGACGAGGGCCGGCAGGCTGGTGTCGGTGGCGATGAGAAAGGCTCCTTCCGCCTTGGCTTTCACCAGGACCGGCATGGCCGTCTCCAGCGAGGGGCCGGCCGCCGCGACCACGGCCTTGCGCACCGAGGGCAGGGGCGCTCCGCCGCCCTCCGAGGCGAAGAGATTGCGGGCGGCATTCTTGAGCCACAACTTTCCGAAGAAGGCCTGGACGCTGTAATCGTCGGAAATGATGCCGAGGACCTCGCGCACGGCATCGGCCGCATTCTCGAACTTGTCCTTGTCGAGGTCCACGCGCCCGCGGAGCGGCAGGCTCCGCAGGTCGCCCGCGAGCGGCGGCACGTAGATCGACAGGAGGCGCGCCGACAACTCCTCGGGTTTGGGGTCGAGGATCAGCGAAAAGCGCTCGTCGATGAACAGTTCCGAGAGGTCGAGCTTCTCGAGGAGGGCGCGGAGGAGGGCGGCGGAATATTCCACGACGAGCAGGCCCGTCGTGGCGGTCGAGGCCAGGTAGCGGCGGAGCGCGTAGCCTGCGCCCAGGCCGAGCGCGACTATGAATCCTCCGGGAGGCTGCGCCGCACAGAGCCGATCGGCCTCGCGCTCGGGATCGACGAGTGAGTGAAAGGCCGCCTCCCGCCCGGCAAGCCGCAGCAGGGGCACCGGCGCCCCGCTGCGCGCGTTCCGCAATTCCAGCCTGTCGTCGCTTTCCACCGCCAGGAGGCGGTCGCCGAGCCCGGGGTCGGAGCGCGACAGGGCGAGCAGATTCCTTTTGAAGAAGCGGTCGTTCATCCGAGAAGACTCCTCTCGATGTCCGCGAGACAGCGCGCGGTCCTCTCCGCGAGGTTCCTCGCCGAGGGCCGCGGATCCTGGCCCGAAAGACCCGCCCGCCGGGCCGCCGCCCAGTCGGGCAGGTCGAGAAACCTATAGACCTCCCGCAGCGAAGCGCTCTCGGGAATCCTGCCGGCCGCGAGGAGGGCTGCGCCTTCCTCGGCCTCGCGCCTCCATCGGGACAGGACCTCGCCGAGAATCGCCCGTCTCCGCCCGAGCTCCGGCGCCGCTCGCCATGCGGCCGAGGCTGTCTCGACCGCGGAGCGGCCGAGGATGGCCGGCAGCTCGGCGTCTCCGACCTCGGCGAATCCCGCGATTTCCACGGGCGAGGGATTGAGTCGGAAGAGCCTGCCGGGGTAGTCCGCGGCGTCGCAGCCGAGAGCCTCGGCGTAGGAAGCGAGGCTTCGGGACCTGCGCCAGGTCTCGGAACGAGTCGGCAAGGGGGCGGTCTCGCGCAAGCGCGCGAAAGAAGCAGTAGCGGCCGGCGATAGTCGATTCTCGGCGGCCGCGAGAACCTCGTCGAAGGCGTGCGGCGAGGCGTGCTCGCGTCCGCCATGCACCGCGAGATCGAGTCCGGCCGCGAGGATCGGCCCCGACGAAAGCCGGGCCGCCAGATGCAGGCCGCTTCCGGCCACCGTGCCGTGCGGCGGCAGACCGAGGGACTCCCCCAGGGAGGGCAAAAGGGCGCTCTCCGCGAAGGAACGCTGGTCGAGCAGAAGGAGCGGAAGTTCGCGCCAGAGCTGGGAGGAGGGCAGGGCGGTCAGGGGCGCCGCGAGAAGGGCGGGGCGGGCGGCCAGAGGATAGAGGTGGGCTCGGCTCCAGAACCCGCCGTCGGTGGCGATCACCAGGTCGGGCTCCATCCTCGCCGCCCGGCAGGCCGCCAGGGCCGAGGAGACGGCCACGAGGGCGAAGCGCCCGCGGTAGGGCGAAAGAGCGGCGAGCGAGGCGCCCAGACTCGGCCCGGCGGCCGCGAGCACCACGGGACCGTCCAGCCCGAAGGGGATGGCGATGCGCTCGACGAGCAGAAAGGCACGGCAGGCGTTCGCCAGCCAGCGCCGACCGAAGGCCTTGACCGTGGCCGCCGAGGCGGTCACCCGATCCAGGGCAAAGCGCAGGGCTTCCCGGAAGCGGGCCGCCGCCTCGGGAAAGGCCTGGATCCCGGCCGGCCATTCCAGCACGGCCAGGCCCGAGACGACATCATCGTCGATGGCCTGGTCCAGGAAAGCGGCGAGCGACAGGGCCGAATCCGGGTACCAGATCGCATCCTGCCCTCCCAGCTCCTTGCCGCGGAAGAAAGTGTCAGGCTGCAGGGCGACGATCGTCGCGCGGGGGAATCGGGCCCTCAAGCGCGGGCTCACATAGTCGAGGCAGGGGGAGATGAGCACGAAGGCCGTGGGGCTGCGCTCGCCCAGCCGATGCTCGACGAAGCGCTCCGCTTCCCGCTGGGGAGCGTAGGGCGAATGCAGGTACAGCTCGTCGGCGCGGCAGACGGGCGAACCGTCGCGCGAGGGGCAGAGGACGAGGTTCACCCTCACTCCGCGAGAAAATGCGAAAGCTCGGCAGGCGCCGTATCGCTCGCAAGATCGAGCGAGATGGCCGTCCCCGAAGGCAGTTCGACGCCGCCGAAAAGGGGGAGGGCCCGCTTGAGTGATTTGCGGAATTGGAAGAGGGCGAGGTCCGGGTCGAGGGCCGTGGAGCTGAAGAACAGGCAGGCGAGAAAGCCGTCCGCCGTGAGGGTTGCGGCGCCCCGGCGGCCGAGCACCTGGGAGGCCGCGGAGACGAAGACGGAGCGGAACGAGGTCGACAGAATGCCGGGAACCCGCAGATCGAACTCGAGGTAGCTGGGAGCGAGGTCGAGGCGGAAGGCCGCCGCCCAGCCTCCGTCGGGTGCCGAAGAAAGGAGCTTGACGGCGGGTTTCGGGCTGGGTTTCACGATGGTGAGAGCCTGAGCTCCCCTCCTCCCCGGCGCGGCCAGAAGCCGGCCGAGAGCCGCGACCGTCGCCACATCGGCCCAGTCCAGATTGTCGTCGGCGAAGACCCATTGACCGAGAATCTCCCCCTCGGGACCCGGTATCGCCGCGCCGCGGAGGGGCAGGGCCGAGGGCACGCCCAGCAGCGA
>JAJXZP010000332.1 GCA_021779995.1 bacterium | reverse complement strand
AACTCCAAAATCGAAAAGGGCCGCATTACAGGGAAAGGACTTACTCGGTAATTCCTTCCCGCACCTATGAATCGTTCGCGGCTCGTTTCAGCACCCCGTGCTTTCATAAAAATCATGTCACAATTTGTGTCATAATGGGATTCGCCTAACCTCAAGGCCCGATATTCAGTTCTCGCCGAATACCGGGCCTTTCGCCCTCACTTGTACAAGAGGTTCAGCAAAAACATGAAATCGCCGACTGCGGTGCCTTCGATGTTGAAGACGTTGTACCGCGCCTCAAGGGACAGGCTCACGCCGCGGTGCTTCGGGAAGAAATCATACCCGAGAGTTCCGCCATAGCCGAAAGAAGAGGTTGATGACGCGTAACTTCCCCATGACGTATCTATGACGGCGGAAGAACTTCCGGCGAGAGCCTCGGCATAGAGCCCCCCAAGGTATCCGCGGAGACCCAGCGCATACAGGTAGAGATTGATCTGCATCCATCCACCTGGGCCGGTAATCCGGTCCGCCGATCCTATGATGCCGGCCATGATGTAAAGATTCCACTCAATGGGGAATCCGAGTTCGAGGTCGAGAGACAGCTTGGTGCGATCGACCCCCGGGATCGAGTCGAGATAGGTAAGCTCAGACTCGACCCAAGATGGATACTGAGGATAGGCGATTCCTAGGCCAATTTGAGCAAGGAGCCCTCTTCGTTCCTTCTTCGCTTCATCGTCATTCTGGGCCGCGACGAAATCCGGGGCCAGGACGAAGAACGCGATGCTGAACAACAGAGAGAGAGTGAGTTTGTGCATGAGATTCCCCCTCGAGGGAAATTGAAGCAGCCCGACGGGCTTCTTTTTTACTTCATTCTGTAATCAATTTTCCTTCTTCGACGGCGACGGTTCACCCAGCGGAATCGATCACTCTCCCGAGGCCGCCTTGTATCCCAATTCATCTGCCCTTTCAAGGTCCTCTCCACGTTCAATTGGGGAGCATAGACCTATGCATACCTTATTGCCCCGAGCTCTATCAAATCCCAAGAAATCTGAATAGCTACGACCAGACCAGGAGCCACTAGCCTATAAATCTTCTGGCTTTTTGGTAGTCAACGTCCTCCGAACCTTGACGACTTCGGACTTCATTTCATCAATACAGTGCGCCCATGGAAGTCCCCACCCCTCCTATAAACAAGTGTACTGCGTTATCGGGGAAATTACAGAAAAACGGATGCTTGCTTCGCGGATCACGGGGAGGACGTGTTTCACGAGGGAGCAGCGGCTCGTCGTCATGTAGTCGGCGGAGACGTGCTTGCCTTCGATCAGGAGCCGGCTTGCAGGGGGCATCCCTCGACGAAGAAGCGATTCGCCCAGTCATGGAGCACGAGGTCGGACTTCGGCGCGGCGATGAATTCGACGTACTTCTGCCTGGTCACTTCTCGGCGAGTGTCTCGTGTCATTTTTGTGTCATACTTTCCTTTTCCGAGGGAAAGTCAATCCCGTAATTCCTTAATTTCGCCCGCGATAGCGGGCACGTAAATCGGGACGGGGGGTTCCGAAGCGCGCAGCGCGCGCGAAGGACGCCGCGCGTCCACCGAAATTCCGCCCGCGACGGCGGCCACGACAATCGGGACGGGGGGTTCCAAAGCGCGCAGCGCGCGAAGGACGCCGCGCGTCCACCGAAATTCCGCCCGCGATAGCGGGCACGTAAATCGGGACGGGGGGATTCGAACCCCCGATCTTCAGCTCCCAAAGCTGACGCCTTAGCCCCTAGGCTACGTCCCGGGTTGGCGCTCGAGGCGCACCCTATACGAAGTTTTGTTACGCTAGTCCGGCGGCGCGTCGCCTGTCAAGGCGGCGCATTTTCTGTTGACACCGTAATCGACCAGTTTATAATACCCCGGTTTACCCATCAAAATACAGGTAGACGGCAGAGTGTAACACCACAGCGAAGGAGCGACGATTATGGCGTATTCGACCGATCAGATCCGAAACGTGGCCCTAGCAGGCCACGGCGGCACGGGCAAAACGACGTTGCTTGAGCATCTTCTCTTCCAGGGGGGCGCCATCCCCAAGCCGGAGACGATCGAGTCGGGCAAGACGGTGAGCGATTACGGCGAGGACGAGATAGCCCGCAAGATTTCGGTGCACGCCGCGTTGACCCACATCGCGTGGAAGGATGCGAAGCTCAACCTCCTCGACACCCCCGGATCCTCCGATTTCGTCGGCGAGGTCATTCTCGCGTTCCGCTCCTCCGAATCGGTGATGATGCTGGTCGACGGCAAGTCGGGTGTGCAGATCGAGACGATCAAGCTCTGGCGCAACCTCGACGGGCGCGGCAAGCCCCGCATGGTGTTCATCTCGAAGCTCGACGAGGAGCGCGCATCCTTCGCTTCCGCCCTCGACGACGTCAAGGAAAAGTTCAAGGTCACGCCTGTCGCGATAACCATTCCCATAGGAGAGAACGCCGCGCTCAAGGGTGTGGTCGACGTGCTGTCCAACAAGGCCTACGCCGCCCCTGCTTCGCACGATCAGAAGGAGACCGAGATCCCGGTGCCAGCCGACATGGCCGCCGCGGTCGCCGAGTATCGGAGCAAGCTCTTCGAGGCTGCCGCGGAAGGCGACGATGCGCTCATGGAGAAGTACCTCGGCGAGGGAGAGCTCACGCAGGAAGAGACCCTGAAGGGCCTCGCGGAAGCCTTCGCCGCCGGCCGCGCCGTCCCGGCCTTCGCGGGCTCGGGAGTGCGCAACATCGGCACGACGGCGATCCTCGACTTCATCGCGGGCACGGCTCCGAGCCCCCTCGCCCGCCCGCCCGAGAAAGCCCAGGACGCGCACGGCCAGGAAATCGAGGTTCCGATCGACCCCGCAAAACCCGCCTCGGCCTTTGTCGTCAAGACGCAGATAGACCAATTCTCGGGACGGCTCTCCGTCGTCAAGGTGATGACGGGCCTTCTGGCGCCCGACCTCGAGATGGTCAACGTGCGCGATAGCCACAGGGAAAAGCTCGGCAAGCTCTACACCCTCCAGGGCAAGAAGCTCGAGGAGGTCCAGAGCCTGAGCGCGGGCGACATCGGCATCATCGCCAAGTCCGTCTCGCTCAAGACGAACGACACCCTCTCCGCCTGGGACAAGGCCGCCGCCTACGCGCATCTCCTCCTGCCCACGCCGGTCCACACGCTGGCGATCTCCGCGGTCAACAAGAAAGAAGAGGACAAACTCAACGAGAATCTCCTCAAGGCCGCGGAGGAGGACCTCACCTTCCAGGTCAAGTTCAACGCCGAGACCAAGGAGACCGTGATCGCGGGCATGGGCGAACTCCAGATCAACATGGTCCTCGACAAGATCAAGAACGTGGCCAGGATCGTCGCGGAGACCAGGGTGCCCAGAGTCGCCTATCGCGAGACGATCACGAAGAAGGCGGGGGCCGAGTACACCCACAAGAAGCAGACGGGCGGCCACGGCCAGTACGCGCGCGTCGTCTTCGAGATCGAGCCTCTCGAGCGCAGCGCCGGCTACCAGTTCGAGAACAAGCTCTTCGGCCAGTCGGTCTCCAAGGGCTTCATCCCCGGCATCGAGAAGGGCATCCACCAGGCCATGGAGGCGGGTGTCGTGGCGGGCTATCCGGTCGTCGACGTGAAGACCGCGATCACGGACGGCAAGGAGCACCCCGTCGACTCCTCGGAGATGGCCTTCAAGATCGCCTCGCGCGGCGCCTTCCGCGAGGCCTCCAGGAACGCGAACCCCGTCCTCCTCGAGCCCGTCATGAACCTGACGGTCTACGTCGAGGAGAAGAACCTGGGCGACGTCATGTCGGACCTCTCGGGCCGGCGCGGCCGCATCTCGGGGCAGAACCCCATCGGCGGCGGCATCGTCTCGATCGAGGCGCAGGTGCCCCAGGCCGAGCTTCTGCGTTATGCGATCGACCTGCGCTCGATGACGAGCGGCACGGGCTCCTTCGAGATCTCCTTCGACCACTACGCGCCCATCACGGGCAAGATCGCCGAGGACGTCGTCAAGGCCGCCCAGGCCTTCAAGGTCCACGAGGAAGAGGAAGAGTAGCTCTTTCGCGGCGCGGCGTCGCGCTCTCGGCGTCGCGGCGGCCCGCCCATTTTCCGGCCCCTTCGCCGCCGGGCCGGCCTACCAGAGCACCATGCGCTCCCGATCCCGCTCGAAGCCGGCGGCAGCCAGGGCCGCCGCGTAGGGCGAGCGCGCGGCGGCCTCGCCGTTCACCTCCTCGACGACGATGCGGCGCTCGGGAAGAATCGCGCGCTCGCGCAGCGGGCGGAAGGCCGCGAGGATCGGGCCGAGGGACGGGTCGTCCGGCGGAATCGCGAACTCGAGCGAGCGCCAGGATCGCCGCGAGGCGGCCAAGGCGCGTCCGCCCCAAAGGCAGATGCGGTTCGCCGCGATGCGTGCCGGCAGAAGCGCCGAGCGCTCCGCGGGGGCGTAGGCCGCGGCCGCCGCGGGATCGGTGCTGCCGATCCAGACGGCCCTTCCCTTCGGGGCGCCCGCCTCGCGGCCGTCCAGTTCGCGGAACACACGGAGCGAGGCAGAATCCATGAACTGCGGTCCGTCGATACCCTCGAAGAATCTTCCGGCGAACAGCTCGCCTGAAAGCTCGAGCCTCCGCGCCGCCGTGAAGACCGAGCGCCAGGAGAGCGGCTCCAGCTCGCGTTCGAGCAGGGAGCGGCAGAGAAGGCCGTGACGCCGGCACAGGATGCGGACTCGCTCGGCGGCGAGACTCTCCTCGTCGAGGGCATCGAGCCCGGCTTCGGAGGAACTCGCCTCCTCGAAGGCCAGGGAGAACCAGCGGCCCGCCAGGGGCGGCCCGGCGCGCCAGAGGCCGCGCAGGGCCCGGGGCAGGCGGCGCCGCGAGCCGAAGGGAGCGGCGCTCTCGCCGGCAGCAAGGTCGGCGGCGGAGGGGAGCGCGGCGCCGAACTCGTTGCCCAGGCCCTCGCGGATCGAGGCGAAGCTGTCCGAGGCGACGAGGCCGGACCAGGCCTCGGACCAGAGCGCCAGGGCGAGCTCGCGCGAGTCGAGCCGGGTTTTTTCCTTGATCGCCCAGAAATCCTCCGGCGGGGAGCCGGCTTCGAGAAGACGCGAGCTCGCAAGCTCGCCCTCCTTCCGGCCGCCGAGGAAGAGCTCGAGGTCGAGGGTCCTGCACAGGGCGATCGTCTCGCGGCCGCAGCCGAACCAGCTCCATTCGCCTCCTCCGAACAGCTCATCGAGATCGCCGGGGCGGTAGTCGGGCAGCCGCGCCGGTAGCACCTCGCTCTCGACGGCGCGCACGCTCAAGGCGGCACCGGAGAGTCGGTCGAGGACGGCGGCGAGCGCGGCGACTCGGTCCGGCGCGGCGACTCGGTCCGGAGCGGCGG
>JAJXZP010000149.1 GCA_021779995.1 bacterium | reverse complement strand
GTTGTTGGATGCATTGTGGTAGAAGGTGAGACTCGTGGCAGAGACGACTCCGCCCGCTCCGGCGCTTGTAACATTCGGTGGATAGTAGTAGGGCACCGACTCGATGCCGCAGCTTCCCATGAAGGAAAGCGGCAGCAGCGAGGCCGATGCGAAAAGTGCCGTTCGAAGCAGGATCAGGGCATGGCGAGGCAGCCGTCGGGCTCCGCGAGGGAAGGCACCCTCCCCTCGCGGCTGTCGGTCACGTACCCCGCCGGCCAAGGGCTTCGAGCGGCGGCGGCGCAAGATCCTCGACACAATCGACCAGCTCATAGATGAGCACGGGCTTGTTCTTGCCCTTGACGCGGATGTTGTCCAGCTCGCGGACGACGAACTTGTCCTTGACCAGGCCGTAGGTGAACTCGCTGATGATGATGTTGGTCCCATACTCTTTGTTCGTTCCCTCGAGCCGGGCTCCGAGATTGACGTTGTCGCCCATGAGCGTGTAGTTCATCCGCGTGGGACTGCCCATGTTGCCGACCGTCATGATGCCCGAATTGACGCCGATGCCGATGTTGATCCGAATGGGCTCGGGCCAGGCGTCGTTCAGCTCCTTGAGCCGCTGCATTTGCCTGAGCGCGCACTTGCAGGCCCGGACGGCGTGATCGACCTGGGGCAGCGGCGCTCCCCAGAAGCACATTACCTCATCGCCGACATATTTATCCAGATAGCCGCCGTATTCCAGGATCACATCGGTCATGGCGGTGAGATAGACGTTGAGATGGTTGACCAGCTCCTGCGGGGACATGCTCTCGGACAGGGTCGTGAAGCTCCGGATGTCGGAGAAAAGCACGGTCAATTCCTTGTCGACGCCGCCGAGCTCGGGCGGATTGTCGACGAGCTGATCGACGACCTTGGGGCTCAGGTATTTGCCGAAGGTTTCGCGGATCATGCGCTTGTCGCGTTCTTCGGTCATGGCGCGATAGACCACGATGGCGATGAAGGTGAAGATCATGGCGATCGCGGGAGAGGAGAAATTGACGATGCGCGAATCACCGTCGAAGACCATGGCCGTGGCCAGGAAAAAGCCGGCGATGAGGAGGAGGGTGGCGAAGAAGGAGAAGACGGTTTGCAGCCGCGAGGTCATGAAGGCGACGAGGAAGGTCAGGCCCACGAGGAAGAAGATATCCATCCAGATCGGCACGGGAACGAGAAAGTTGTCCATGATGATGGTATTGAGGGCGTTGGCGTGCACCTCGATGCCGTACATGATGCCGAAGGGCGTGCGCTTGTCGTCCGAAGCCATGCCCTGGGCGAAGGCGCCCACCATGAGAATCTTGTTGGCCGCCGCCATGGATCGCCGCCAGGTGCGGGGATCCGCTCCGGGCGCCTTGTCGGCGTAGCCGAAATATGGACGCACCGTGTAGGTCTGGATGCCGTCGGGCGAGTCGCTCGAGGCAGGACCCATGAAGTTGATGAGCATCTGGCCGTTGGCATCGATCGGAATATCGATGAAGGGTACCGGTCTCTTGAATCCCGGCTTGATCAGGTTTCCGTCCTTGTCGTAGACATCGGGCGTGACCTGGATCGTGTACGGTTCCCGCTTCCCGGTGTCGGGATCGTAGATGGTCGGAGATGGGATGCGCACGTATTTTCCGATGACGACCTCGACATCGGAGAGACTCTTTCCGAAGTAGTTCAAAGCCAGAGAAAGGGTGATGGCCGGCACGAAGGTATCTTTGATTTTGCGGACGATGTAGTACCCGGACGCGCCTTGGCCGGAATCGATCTTGAGAGGCGCCTTGGCCGCCATCTCGCGCTTGAGCTCGTCCAAGGCCGGCTGGGTGAGCGGTGTCGGGATGTTGTGATAGACCTGATTCTTGTCCATCCATGCAAGCCGTTCGTAATCGGTACTATCGACCGTAAAACCGGGTTTGAGATCGTCCAGCCGCAGTGTATCTTCGATCGTGCTGATCTTGGCGACGATCGGCTGCTTCCTGAAGACCTTGTCTCGATCGGCTATGTAGGTCGCGTGACCGTAGCCGTCTGCCACGTCGCTGAAACGCGCGAGAGGTGGATCGGCGCTCTGGAAGCTGAGCATATTCTGCCAGGGACCTTTCACATTGCTCAGGCTGCCGAAGCGCTTGTAGAGCAAGGTTTCACGAGCGGCCAAATCGGCTGCCTCCGCGGAATCGTTCGGCACCGCCTCGAGGCTAGTCTCCAGGAATACTCTGCCAGATTCCTTGATGGCCGATTGGAGCAACTCGTCGTCCTTGGGCTGATCGGTGGGGTCGTTGAAGAAGATATCCATGAGCAGCGCATTCTCTCGTTGGCTGGGATCCTTGATCCGAGAGAAGGCGTTGATGAGGTCGGCGTGGCGCGAACGCGGGAAGGGCCAGCGTCCGTACTTGTTCAGCGTATTGCCGTCGATCCCGATGATCATGATGTCGTTCGAAATTTTGGGATTGTGCTGGGCGAACACCGACCCTTCCTGAAGGGATTTCCCGCGATGGTAGTCCTTGAGGCGAAAGCGCGTATCGAGCACGCGCATCTCGGTCGTCTGCAGGAGGCCCGTGGCATAGGTGACGACGAGCATCGCGGCGACGACCGCTGCGGCGATGACGAAGCCGAATATCCTGGTTTCGAGGAATTTCGCGCGCTTCCTGGCCATGCATCGGTCTCCTTGCGGGCAAGTATCGACGAAAAAAGGGCCCGGGACATGCCCGGGCCGCCGTTTTCAGATGCGTTCGCGAACGATTTCCACGCTCCTGGCGGGAGGGCGGAAGCCGTCGCATCCGGTCATTTCACCAAGCCCTGGGATCGCAAGGCAAGTATACGGTCCTTGGCGAGCTTTGTCCAATCGTCACTGGGATAGCCAGCGACGATTTTCTCGTAATACCCGACGGCAGCCGTGTAGTCTTTGGATTCCTCGGAGATCCGTCCAAGGGCGAAATACGCGTGTACGACGCCGATCGTATTCTTGCCGTACTTGGCGAGCAGCGTCTTGTAGTAGCCGGCGGCCTTGTCGTCGGCGCCTCTTTCCTCGGCGGCCGCCGCGGCGTTCTGCAAAGCTACCGGCGCGAGAAAGTCGCCTTTCAGAAGATTGGATGCGGCAACCCATTCCTTTTCGGCACCTTCCCAATCCTTGGCGTCCGCGTCCAGCTGGGCCTTGATGGCGTGCGCTTTTTGGGCGGCATACAGTTTCGGCCACGAGACTATGACCTTATCGAGCGAGGCCACCAGCGTCTTCTCCAGAGCGGTCTTTTTCGTCTGGTCCTGTTCGCTCTGATAGGTGGCAAGCTCGTTCTCGGCGTTTTCGATGGCGAGCGTAGAGGCTTTCATCCGCGATTCAGCGACGGCGGTCCATATCGCCACAACGATAATGACGAGAACGACTGCTCCGAGAATGCCCAGCAATGCGAGGCGGAATTTACGCAAGAAATCCGCGACATGATGGGTAATGTGCTGGTGCTCCTCCAATTTGCCTTTTGCAGAGCGCGGTGCGTTGTTCATGTGTATCACTCCTTGGAATTTACTATGTCGAGTTCCTTGATCAGCCGCGAAAGATAGGTTCGCTGAATAGCGAGAATCTTCGCGGTTTCCGTCTGGTTCCAGCGATTGTCCTCGAGAGCCTTGCAGATGAAATGTCGCTTGAAGATGATCAAGGCCTCCTTGAGACTCTTGCCGCGGTATTCATCCGTCTCGACCGCGACGGCACCGAGGAGCAGGTCCCTCGGCGAGATGCGGGAATCCTTAGCGATGACTACAGCCCGTTCGACGGCATTTTCGAGTTCGCGCACATTGCCGGGCCACGAATACGAGAGCATGAGTTCCATGGCGGCCTCGGTGAAGCCGGCGAAACGCTTGTTGGTCTCCCGAGAGAATTTTTTCAGGAAGAAATCGGCGAGGGCCGGAATATCCTCCTTGCGTTGCCTGAGCGGAGGCACATGAATGGGCAGGACGTTCAGACGATAGTACAGATCCGAGCGGAACTCCCCCTTATTGACCAGCGCCTCGATGTCCTTATTGGTGGCGGCGACGATGCGCACGTCGACGGTGACGCTGTCGCTCGACCCCACGCGTTCGAAGCTCTTCTGCTGGAGCACCCGCAATAGCTTGGCCTGAAGCTTTAGAGGCAGATCGCCCACTTCGTCGAGGAAGATGGTGCCATGGTCAGCCAGCTCGAAACGTCCCTTTCGATTCTGGACAGCGTCGGTGAATGCTCCTTTGACGTGGCCGAAAAGCTCGCTCTCGAGCAACCCCTCCGGGAGAGCCGCGCAATTGACGCGGACGAAGGGTGCTCCGGCACGCGACGAGCAGAGGTGCACTTGCTCCGCGAAAAGCTCCTTGCCGACTCCGCTCTCGCCGAGAATAAGCACGGACGAATCCGTCTTGGCCACCTTGTCGATGAGTTCGAGTTTTTCGAGGATGAGCGGGGACTGTGCGATCAGGCTATGCCAGCCCTTATCGGCCTCGACCTTCTCCCGCAGGTAGTGGATCTCGTCCTGGGCCTTTTCCAGGTAGCGGGCATTTTCGATAGCCAAGGCGGCCTGCACCGAAAAGACTTCCAGCCAATCGAGATCTTCCTGCGTGAAGTATTTCTTTTGTCGCTTGTTGAGAATCTCGATCACGCCAACGGTTTCCTCGCGCACGCGCATGGGCACCGCCAGGATGGAGAAGGTCGGATAGCCTATCGACTTGGAGATATCTGCGTAAAACCGCGAATCGGTATCGACGTCGTTGACGATGAGAGAGCGCCCGTGCATGGCCACCCAGCCGGCGATGCCCTCTCCCGGATTGAGCAGAAACCGCTTGGCCTCGCGCCCCTTGGGCCCGAGCGCTATCTCGAACCGCAGCTTACCTGTATCGCGGTCGACGAGGATGAGCGAAGAGGCCTCGCCCTCGGTGAGCCGCGTGGCGGACTCGAGGATCTGCGTCAGCAGCGATGTCGCGTCACCGTATTTCGAGTTGATCAGGGCGCTGATTTCCACGAGCGTCCCGAATTTCGCGGAATCTATGACGTCGAACATCGCAGCTGCCGCCGCATGACCCCGACCAGGCGCGAGCGCCTAGTCGGTTTTTCTGCCGCCGTCCTTCTCCTTGAGGATATCGCCGAGGGTATATCCATCGCTCGAGTCATCCTGCATGAACCGCGACATCTCCTCGCGCTGCTGGCGTCTGACGAGGTCGCGGATGGAGAGGCCGAGTTTTTGCCGTTCCGGACTGAGTTCGATAACGAGAGCCTTCACCTGCATACCGGCGGAAAAACGCTTGAGAGCGTCGTCGTACTGCTCGTCCTTATCCTCGGAGAGATCTTGCTTCTTGATGAGGCCGTCGATGTCGCCCTGAACCTTGACGAAAACGCCGAAATCGGTCACGGACGAAACGACGCCGTCGACGGTGGAGCCCACGCGGAAGGCCTTGGCGAACGAGCGCCAGGGATCCTCGGAAAGCTGCTTGACGCCGACCCTGATATTGCGGTCCTGGGAGTCGCTCTCGATGACCATGACTTCGATCTCTTGGTCGACGGCGAGCTCGGAGGCCGGGTTCTTGACGTGCTTCGTCCAGGAAAGATCGTCGATGTGGAGGAAGCCATCGATGCCTTCTTCGAGTTCGACGAAGGCGCCGACCGAGGTCAACTTGACTATTTTTCGGGTAAGCCGCATGCCCACCGGATACTTTTCGGAAACCTGATCCCAGGGGTTGTCCTGCACTTGCTTGAGGCCGAGCGAAACCTTGCCCGCCTGGAGGTCGTAGTTGAGCACCATGCACTCGACTTCATCGCCGACATGGAGCATCTCCTCGGGCTTGCGAACCTTCCGAACCCAGGAGAACTCGGAGATGTGGGCGAGACCCTCAATTCCTTCCTCGACCTCGATGAAGGCACCGTAATCGGTGAGCTTCGTGACTTTCCCGTGCACGACGTCGCCGATGTGGTAGCGCTCCTCGAAGGTGGACCAGGGATCGGGAGTGAAATGCTTGAGGGAGAGGTTGATCCTTCGCTCCTCAGGCTCCATGCGGATGACCTTGAGCTCGATTTCCTGGCCCTTTTTCACAAAATCCTTGGGACGAGTGACATGGCCCCAGCTCATATCGTTGATGTGCAGGAGCCCGTCGAAGCCGCCAAGATCGATAAAGGCGCCGAAACTCGTGAAGCTCTTGACCTCGCCTTTGACGGTATCGCCGATTTGCGTGCGTTGAAAGAAGTCCTCGCGGTGCTTTTCGATATCCTCTTCCATCCACTTTCGGCGGTTGAGGACGATGTTGACCTTTTTCTCGGAATACAGGCGCTCGAGGTAGAACTCGGATTTGAGGCCGATGAGTTTGTCGCCCTTCTCGATTCTCTGCACATCGGCCTTGGATGCAGGCAGAAAACCACGCAGGCCATGGCCGAGATTGACCTCGAACCCGCCCTTTATCTCTTTATCGATCTGACCCTCGATCGGCTGATGATCCTTGAATGCGTTGGCGACGGCACGCCAGTACATCTTTTCGTCGGCTTTCTTCTTGGAAACGACGATTTCGCCCGAATGGGTCTCTTTCTTGACGAGTATGACACTGACGGTTTCGCCGATCTTCGGCGGATTCTCGCCGAACTCGACGATGGGAATCTTCCCCTCGGATTTGTAGCCGACGTCGACGAAAACAAAGTCGTTGGTGACCTGGATGACGTGACCGTCGACGAGGTCCCCCTCCTCCAGCCCCTCAAGGCTCTTGAGGTACTGCTCCTGCAATTGTGTCTGGATGTCGTCCTTGGAGGGGACAGCGGCACCCATTTCCACTTCCTTAGCGCCCATGTGGTTCCCTTATATGAAGAATTTTCCCGTATACTTTGTCATAAACTTCCTGTATGGTCAAGCCTGAGCTATCCAAATAGAAGGCGTCCGGGGCGATTTTCAGGGAGCCGACCGATTTGGATCGATCGATTGCGTCGCGCATTTCGATGTTGCGTTCGATTTCTTCCAACGAGGACGTGTTGACGCCTTGATTGTACCGGCGCAGTGCCCGCGATTCGGAGCTGGCGTCGAGATAGAACTTGGCATCGGCATCGGGAAACACGACGGTCGTCATATCTCGTCCTTCGACGACCGCATCGGTGGTTCCCGCTATGGCACGCACATGGGCGTTGACCACGTCCCTCAAAGGCGGAATGGCGGATATTTGCGCGACCACGGCGTCGACTTTCGCGGAGCGGAGCTCGTCGTTGACGTCGCGGCCGTCGAGGAAGAGTCGCCCTCCCTGATACTGGATCGAAGCCGCGCGTGCGCACTCGAGCACCGCCAAGACGTCGGACGGATCCCCTGAGCATTCCAAAAGACGCAAGGTCATGGCCCGATAAATGCTGCCCGAGTTGACATAGGCGAAGCCCAAGGCTTCGGCGATCATCCGCGCGATTGTGCTTTTGCCGGATCCTGCGGGGCCGTCGATGGCGATTATCATGAAAAGCTCCGAATCAATGATGTGGATGCGATCGGAGGGAGGTGGGCGAAGATCGTCCGGCAGGGAGGCTCCCCTCGCCTCCTCGATATTGGGAAAGAGAGCGCACTTCTTCCGGCATCAAATCCCGAAACGAGCCCTCTGCGATATCCCCGAGCTGGAGGGGACCGATCCGCACGCGGCGCAGACTCAAGGCGCGGCGGCCGAAACTTTCGAGGACGCGTCGGATTTCCCTGTTCCGGCCCTCGATGAGCACGACACGGGCCGAGGAAGGCCCGATCTTTCGGACACTCGCGGCTTTGTAGACGATACCCTCTATCTCGACACCATGCGGGAAATCGGCGAAGAATTCGTCGGGCAAAGGAGCATCGGCCTGTAATTCGTATTCCTTGTCGATGCCGCCCGAGGGATGGACCAGCCGAGAGGCCAGCTCGCCATCGTTGGTAAAGAGGAGAAGGCCGGAAGACCACTGATCCAGTCGACCGACATTGTAGACTCTTTCCGCGACGGATCCTTTGAGGATATCTATGGCGAGCGGGCGTCCATCCGGGTCGGACATGGCGCAGATGTAGCCGGGAGGTTTGTTGAGCACCAGGTACCGAAGGCGCTCGCGCGCAGCCACTGGGCGGCCGTCGATCTCCACGTGATCCGCCGGGCCGACCTTGGTGCCCAGCTCCACGACGCGCAGACCATCGATTGATACGCGGCCCTCTGTTATCATCCGTTCCGCGGCGCGGCGTGAAGCGACTCCGGCCCTTGCCAAGTACACCTGGAGCCGAATCTTTCCGTCAGTTTCGTCAGGCATTCGGCTCTATCTCCCGGGAGGCGGCGTCGGCGTCGATGTCGAATCGTTCCCGCTCGATTTCGTCGAGTTTGGGCAGGTCCGCGATGCTCCCGAGCCGGAAGTACTTGAGGAATTCTTTCGTGGTCCCGTATTGCGTGGGCTTTCCCGGCGCGTCTTTCTTTCCGACTTCCTTGACGAGTTCCTTTTCGAGGAGAAACCGCATCATACTGTCGACCGAGACGCCGCGGATGGCTTCGATTTCGGCCCTGGTGATCGGCTGCGAATAGGCTATGATGGACAAGGTCTCTAAGGCGGCGCGAGAGAGCCGGGAATCGTTTTTTTTGCCGTACCGATCCTTGAGAGATTCCCAGAGATCGGCTTTCGGAGCGAGGATCCAACCACCGCCCGAATGGAGAGGCTCGAGTCCATGCGAGGACGAGGAGCGTTCCTCGACAAGCTGCTCGAGCGCCTTTTCGACGACCTCGCGCGCCAGGCCGGATATGCGCGAGATGCTACCTTCGTCGAGAGGCTCGGACTCGAGAAAGAGGATACTCTCGATGAGGGCCGCTTCCCTATCAAGTCTGAGTTCCATGTTCCTCCCGCGCAACGTAGGCCCTGATCACGATATCTCCGAAAAGCCGGTGCTGGAAGATTGAAATCACCTTGTACTTCACGGCTTCCAGGATGGCAAGGAAGGCGCAGACGACGTCCATCGTCGAGCGGGATCTGGTGACCAGATCCGTGAACGCGAAGGATTCGCGGGATTCCAGAAATTCGTGGATAAGCGCCGTCTTTTCGTTGATCGACACCTCTTCGTATAAATCAATGATCCTCTCGGACGATAGATTGGAAACAAGACTCGAGAAGGATCGGAGCAGATCCCATACGTCTATGCGCTCCCATAGCTCCTCTTCCACCGCGAACGGGAGGGGGCGCTGGATTTTTTTACGCTCCACGATCCACTCGACTTCCATTTCCTTGCGTTCCATGAGATCGGAAAGCCGTTTGAAGCGCTGATATTCGATAAGTTTCTCGATGAGCTCGTGGCGGGGGTCTTCGAGCTCTCCTTCGACGTCCATCTCGAGGGGGAGCAACATGCGGGACTTGATATATAGAAGGCTTGCAGCCATCGAATAGAAGCCTGTCAGATCGTCGAGGTCGACGCCCTCGTCTCCATCGAGAAAGCCGAGATACTGCTCGGTGATCGAGGCTATAGGTATGTCGTAGACACTCACCTCGTTCTTGCGGATGAGAAAGAGGAGTAAGTCGAGGGGACCCTCGAAGTCCTTAAGCCTGAAAAGCCTGCCCTCTCCGGCAGTCTCAGGTTCCGTGGCGGCATCGGTCATCAAATGTACAGGAGATCATAACGGGGGGCGGGCATAAGGTAAATCCCCTGGGGGGGAAGAGATTCCACGATGGCGAGCAGCAGCTCGCCCGTGGCGGGGTGGACGAGATCGGGGGCGAGTTCGAGCAGGGGCAGGAGAACGAATTTCCTCTCGGCCAAGCCGGGGTGCGGGATTATGAGATCAGGCTCTACGACGAGTCGGTCGTCGTAAAGGAGAATGTCGATATCCAGGGGGCGCGGTCCTTTGGCCCCCTCCTTGCCGCGGTCGCGGCCAAAATCCGCCTCGATCGCATTGACAGAGCGCAGGAGCTCGCGCGGCGAACTGTCCGTGAGGCCGCAGGCTACGGCGTTGACGAAATCGGGCTGATCCACGACATACCGCGCCCGCGAGCGCCAGAGCCGAGATAGGCGAGCCTCGCCCAAAAGGGCCTCGAGGTGCTGAAAGGCGGCACGGATCGTGCCGGCGCTGTCGCCCAGATTCGCTCCGAGGCCCAGATAGACGAGGGGCATGGGCTAGAAAAGGCCTTCTTCCTCCGCGGGAGGCGCAGGCCGGATCGGGGCCGCGCTCGACGCGGCTCCGGTCTTGGCCTGCCGCGCGGGAGCCTTGCGAGCGGTCTCGGAGACCGGGGCGGGCCTTTCGGCGACGGATGCCACGCTCGGCGCCGCAGTCGCTCCGGCGGGCCGAGGCGCCGCTTCGGGGGCGGTCTTGTTTTCGTCGGGATGCTGGGAAGCGAAGATCAGCTCGCGGACCCGCTTTTCGATCTGGGTGGCGGCGTCGGGATTCTGCTCGATGTAGAGCTTGGCGTTGTCCCTGCCCTGCCCCACCTTTTCCTCGCCCCAGGTATACCAGGCGCCTTTCTTGTCGATGATGTTGTACTTGACCGCGGCGTCTATGAGCGAACCGGACCAGGAAATGCCCTTGCCGAACATGATTTCGAGCTCGACCTTGCGGAAGGGCGGTGCGCATTTGTTTTTGACAACCTTCACTCTGACCTTGTTTCCTACGGCCTCTTCCTCGCCCTTTTCGATCGTTTCGACCTTCCGGACCTCGAGTCGCACCGAAGCGTAGAACTTGAGAGCGTTGCCGCCCGTGGTCGTCTCCGGATTGCCGAACATGACGCCGATTTTCATGCGTATCTGATTGATGAAGACGAGGATGGTCTTGCTCTTGGATAGGGTGCCGGTGAGCTTGCGGAGAGCCTGGCTCATGAGGCGGGCCTGCAGGCCCACGTGAGCGTCACCCATGTCGCCTTCGATTTCGGCCTGGGGAGTGAGGGCGGCGACGGAATCGATGACTATGATGTCGACCGCGCCCGAGCGGATGAGCGACTCGGTTATGTCGAGAGCCTGCTCGCCGTTGTCGGGCTGGGAAACCCACAGTTCGTCGACGTTGACGCCGAGATTGCGCGCATAGACCGGGTCGAGGGCGTGCTCGGCGTCGATGAAGGCGGCTATGCCGCCTTTTTTCTGCGCCTCGGCTATGGCGTGAAGGGCGAGTGTCGTCTTGCCCGAGGATTCCGGGCCGTATATCTCGATGACGCGGCCGCGAGGATAGCCGCCGACGCCGAGGGCCTCGTCGAGGAGAATCGAACCCGAAGGGATGGAATCTATGCCCACGGCATTGTCGTGGGAGCCGAGCTTCATGAGCGAACCCTGGCCGAATTGCTTTTCGATCTGGAGTCGGGCAGCGTCCAGGGCCTTGAGCTTCTCGTCCATATCCACAATGCCTTGTGCCGTCTCTTTCTTTACCATACTTCCTCCGATGTCTCTACGCTCGCACTCGGCCGCCGCGATTGAGGCGAAACTATACTACGATCAGAGGAAAATTTGAAGCCGCCGGGAAGCTTTTGCATGAAGGAGGCTTCCGGCGAGCGAGGACATGCCTTGGGTGGGAGTTCCTTCGCGTCGCGCTTCCCCGCGGCGGTATCTCATGTTTTTCGGAAAATCTCGAGCGGAGGGAGCCGGGCGGCGCGGCGCGCCGGAAGGAGGGAGGCGATGATGCAGACCACGAGACTCGCTCCGGCGATGAGGAAGAGCTCGGGAAGCCGGAAATGGACGGGAATGCGCTCAAGGTAATAGGCGGGATCGAGGAGATGCAGGTGCGGCGGCATGGGAGAGCGAAGGAGCCAGGCTTGGGCATCGGCCACGCCGTTCACGACCGCCTCCATACCCGCTATGAAATCGTTGACGCGCCAAGCCACGAGCGATCCGATGGCGAGCCCGAGCAGGGTTCCCAGGCCGCCCGTGGTCAAGCCCACCAGGAGAAACACGAGGCCAATGGCCGAAGAATCGGCTCCCGCGCTCTTCAGGATCGCGATCTCCCTTCTGCGTTCGAGCACGAGCATGACGAGGGCCGAGCCGACATTGATGGCGGCGACGGCGACGGCGAGCGTCATCACGAGCAGAAGCAAGGCCCGCGTCGTCTGGAAGGACTTGAAGAGATTGAACTCGATCTGGGTCCAGGGACTGACGCTCCATTCGGGACCCACGACGAGCTGGACAGCGGACGCGACCCGGGCGAGCCCGTGGTAGGGATCGGCGGTCTTTATGCCGATGAAGGTCCGTGAATCGCCGGGCGCCAGGATACGAAAGCCGGCATCGAGGGGGACGAAGGCCCACAGGGCGTCGAGTTCGCGGTACCCCGCCGAGACGATGCCGCGGACCCGGAAAAGAGAGATCCTGGGGATTGAGGGGTGACCGGGCGCGTTTCCGTCTCGCGAGGTGACTATGCTCACGAGATCGCCCACGCGGGCATGCAGATTCCGGGCGAGGGCGTCGCCCAGGAGAATGTCGTTGCCGCCTTTCAGGCGGAGCTTCCCTTCGAGCGCGCGCAAATAGGCTCGGGTCCCGCGGTCGGCCAGGAAGGATGGATCGATCGCCCGAATAAGCGCTCCGGCGGTTCTCGAATGCCCGAGGATGACGGCGGGTCCCTGCATCTCGGGATAGGCGCCCGTGACGCCGCGGACGGCGGCGATCGAGGAAGCCGCGCGGCGAAGCTCGGCTAAGGAATTGTCGAGATAGGGAAGCGCCTCGAGATGATAGGTTCCGGTCTCGATGTAGCGCGAGGTGATCCCCTGGATCATGCCGTCGGCCACGACGAGCACGACGACGAGCGGCACGAGACTCAGGGCCACGCCGACTACGGCCCCGCGCATATAGCGCCTGCCGCGGCGATCGGACTCGGACTTCCGGCCGAAGAGCGTCCGGCGGGCGAGGAAAATCAGCGGTCCCGCTCTCATGCTAGGTGAAGCTCCCCGCCGGACAACTCGTAGCGGAAGTCGGCGGCCGCCGCCAGCTCGCGGTCGTGGGTGGCGAGTATCAAGGTGGCGCCGTAGCGGGCCGAGAGTCCGAAGAGGACCGAGCGCACGTTGCGCGCGCTCGCCGCATCCAGATTGCCGGTGGGCTCGTCGGCTAGCACGAGGCCCGGCGAATTGACGAGGGCCCGCGCTATCGCCGCGCGCTGCCGCTCGCCGCCCGAGAGCTGCGAGGGGAAGTGGTGGAGCCTCGATCCGAGTTCCATGTCCTCCAGGAGGATCCGGGCCTTCTCGAAGGCCTGCGCGCGGGGCTCGCCGCGCATGTAGGCCGGCAGCGCCACGTTCTCGAGCGCGTCGAAATCCTTGAGCAGGTAGTGGAACTGGAAGACGAAGCCCACGGTCGAGGCGCGGAACTCGGCGAGTCGTCGCTCGGGAAGAGCGGAAAGATTCCATGCTCCGACGCGGAGCTCGCCCGAACTGGGGCGGTCGAGCCCCCCGAGAATCGAGAGGAAGGTGCTCTTGCCGCTTCCGCTCGCGCCGGTGACGGCGACGCTCGCGCCGGCTTCGGCGGCGAAGTCCAGGTCGCGGAGGACGTGCAGCTCCTCGGCGGCGCTCGCGAAGGTCTTGCCCAAGCCCCGGCAGGAGATGAGGGGCTCACTCATAGCGAAGCACCGCCGCAGGCTCGAGACGGGAAACGGATTTGGCCGCGATGCCCGCCGACAGCACCGCGGAAAGCACCGCCGCGGCGAAAATGAAGAGCGTCTCGGGGAACAGGATTCGCACGGGCACCTCCACGAGATAGAAATATTGCGGCGAGAAGACCTGGAAATTCCCGTCCGCGGTCATGCCTCTGATATGCGCGATGAGGTCGACCGCCCCGTTGACGAGGGCCGAGGCCACGGAGAAGACATCATTCACGTTGACCGCGATGAAGAGGCCGAGGAGGAGACCCGCCAAGGCGCCGCCGGCTCCGATGGCCAAACCGTCCAGCATGAAGGTCCACCGCACCGATTCCGAACGCGAGCCCAAGGCGCGGAGCACGGCGATGTCCTCCATGCGCTCGGCCACGGTGCGTCTCATGGCATGATAGATGTTGACGCCGACGACGAGGAAAATGAGGCCGACGAGGAGCATCATCAGGCTCTTCTCGGTGCGGAGCGCGCCGAAGAAGGCGCGATTGTAGTCCCTCCAGCTTTCAATGTCGGCGCCCGGGATGCCGTAGACCGACCGCAGACGTTCCACGAAGGCCGCGTCGGCGTAGCGATCCTTCAGTTTGATGCCGTAGATGTAGGGGACTGTGCCCGCCTTCGGGAAGATTTCCCCGGCATTCGAGAACGGGAGGAAAGCGAGGCCGGCGTCGTAGTCGTAGTAGCCGGAACGGAAAAGTCCGGCGATGCGCATGCGTATGGTCTTGGCCTGGACGCCTTCGGCCGCGCTGGAGGTGACGACCAGGAGTTCGAGAGACTGCCCCGGCCGCAGGTCGAGCTGGCGAGCCAGTTCCGAGCCGATCACTATGCCGCCGCCCGGGGGAAAGAGCGGCCCCTCGATGCCGAGGGCCGGAAGGAGGGCCGGGTCGCGCCGCGCCACATCGGAGGGAAGGGCTCTGAGCTCGATGGCCTGGCTCCGTCCGTCCGGCGAGCGCGCGAGACAGCGGGTCTCGGCGAAGGGCAGCACGCTGCGCACGGCGGGGTCGGCGGCGAGTCGGGCGGCGAGGGCCTCGTCGGGGCCGCCGCGGCGATCGGCTTCGACCCGGACATGGAAGGAGGCGATTTCCAGTATCGAATCGATGAAGCCTAGCTGAAAGCCGTTCATGACCCCCAGGACCACGATGAGGGCCGCGACGCCGATCGCGATGCCCGAGGCCGCGAAAAAGGACGAGGCCGAGCCGCCTGACTCGCGGCGCGAGGCGAACCAGCGCCGGGAGACGAACAAGATCCAGCCGCGGCGACTCACGGGTATTTCCTCGTCCAAGCGATTTTGCCGTCGACGAAGAACTCTTCCTCGACTTTCCGGCCCTGGGAGAACCTGACCCGGACGAACATGGCCCCATCGTTGAAGAGCTCTTCCACCCTGTCCTCCCCCGGCCGCAGGACGATTTTGCTGAGGGTCCCGTTGCTTCGGTATTCCTCGCGCTCGAGCAGGCCTGTCGCGCCGTAGGTGAGACGGCGAGAGAGGAGCTCCGGCCCTTTCCTGCTGCGCTCCTCCACGAGCCGCCCCGAGGAATCGTAGCGGTAGTCGGTGCGCGAACTGCGGCCCGTCGCGTCGTCCACGACGACGACGAGGGGTCTGCCGCCCGCATCGTAGTCGGTGCTGCGCGTCTCTCCGCTCGCCGCGTCCTTGACCACCGTGCGGCTGGGAAGCGGGCCGTGGCCGTAGGTGTCGCCGCGGGTGGCGATAGGCTTTCCGTCTTCGGCCGTGACGCTCAGGACCGGACGCCCCTGCGGGTCGTAGCGGACGAGGGACAGGGTTTTTCCTTGGATCGTCCAGGAGGCGAGAGGAGACGAGCCGGAATCCAGCATTCCCGCCGAGGAGTCTCCGAAAGATCCGCTGGCGTCGACGCGAAGCACTCTGCCCGAGGTATCGTAGACGTAGACGAGCTTGCCGATGACCGAGCCCGCGGCGTCGCGCATTTCGACGCGCCTCAGCACGCCGAGTGAACGGACATAGCTGCGCGACTCCCAGACTTTTCCCGATTTGAAGCGGATATCTTCCAGGATCGCGGCATCGGGGTCGTAGATGCGCTCCTCGACGAGGACATTGTCGCGGAAGATTTTTTCGCGGCTTCCACGCTGATCGGGGATGCGCTCCGTTCGATCCTCGGCTCCAAGGAAACTCGCGGCTGCCAGCAGCATGGAGACCGCGAGGATGAACCTGGAAACCGCGGAGTTGAGGGACCGTTTCATAGACCGAGGAAACCGTCCAGAAAACCGTCCAGCGAAAAGGGTGCTATATCGCCGTACCCTTCGCCCGTGCCGACGAAGGCCGTCGGGAGCCCGTACTCTTTCGCGAGGGCGATGGCCATGCCTCCCTTGGCGGTGGAATCCTGCTTGGTCAGGACAACTCCGTCGATCGTGACGGCGCTCCCGAACGTCTCGGCCTGGCGCAAGCCGTTCTGACCGGTCGTGGAATCCACGACCAGGAGCCTGCGGTAGTTGGAGCCTTCGGCTCGCGTGGAGATGATCTTGTCCATCTTGCCGAGTTCGCGCATGAGGTCGTTCCGGGTATGCATGCGTCCGGCGGTGTCGGCAATGACCAGATCGGCCCCGTCGGAACGGGCCGCGTCGATGGCATCCCAGAGCACGGCCCCGGGGTCGGCGCCGGGGGCCTGGGCTACGACGCGGATGCCGAGCCGCTCGCCGTGTATCCGCAGCTGGTCCGCCGCGGCAGCCCGGAACGTGTCGCCGGCCGCGAGAATCACGCCCTGGGCCAGCCCCTCCTGCCTGAAGTGATCGGCGAGCTTGGCGCAGGTCGTGGTCTTGCCCACGCCGTTGACGCCGAGCACGAGGAAGATGTTGAGCTTGCCCGCGATGGGGACCAGGTCGACCTGGCGGCCATAGCGCATGAGTATCGATTTGAGCTCCCTGCGAATGGCATCGTCTCCGCGGATGGTTTTTTCGCGGCACGCCGCGCGCAATTCCTCGGCGACGGCGATCGAAAGAGAAGGGCCCAGATCGCCCTCCACGAGAAGATCGGCGAGGTCATCGAATAGCCCTTCGTCCGACGCCTCTTTGCGAAAAAGTGCTTTGATCCGATCGGCAAAAGACATCGTGAGGCGCTCCTTAGCGGGTGGAATCGAGGTAGGTGATGAGGTGGATCACCGCATTGATGGCGAGCAAGGCGCTTGCGCCGATGGCGGCTCCGAGAGCGATCTGCGAGGTCTGGGCGCTGCCCATCAGTCCGGGGTCGCCCGATCGAATCGCCGCTTCGGCGTAACTGTTGGCGAGACCCGCCGTCAGGGCGGTGACGGGCACGGAGAGCACGAACAGCCCCAACGAGCCGTAGAATGAATCCTGGGCCTTATCGACTCGGCCGCCCGGCCCCAATCCATCGGCCGGACGGAGATCGATATGGACCTCCGCCGCCCCCACCTTCGGCAAGACGGCGGTACCGGGCTCATACCCGGGCGCCGAGGCTGATGCGACGATCCGCGTGCCGTTGAGGTCGACGTTCAGGGGTCCGGCGCCCTTCGGGAGAGAATCCAGCGATATGAGCGCCTCCGGCGGGGAAACGCTGACGACGGCGGTGCCGGTCTTCTTGGGATCGAGCCGCACATCGACCTGCTTCCTCTCTCCCAGGTCGAGCTCGATCTGAGACTTTATCGGCACGCAGCCCGGGGCTTCCACGCGCAGTACGATCGCTCCGGGGGAAAACCGGTAGATAGTCCTTTGCCCGATGGGAAGAAAATTGCCGTCGACGGCTATTCGGGCGGAGTCCGGGGTCGGACTGACAACCAATCGCGCGAAGGGCTTGCCGGCCGTCCATTCCTCTATCTTTCGCGCGAAAGACCGGGCCAAGGGCGAGGGATCCTCGATCGAGCAGTATCCTGTCCACACGAAAACATCTTTCCCCAACTGAGCGTCATAGCCCCTCATAATCGCCTCGGCGTAGCCGGATCGATCGCGGAGCGAACCGAAGATGAGGAGGTCGACTTTGTTTGTCTTTGCGACGGACGAGGGAATGCCCGAATCTGGATCGATCAGGCGGCCCTGTACATTGCCGTCCCAAAGTGCGCTCTGGATCGGCGTGTCGATGGAAGGCGGAGGAGCCGGGCGCAACGCGACGGCGGAATCGAGCTTCGTCCGGGACTTTGCCACATTCTGATCGGCCGTGAGAATATTCGCGACCCGCTGTGCCAGGCTCGGCGAGGGATCGAGAAAACTGAGAGCGCGGGCATCGAGGCTGGAATACAGTTCGTTGCCGGCGCCGAACCATTCTTGCAGGGCCGCACGCTCGGCCGCCGCGGCTCGATCGGCTGCCGAACTGTAGTGCGGAGGAAGGCTGTCGAGCTCGGCGGCGATCAGGAGGGGGAGGACCGTCCGAAGCGAGGTCAGGCCCTCGTTCGAGGCGCCGCCGGAAGCATCGGAGGAGGAGCCGACCGCGAATTGGGCGAGACCGATGGTCCAGACGGCCGGAGATGCGGCGGAGGAAGCGGTAGAAGCAGTCGGGCCGGAGCCTGACGGAGAATTCGACGTAGCCGTGGCGACCGTTCCGGCCGGATAGGCCTGAGCGAGAATCGCAGGAACCGAGAACGCCGCGACGAGGCCGAAACTCACGATAAGAAGCCTATCCCGCCGCACTCGATCCTCCGTTCAGAGGTCCTCGTCCTCATCGAGATCTTCCGTCGGTGAAGCATTCCCGCCCTGCCATTTCCAGCGCATGAACGACTCGATGAAGGGATCGATGTCGCCGTCCATCACCGCCTGGACGTTGCCGACCGAGAACTTGTTGCGGTGGTCCTTCACCATCGTGTAGGGCTGGAAAACGTAGGAGCGTATCTGGGAGCCCCACGCTATCTCCTTTTTTTCCGAGGCGAAACGGGCGTTCTCCTTTTCCTTCTCCTGGCGATAGTGTTCGTACAGGCGGGACTTGAGGACGCTCAAGGCGACATCCTTGTTCTTGTATTGGCTGCGCTCGTTCTGGCAGGTCACCACGATGCCGGTAGGAAGGTGGGTCATGCGCACGGCCGAGTCGGTCTTGTTCACCTTCTGCCCCCCCGCTCCGCCCGATCGATAGGTGTCGATCCTGAGATCTTCGGGGCGGATATCGACCTCGATCGAATCGTCGAGCACGGGCAGGATGTAGACGGACGCGAAGGAAGTGTGCCTGCGGGCGTTCGCGTCGAAGGGGGAGATGCGCACCAGGCGATGGACGCCGGACTCGCCTTTCAGGTAGCCGTAGGCGAAATCGCCCTCTATCTCGAGGGTCGCCGACTTGATGCCCCCCTCGGATTCGAGGATATCCACGACCTCGGCCTTGAATTTGCGACGTTCGGCCCAGCGCGTGTACATGCGCAAAAGCATGCTCGCCCAATCGCAGGCTTCGGTGCCGCCCGAGCCGGCGTGGATGGCGAGAAAGGCGCCCGAGCGATCCGCCTCGCCGGAAAGCAGTTCGAGAACGATAGCCTTGTCGAAACGGGCGGAGACATCCTTGAACGAGGCGCGGATATCGGACTCCATGGAGTCGTCTTTTTCGTCCATGGCCATGGCGAAAACCTCATCCAAGGCTTCCGCATCGGTCTTAAGATGGGCCCAGGTTTCGAGGCGATCCCGGATCTGCTTGATCTCGGTCATGACGCGACCGGCCTTGGCTGAGTCGTTCCAGAAGGCCGGATCCGCGGTGAGCGCCTCTTTTTGCGCTATCTGCCGTTCGAGGGTCGCGGGGTCAAAGACGCCCCCAGATGTCGAGTATCTCTCCCCGGAGCGAGGAGATGGGCGTGGCGATGTCATCGAGCATGGTTTCCTCCAAGGCTAGTTTCGTTGCGCGCCGGGAAGTCGAAGCGCCGACTCGACGCCGATCGGCGGGGGGCGGGTCATTCGCGGGGGCGGGAGGGGTCGCGAACGACGATCCTGCGCCAGCGGTTTTCCTTGAGCACGGTGAGCGCGAGAGTCCCTTCGACAGGGTACTGGTAAAGCCGGACGGTGTCGTAGGAATCGGTGATGCGGTCTATATCGCGCTTCAGCGCCGCGAGAAGCTTTTCCGAGAGCGAGGTGCACTCGAAGCAGGCCTTTTGGACGCGTTCGAAACCATACTGCGGCAGCAGATTGTAGATTGCCGCACGAGAATCTTCGCTTCCCATGTCGCACACTACCGCAACGAACATGGAAATATGGTAGCCGAAAAGAAATCGACAGTCAATTGAAGCCGAAGGGACCGTGGAGCCGGCCGGAGTCCCGATTGACCCGTATACGCTCTGGAAGAAAAGGGCACGATCCGATAATCATTATAGCATGAGTAGAACGGCACGCGTGTTCCTGGCGGCTATCGCGGCGGCGAGCCTGTCGGGATCGGCTTTCCTGCATTGTCAGCAAGCCGCAGCGGGGAAGGTTCCCGATCGAAGCGGGGCGGAAGCAGTTTTCGCTCCCTTCCCCTCCCACCTGATCGCCGAGGCGACGGCCGGCGGAATCGACGTGAGCTGGAAAGATTCGCCCGACACCGCGGGGGCCTACGCCGTCTATCGCTCGAAGGCCGCCCCCTCGGCGGCCGATCTGGATTCGGCCCTGCGTCTGGCCACGGTGCCGCGCGGCGTTCAACAGTACCTCGACAAACCGGGCGATTCGGGTCGCTATTTCTACCTGGTCCTGGCCCTCGCTCCCGACGGCACGCCGTACAAGGTCGTCATACCGGCGCGCAACGCGACCTTGGCCCCGGTGGCTGCGCTGACGCCGGCGGCACAAGCGACCGCGCCAGCGGCCGCGGCCGTCCAGCCGGCCGCGGCCCCGAAGCCGGCCGCGGTCGATGCCCTGACCGCCGCGGTCAAGGGCGACGCGGTGATACTCACCTATACGCCGGCATCCCCGGGAATGAGCCTCGTGGCCTACCGCGGCACGGCTCCCATGATGGAGTCGACGGATCTGCTCGACGCTACCCTCATAGCCACCTTTACGGACAAAGGCGGCATTTTTACCGACTATCCCGTCCCGGGAATCGAGTACTGGTATGCCATTCTCGGCGAAACCGACCTGAAGTCCGGCCGCATAGTCCTCCGTTCAGGGCACAACGTGACCGCACAGTCGATCAGTATCGCGGGAAGCGCGACGGAGACGGGATTTGTCGCCGGCTCTCCCAAACCGAGGATGACTCCCCTCCCCGCTCTGGTGCTCACCCGGGCTCCCGAGGAAGGCGCCGCCGCCCTGCCTCCCCAGCTTTCCCCTCCCCCCCAGGCCCTTCTCGATCCGGAAACGGAGAAGGCGATCGCTTTCCTTCTCGCGGACCAGCCCCGCTCCGAGCCGAAAATACCGAGCCTCGACATTCTGCCCGAGGAGAGAATGAGCCCTTCGGGCGGAGAGGAGTACACGCTTTCCCAGATCGTCTCGGGGAAATTCACCGCGGGAGACTGGAAAGCGTCGGTGGACGAACTCCGTTCCTACCTCTCGCTCAATCGCGGCCCCGATGTGACCGCGCGGGCGCATTTCTACCTCGGAGAGGCCTTAACCCACGCCGGAGCCTATCGAGACGCCTTTTTCGAACTGCTCACCGCCCGACAGGACTATATGGTCGAGACCAAGCCCTGGATCGACTTCGTCCTCTATCGCCTGAGAAAAGGCTGACCTCGTCGGAGCAGACCGAAGCAAGCCCGCGCAGACGAGGTTCACGATCTCAGGGGAAAAATCGATAGACGGTCGAATGAGCCCAGAGCTCGCCGCTTCTGAGAACCGGCGATGGGAAGGCGCTCTGGTTCGGCGCGTCGGGGAAAAGCTCGGTCTCGAGGCAGAGACCGGCATGCTTTCCGTATGTCGATCCGCGCTTGCCGGGATTCCCCGACAGGAAGTTGCCGGTGTAGAACTGCACGCCGGGCATGGTGGTGGCCATCGTCATGCGCCTGCCGCTGGCGGGCTCCCGCAGCTCGGCAAACTCCACGAGTCCCTCGCCTTCCCGGTCGATGACGAAGCAGTGGTCGAAGCCGCCCGCCGCAGCTAGATCGGCGCCTATCCGTTTTTGCTTGCGGAAATCGAAGGGAGTGCCGGCAACGCCCGCGATACCGCCGAGAGGCAGCATATCCGAGCTGACGGGGATGTAGCGCGAGGCGCTCAACTTTAGCTCGTGGCCGAGTATGTCGCCATTGCCCTCGCCCCGAAGATTGAAGTAGGCGTGGTTCGTCAGGTTGACGATGGTGTCGGCATCGGAGCGGGCCTCGAAACGCGACTCCAGGCGTCCCTCGGCGTCGAGCTTGTACAGCGCCTCGACCTCGAGGCGGCCGGGATAGCCCTCTTCACCGCTCGGGCTCGTGCGCCTGAAGCACAGGGCCGG
>JAJXZP010000183.1 GCA_021779995.1 bacterium | reverse complement strand
CAACATGGATCCGCATATCCGGAACTTCGACGTGATCAAGGAGACCGAGGAGGACGTCATCCTCAAGACGGGCTTCGAGGCCACCATCCGCAAGAAGCTCGGGACGCAGATGCCCTACTTCGAGAGTTTCGACACAAACGATCTCGAGAAGATGGCCGCCTTCCGCTTCGACGATCCCTGGGACGATCGGCGCTTCTTCAAGGGCGGCGACGATCAGATCAACGGCGTGGGCGACGTGATCCTCCGCGATCTGCCGTCCTGGGTCGAGCGGCTCAGGTCCTACCACGCCGACTTCCCCGTCTTCGGCTCGGTCTGCGAGGGGCACGAGTACACCTGGCGCATCATCGGCAGCGAGAACGTCTACCTGTGGATCGCGCTCTATCCCGACGAGTTCGGCGCCTTCGTGCGCCGGGTCGGGGCCTTCCTGCTCGAGTACACGAAGGCGCAGATCAAGGCCGCCGGCGGCCTGCTCGACGGCATGGTCATCTGGGGCGACGTCGCCTACCACAACGGCATGCTCTTCTCGCCCGAGATGTGGCGCGAGCACTTCAAGCCCATCGTCGCCGAGCAGATCCGGATCTGCCACGAGGCCGGGCTGCCCGTGATCTACCACGGCTGCGGCAACGCCAGCGCCATCTACGACGACTTCATCGAGCTCGGACTGGACGCCTACAATCCCCTCGAGGCCAAGTCGGGCCTCGACGTGATCGATATCCGCAAGAAGTACGGCCACAAGATGGGCTTCTGCGGCAACATCGACGCCCTGGCCTGGGCCAACGACTCGCTTCCCGAGCTCGAGGCCCAGGTCATGCGCAAGCTCAACGCGGCCAAGGGCGGCGGCTACCTGCCCCAGTCGGACCACTCGGTGCCGAGCAACGTGTCGGCCGAGCGCTACGAATTCGTGCGGGGCCTTCTCGTGAAGCACGGCAAGTTCCCGCTCCAGCTCGGAAGCTGGGACGATCCCTCCCTGGACGGGGTCGGTCGGTGACCTCGCGCGACCGCGTGCTCGCCGCGATCGCCCACCGCGAGGGCGACCAGGTGCCGGTCGATCTGGGGTCCAACCCGAGCTCGGGCATCTCGGCCCTGGCCTATTCGCGGCTCCTGGCCGCCCTCGGCGCGAAGGATACGCGGCCCCGCGTCTACGACGTGGTGCAGGAGCTCGCCCAGCCCGACGACTGGATCCTGGATCGTTTCGGCATCGATGTGGTGGACATAGGCCGGGCCTTCAACGACCGCCCCGAAGACTGGCGCGAGCACCTCATGCCCTCGGGCGATGTCTATCTCTACCCGGCCTGGTTCGAACCCATCCGCCGCGGGGACGATTTCTTCGTCTACGACGAGCGGGGCACCCTCCTCGCCCAGCGTCCCTCGGGCGCCACCTTCTACGACGAACGATGCTTCCCCTACGAGGGCGGCTATCCCGCCGACTACTCGGGGCTCGACGAGGCCATGGGCAAGGTGCTCTGGTCCGCCCTCGTGCACTCGCCCTGGGATCACGCGGGCGAGAAGGATTTCTGGAAGGACCTCCGCGCCCGCGCCCTCGCCCTCCGGGCCGAGACGGACCGGGCGCTCATGATCGTGGTGGGCGGCAACCTCTTCGAATGGGGCACCTTCCTCAGGCGCATCGACAATTTCCTCGTCGATCTGCTCATCGACGAGGTCCATGTCGAGGAGATGCTGGACGCCCTCATGGAGCGGCATCTCGCGACACTGGAAAAGGTCTGCGAGGCGGTGGGCGACGTGGCCGACATCCTGCGCTTCGGGGACGATCTCGGGCACGAGGGCGGTCCCTTCATGGCGCCGGAAGTCTACCGGAAGCTCTTCAAGCCGCGGCACAGGGTCCTCGTCGACTACGTGCGCGCGCACAGCTCCATGAAGGTTTTCCTGCATTCCTGCGGATCGATCCATGCCCTCATCCCGGACCTCATCGACGTGGGCTACGATATCCTCAATCCGGTGCAGACGAGCGCCCGCGACATGGGACCCGAGAAGCTCAAGCGCGAGTTCGGCGCCGACATCACCTTCTGGGGCGGCGGCATCGAGAACCGGACGGTCTTGAACGGCGGCAGCCCCGCCGAGGTGCGCGAACAGGCGTTGCAGCGTCTGGAGCTCTTTTCGCGAGGCGGGGGGTTCGTGTTCAACCCCGTGCACAACATCCTGCCCGACGTGCCGCCGGAGAACGTGCTGGCCCTGTTCGATGCGGTCGCCGAGTTCAACGGCAGGCGCCCGGGGATGTAGTTTTCGCGCCGCGATGTACGGTCGCTCTTTTGGAATGCGTCCGCATTCTGAAAGAGCCTCGCTTTTCGGGTCTTGATCGCTGTTGCGCCGGCCGGGAATGCATCCTGGCATCGGGGATCTTCCGTCGGGATCGATTGCCCCCGACGGAAACGCCCGAGAGCGACGCTTGGTACGTGGCAGCTGCCGCGGGGGAGTGGGATTTTGAGCGAGCGTGAGATTGGGCTCGCCCTCGAGATGGAGAGGGTGAGCAAGAGGTTCCCCGGCACGATTGCGGTGGACGAAGTCAGCTTCGAGGTCTACGCCGGCGAAGTGCATGCGCTGGTCGGCGAGAACGGGGCGGGCAAATCCACCCTCATGAAGATGCTGGCAGGCTCTTTCGACGACTATACCGGGGCGATACGGATCAACGGCAGGGAGGTCAAGCTCCATACGCCGACGATGGCCAAGAAATACGGGATCGGCATGATCTACCAGGAGCTGAGCCTGGCCCGGCCCATCAGCATCGCCGAGAACCTGCTGGCGGGGCGCCTGCCGCGGAAGGGACCCTTCCTGGACAAGGGCGCGATCAAGAAGCAGGCGCGGGCCCTGCTCAAGCGAGTGGGACTCGACCTGGATACCGATCTTCCCATCGAGGACATCAGCCAGCACGAGGCGCAGCTCGTGGAGATCGCCAAGGTGCTCGGCAACAACCCCTGCATCCTCGTCATGGACGAGCCGACGAGCGCCCTGTCGCACGAGGAAGTCGAGCGTCTCTTCGAGATCATCAAGACGCTCAAGAACCGCGGCATCTCGATCGTGTACATCTCGCACCACCTTCCCGAGGTATTCAGGATCGCCGACCGCGTGACCGTCATGCGGGACGGGAAGAAGATAACCACGAAGCCGATCGCCGAGATCACGCGCGAGGAGATCGTGCAGATGATGGTCGGCCGCTCCGTGAAGGAATTCTACAAGCGCGACGAGCGCGCCATCGGCGGGCCGCGGCTCGTGGTCGAGGGTCTCTCGCGCTTCGGCTTCTTCCATGATGTGAGTTTCGAGGCCAGGCGGGGCGAGATCCTGGGCATCTGCGGACTCTCCGGAGCGGGGCGCACGGAGCTCGCGCGGGTCCTCGTGGGCCTGGATCGGGCCGACGAGGGGCGCATGGAGCTGGACGGCCGGGAGCTGAAGGGCTCCAGCATGGCCGATTTCCTCGGCCAAGGTGTGGCCTATCTGACTGAGGATCGCAAGACCGAGGGGCTCGCCCTGCGTCTTCCCGTGGACGACAACATCCTGGCGCCGATCGTCGATCGCTTGACCGCGGGACTCTTCTACTCGAAACGCCGCGGCGAGGCGACGGTGAAGCGCCTGATCGGCGAGCTTTCCATCTACCCGCCCGACCCCTCCCGTCCGGTCGGCAATCTCTCCGGCGGCAACCAGCAGAAAGTCCTCTTGGCCAAGTGGCTCGCGAGCGAGCCCAAGCTGCTCATCCTGGACGAGCCGACGCGCGGCGTGGACATCGGAGCCAAGATGACGATCCACTCCTCCATCGAGAAGCTGGCCCGCGAGGGCGTCGCGGTCATCCTGATCTCGTCGGACCTCCCCGAACTCGTCGGACTGTCGGACCGGGTCATGATCATGCGCAAAGGGCACTTCACGCGCGAGATGAGCTTCGCGGAATGCACCGAGGAGAGCCTCCTGCTCGCGGCGAACGGGGAAGGGGTGGCGTGATGGCAAAAGTCGCGGCGACCACGGCCGACAGGAGAACGGTGGGCTCGAGCCTCGCCGGCCGAATCTTCAACGTCACGGGCATCTACGGCATCGCGATCCTCTTCCTCGCCCTGGGGGCCTTGCTCGAGGCGACCGGCGTCATCCATAGGTTCCTGACGCCGGAAAACATGCTCAACATCGTCAACGCGGCCACCATGGTGGGCATCGTCGCGATGGGCATGGCCTTCGTGACCTACTCGGGCAATTTCGCCGACATGTCCGTGCCCACGACCATGGGCTTCACGGGCTACATCTGCATCGCGCTCCTGAAATTCGGCTTTCTCCCCGCGCTGCTCGGCGCCGTCGTCGCGGCGCTGCTGATCGGCCTCTTGAACGGCTTCGTGGTGGGCAAGCTCAAGGCGAACCCGATCATCTGGACTCTCGCCGTCAACTACATGACCATGGGCATCATCCGGCTGGTCTGGGTCAACAAGCAGATCTACCCCGATATGCAGCAGGGCGTGGGCGCGGGCACGGTGGCGCTCTTCGACGACATCTACCGCTACCGGCTGTTCGGAACGATCGGCTTGCCGATCGTCATACTGGCCGTCATGGTGGCGCTGGGACAATTCGTGCTGACCAAGACATCGTTCGGCGCCCGGCTCAAGCTCATCGGCTCCTCGCTTCGCGCGGCCAAGTTCACGGGCGTCCATGTCGAGCGGCTCGTGGCCGCGGCTTTCGTGCTGAGCGCCTTCGCCGCGGCCGTCGCGGGGCTGGCGGTGACCTCCCTGACGCGGGTCGGCGCCTGGTACAACGGCACGGGTTACGATTTCATGGCGGTCACCGTCGTCGTCATCGGCGGCGTGACTCTCGCCGGAGGGCGCGGGTCCATACTCGGGGTCCTCGGCGGGGCTCTCATCATAGGCATCCTGAACAATATCACGACCCTTCTGGGCATAGGCACGTTCTCCCAGAACATGATCCGCGGCGCGATCTTCATCGTCGTCGTCGGAATCAACGCCAAATCCTTGCGGAGCTTGGGGCGCGACGATGCGTAGAACCGGACGTAACACGCTGCTTTCTCTCGGAGACAAATACAGGATCTACATCCTGTTTGTCGTGGTCTTCGTCTTCATGGCGCTGTTCGCGCCGCGCTTTTTCAACGTCTTCAATCTCACCTCGATCATGAAGACGATCATGATGAACGTCATGGCGGCCATCGGCTTCACCATCGTAATGATCTGCGGGCAGCTCGATCTCTCGATCGGCACGGTGATCACCTTCTCGGCGGTCATCAGCCTGGGATTGCAGCCCGTCTTCGGCTTCGCCGGCTCGGTCGCCGTCGCCGTCGTGGCGGGCGTCGTCGTCGGCCTCTTGAACGGCCTGCTCGTCACCAAGGCGAAGATCAACTCCTTCATCGTCACCCTTGGCACCATGACCATCCTGC
>JAJXZP010000241.1 GCA_021779995.1 bacterium | reverse complement strand
CGGCGCGCGACGCGGTCGTCCAGCGCCTCGAGACCATGGGTGCCTACGCGACGGACCGCAACCGATCGGCGGCGGATAGCCGGGCAGCACGGGTTCCCCTGGCCGCGGCCAGGCGCGACCTGGCCGCCGGGCGCTGGACCGACGCGATGACGGGCTTCCTCGGCGTGCTGGCATCCTATCCCCTCGCCAGCCAGAGCGCCGAGGCCATCTCCGGCATACGGGCCGCGCGGGACGGCATGGCCAAGGAAGCGGCGGCCCGCGCCGCAACCGACGCCGCGCGCATAGCCTCGCTCCAGGCCGCGAGCGACACGGCTTCGCGCGATCTCGCGGCGCGGAGCCAGAGTCTCGACGCGTCCGCCAGCCAGGCGAGCTCCGAGCGGGATCAGGCGCGATCGGCGCTCGCGGCGGCCCAGCTGCAGATCGCCGATCTCACCGCCCGGCTTAAGACCGCCCAGTCCGATACGGTCGCCGCGGCGGCCACGACGCGATCGGCCACGCCCGCCGCCACCCAGGCCGCGGCGAGCGGCGACTACGAAGCTCTCCTTAAGGAGAAGAACAGGCTAGCAGCCCTCGCCGGCCGCTACGACGGCCTTCTGTCCACCTACGCATCCTTCTCGAAGCAGGTCCAGGCCAATCCCGGAGCGGCGGGTTTCAACGCGCGCCTGGCGAGCCTCTATTCCTTCCTCGACAGTCCCGAGACCCGGAGCGCCTTCCCGATCCTCAAGGACTTCATCCAGCAAAGCTTCCAGGGTTACCAGGCGACCAGGCCGGCCGACGACATCAACAACGCGGCGAACATCGCGGCCAAGGCGATTTCGTACAGCGACCGGGCCGCGCGCCAGAGCTTCCTCGACGAGCAGTCGAGACGCTTCTCGCAGGCCGGCGACAGTTTCCTGGTCGAATACATCGCCACCCTGAGCACGGCGCTCAAGTAGCCGCGCACCGGCGGAGGCGCGCGCACTGCCAGCGGCGGGACTTGGGATGGCGAGCGGAGGCCGCGGGATTCAGGATGGCGAGCGCTGGCCGCGGCGCGCACACCGCCGGCCGCGGGACGGGCGGGCGCTGGCCGTCTTCGCCTCAGGTGATCCTCACCGCGGCCGCTCCTCGCCGGGCGGCCGCTGACGGGTTCGGTGCGGCTCGCGCTCCGCCGGCGGCCCGCGCCTCCTCAGTTTCCGAGGCTCGAAAAGGAGCCGGTCGGAATCCTCCAGAGCTCGATGTAGACTTGGTTGTTGCCGTTGTTGTCCTGCGGTGCGAGCAGGGTCTGGGCGAATATGCAGTAGTCCGTGCCCGAGGAGTCGACCTCCTGGACGAAGCGCACCGAGCCGGCCGGCCTCGAGAAGATCTCGCTGCCGTCGGGCCGGTAGGCATCCAGGTAGTCCTTGCCCTGGCAGACGAGGATGCCGTTCGAGAGCACGGCGACGAGGGGATCGCGCATGGAGATGGTCGCAGGCGCGCTATTCAGGCCGGCGGTCCAGGCCCACTTAAGGACGCTGGTTCCGCCGTCGCTGTAATAGAGCGCGCTGCCGGTTCCGTCGGCGCCGATGAAGGCCCGGCCGAACGAAGAAAGGCCGGCGGCGCCGGCCTGAAGGACGTACGTGGTCGAACTCCACGTAAGAGCCGTCCCGTTGGAGGTATAGCTGTAGTTCGTCGCCTCGAGCGCAGAGGCAGTATTCAGGTAGATGACCGCGAGAGTCTCGGCGGAATTGCCCGCCGTCTGCGTCGCGCCTAAGCCGAGTATTTTCGTGACCCCGTCAGCGGGGAGCGATGGATTGATGTACGAAAAAGTGTCAGGCGAACCGGAGGTGAAGGTATAGATCGCCAGGTTCGTCGTGGCCGAGCCGCTGCCTGTCCCGAGGATGATCTGGCCATTGGCCGTCGTGAAGTATGCCGAATCGGCGAAGGCCAGACTGCCGCCGGCGGCCGAGCCGCCCGTCGTTGCCGAGGATAGCGTATAGCTCCCGCCCGAGTATTTGATGAAGGACAGGTTGACGTATCCGCTCTCCTTCTGCACCCAGAATCCGTTGTAGGCGTCGATGATCCGCTCGGGCAGGAAAATCCCGTCGGTCATCTGGCTATACATGCTCACCGGTCCGATCGTCCGGAAGGGCGAACCGAGCTTGTCGTAGAAGAGGGCTCCGGACGAAACCTGCTCGTCGAAGATCGGCCTCCAACAGGAGGCGAGGAGGGCTGTCGCGATGCCTGCGAGTCCTGCGACGAGGATTGCCTTCGGCATTCTCATAAGCGCAGCCTCAGGCCCATCCGGAAGATCGGTATCTCGAGAAACCACCCAGGCTGACCGGCGAGCCAACCGCCTCCGCCGAAGACGAGGCTCGAGGGCTTCTCGCCGCCGAGGGAGGCGAGCATGAGACCGGGCCAGGCCCAGGGATAGAAGACTCCGCTCATCTCGGCGTACAGCCGGACCGCCGGGCCCCGTCCCCACTCGAGGCCGAAGGCCGGCTGGAGTCCGATGGGCGCGACCGGGTCGAGGTAGAGCCCCCGGCCCTCGGGGTCGAAGAGCCGCGCGAAGAGGTCGGTCGCGATGTACGTTCTCAGCTCCCGGCTCGGTGGGGCGAAGTAGCTGCCGATCCCGACTCCGACTTGGACGAAGGGGAAGGATAGCGTGAGGGGCTGCTCGACCCCGTTGTTCGGCGACTGCAGACTCCAGCCGAGCGCGAACTGGGAGAGGGTCGCCCGGGCGAAGAAATGCGCTCCCGGCTCGAAGGCCACGCGCAGCTCCGGAAAAGCGAGGCCGTAGGCGCCGAAATCGATGGACCATTGCCTGCGGGGAATGACCAGGGTCTCGCCGTCCTTGGCCGCGTAGAAGAGGCCGCGTTCGGGGTAGCGACCCGGCGCGCTCGCCGCCCAGGTGATGCGCTCGGGCACTATCACGGGGAACAGGAGAGAGCCCGAGTCCGGCATGAGGAAGGGCTCGCCGAAACCCTCGACGACCGAGCCCGGCAGGCCGGTGATCCTGATCCGCGCGACGCGCAGGCCTGCGAGAAAGGCGTCGAGCGCGTCCGTGGTTTCGACCCAGAACGAACTGGACAGTTCGTCTTCGCTGGGGGCGGGCTTTATGAAGGAGCCTTCGATCGGCGTCGCGCCGCCTTTCGCGATACCCTCGACCGCGCTGATATCCCAGCGGACGCTCACGCGGTCTCCGTCCTCCGAAAGCTTCAGGGCGATAACGACCGGGGCGCCCTCGTAGCGCGCCAGGTTGTCGAGCCGAGTTGGGTCGGCATTGTAGGCCCTGTGCACGGACAGCACGCGGTGCGAGCGCATGATGGCGGCGGACAGCGTCTCGCCGTAGCGCCAGAGATCGAGGTTCTTCGGGCCCGAGACTTGGAGCAGCACGGGTAGGCGCGTCTCCGAAGCCGCCGCGCCCGAGCCGGGGCCTTTTCCGGCCGGCATCCCGCCCGGCTCGACCTGGGCCTGGACCGCGCCGAGCGAGGCCGCGGCGAGAGCGACCGCGATCCATGCCGGAAGACGGCGCGTCCTCACCACCAGGTCCTCATCTTGTAGAGCCGCCCGGAGCTCTGGTCGTAGTAGTAGAAGTAGCGGCCGTCCGGCTCGACGTAGGCCTGCGAGGAACCGTTAGCGGCGATCGTGTAGCTCGAGGATTTCCCGGAGTCGCCGAGCTTGTACAAATCGAGTTCGAGACCGTTGTTCGCGTAGGAACCGACGACCAGGCCCTCGCTCGTGGCCCAGGCCATCTGGTTGTTCGCGGGGGCGACGGCGGTCGCCGCCGGGGCGTCGTCGATGACATCGCTCACGCCGCTCAGCGTCGCGTATATCGAGGAGGCGGGGTAGGCCACCTCGATCGCGCTGCCCGTGTTCGTGAACAGCAGAAGAAGCGTAGCCCCGGCGATCGAGGCGTCGGTCAAAACCCAGCCGGGGTCGCTGGCAGCGGTCAATGCCGGGGAGGGAGATGCCGTGGCCGTCGCCGTACCCCAGGCATTGGAATAGCTTGAGAGAGCCATGGCGTTCGATGCGGAAGTGACCATCATGCTCACGTTGGTCGACCCGTCGGCGACGAGGCAGTAGCCTCCGCTGAGCGAAGGCCCCGGCGTCGTGAGGGACAGCGTCGGGCTCAAGGCTGAGGACGGCAAGGTGCTCGTCACGAAATTGCCGTTCATGTCCACCGCGATGTTCGACCCGCTCTGGTAGTAGATGCTCGACGGAATGCTGTCGACGAGGCTCAGACTCGTGCCGTCGAGGGCCGCGAAGATCTGGAGATTCGAGTCGGTGCCGAGGTAGAGGAAGAGGTAGGAATGCCCTCCCGAGGATAGAAAGCTCATCCTGTTGATGTATCTGACACCCGAGCCCGTGGCCGACGTGACCGCGGAGTTCAGGTCCACCCAGGCGACCGTCCGCTGGCCGATGCTGCCGTAGGGATCGCCGAGGAGGTAGGAGCACGACGAAAGGAGTGTCGCGCCGCCGAGAGCGAGGGCGGCCATCCCCGCGGCGAGGACGATCCCGGCGATCGCCGGGCGAGCGGCGGGCCGGAGACGCTTCAGAGTCGCCATACCACCCCCGCTCCCAGCTGGGGAGTTCCGTTCCCGATCCATTCGCGGCCCAGAATGCCGGAAGCCTCCGTGCCCGGGGAGAAGGCCGAGCTGATCGACATCCAGAGTGCCGCGTTGCGCGTAACCGAATACTCGAAAAACAGGTAGACCGGCAGGAGGGCGATGTCGAAATACAGGCGGCGCTGCGCCTCGGGCACCGTGGAGTAGCTGAACAGATAGCCTAGTCCGACTTCGGCTCCGAAGCGGAAGGGCGATTCGGGACCCAGGACGAGGTAGCTCCCGACCCCCGTCCAAAGCTCCTCGTGCAGGAAAGGCGAGGAGCCCGGCAGGAAATCGTAGCCCGCGAAGAGATGGTCGTCGACGAAGAGGAATACCCACTGCGGAGCGATGTAGCGGCGGTAACCCACCTGGATCCCGAGCAGGCGCCCCGAACCGGTGCCGACGAAAAGATCCTGGTAGCTTTGCGCTTCGAGGGGGGGCGCGGCGACGATCGGCGCGGCCTCGCCCAGATGGACTCGCAGAATCTCGGTTCGGCGTCCCTGCCGCGAGAGATAGAGCCTGACCGTGGAACCGCGCGCGAAGGGGTAGTAGGGGAGGACGAGCTTCCCGTCCCTCACCGTCCCCGCCACGATCGACAGCTTGGAGTCGGGAGGCCCGAGGGTGACGCGCGCGCCCTCGTCCGGCGAGAGGACGGTGATCCGGTAGGACACCGGGCGGCGCGGCGCATCGTCCGGCAGCTCGACGTACGCCGCGAGCCGTGCCGCCACCCTCGAGGCGGAGTCGTCGATGAGGGGGAAGGCCGTGGGACCGGCGTACGCGGAGAAACTGTCGGCGGCCACGAGGTCGCCGCTCCACGAGGAATAGACCTCGATGCGGTACGATAGCCTGTCGTTCCGCACCGCGACGAAGATGCGCGCGTACCAGTTCTCGTTGAAGTTCCGGGCCTCCGCTGCCGGGTCCCGCGGGGAGCCGGGCAGGACGGCAAGGGCGAAGCCGCGAGCCTCGGCGGCGCTGGCGAAGCAGCTGCGCAACGTGGCGGCGAAGGGCTCGGCGAGGACGCGTTCGCCCGCGTCGCCTTCGAGTACGGGGGCCGGCAGGAAAATGCGCCGCTCGGGCGGCCGTGAACCGACGTCCTGCGCCCCTGCGCTTCCGTTCCAGGCGATGGCGAAACAGAGGGCCGCCGCCGCGGCGAATGAAGGGCGGAGTCTCATTTCTCGGTGAGCACCGCGACACCGTTCCAGTCTTCGGGCGGCGGAGCCTTCAAAAATGCCGACGAGCGCTCGAAGAAGATCGAAGCGGGGTAATCCGCGGGATCGATCTTCAAAAGCCGACCGAAATCTTCCATGGCGCCCTTGAAATCGCGTCGATAGTAGCGGTCGATCGCCTCGGCGTGGATTCCCCAGATTTCGCTTTCCTTCGGCGTAAGCTGCCGGCGGGGCGTGAATATCTTCACGCCCTTTTTTTTGCCCTTGACCGCGACCGTGTCGATGTGGCGGCAGGGGAGAACGTCCTTTACCTTGTACTGCACGCTTTCCGAAATGATGACCGGCTGGTGGTACATCTTCGTCGCGCCTTCGAGCCGCGACGCCAGATTGACCATGTCGCCGATGACGGTATAGTTCATTTTCTTGTCGCAGCCGATATTGCCCACGGTGACCAGGCCGTAGTTGATGCCCACGCCTATCCTGAACTCGGGTTTGCCCTTCGCCCGCTGAACCTCGTTGAAGGCATGGAGCCCTTCGGTCATTTCCAGACCCGCGGTCACCGACTGGAGCGCGTCGTCGTCCTTCTTCTTGGGCGCTCCCCAGAAGGCCATGATCGCGTCGCCTATGTATTTGTCGACGACGCCGCCGCGTCCCATGATCACGTCGACCATGGTGGAGAAATAGCGGTTGAGCGAGGCCACGAGATCGTCGGGCTGCATGTTCTCGGAGATGCTCGTGAAGCTCCTGATATCGGAAAAGAGCACGGAGAGGACGCGGTTGTCGCCGACGAGCATCCCTTCGGGATTGGTGAAAACCTGGTCGATCACTTCCTTGGGAACATAGACCTCGAAGATGCTCCGTATTTTCCGTTCCTTCTTCTGGGCGACCACGGCGTCGAAGGCGTAGCGCTTGATCTGCTCGTAGGCCTTGCCCAGTTCCGCGAGCATCAGGTTGAAGGTGTGGGACAGCTGCCCGATCTCGTCCTTGTACTCCACGCTCACGCGCTCGGAGAGATCGTTCGAGCCGATGATGCGAAGCATGGCGGCCGAGACCCGCTCCAGCGGCTTGGTGAGAAAGCGGGCGAGGGCCAGGAGCAGCAGGACCGAGACCGCGCCGACGGCTACGAGAAATTCGAGGGTCGTCTTCAAGATGGATTCCACGTCGCCGTAGAAGACCGCCTTGTCTTCGGTGACGAAGACCAGCCAGCCGAAGGGGCGAAAGGGGAAGTAGGCGGCCACACGGTCCCGTCCCCCGATGCGGAGCGTGCCGAATCCGCGAGCTTCCTTCGCCGCGAGACCGGCGAGCGCCGCCCGCTCGTCCGGCGCGATCTCGGCCGGGCCGGCGCGCATCGCCGTCCGGCCCTGTGCGTCGACTGCCAGGATGGTCTCCGTGTCGCTGCGCAGGATGGAGCGGGCGAAGGACTCCACGGCCGCGTGCGCGGCCGCTTCCATGTCGGGCCTGCCCACGAAACCGTTCTGCGCGAGCAGGTTGAACTGGCTGTTGGCGTATTTCTCCAGCTCGGAAGCCTTGAACGTGAGAAAATCGGTCGCGATCCGCGTAACCGCCGAGGCCGCGACGAAATACGACGATATGCCGACCAACACCACGGCGGCGATGATCAGCGGGAGGACGACCAGAATAATCTTGAGCCGTATGCTCATATCAGGCAACTATAATCCGCGCCGGAGAACCTGGCAAGCGCGCGCGCTCGGCCATTTGCGGCGCCTGGGTTCATGAACGCCCCGCGCTGTCGAGGGCGAAGGCCAGGTCGAGGCCGGCGAATAGCCGCTCGAGGCGCCCGATCGCCGCCGAGGGGAGGGGCGCGGTGACGCGTTCGGGCACATCGGGGAATATCCTATCGGGAAACGCGAGCGATAGCGCGTGGAGTAGGTAGCCTCCCGGGACGGCTCTCCCGCCGTACTTGACGTCGCCCAGGAGGGGGAATCCGCGCGAGGCCGCCTGGACGCGGATCTGATGCGTCAGGCCGGTCTCTATCTCGACGAGGGCGAGCGTGGCGGCCTCCGAGGCGCAGAGCGGCAAGGCGCGGGAGACGGCCCGTCTTCCCCCCGGGCCCTGCGCGACGCGGCTGATCCCTTTCCCGGCATCGCGCTCCAGTCTGTCGACCCAGAGCTCTTCCTCCTTCAATCTTCCCCGCAGGAGGGCGAGATACAGTTTGCGGATTTTCCGTGCCCGCATCCATTCCGAGAACACCCGGGCTCCGAGCGCGCTGCGGGAATAGACCACCAGACCGGAGGTATTGCGATCGAGGCGGTGCAAGGGGCCGGGTGAAAAGGACAGCGAGGCGGATATCCGTTCGCCGAGAGCCGCGCGCACGCGCTCCGCGACGCTCCCGGGGCCATGAACGAGCTCTCCCGCCGGCTTGTTGATGAAGAGGAGATTTTCGGTCGCCAGTATGAGCATGGAGGCCAAGGAGTCGAGATTGTCCGATCCGGGCTCGCCTGCCGGGAGCCCGAGTCCCTCGCTCAGCTTCGAATCGATCTCGATTCGATCGCCGGCGGCTATGCGGCGGTCGGGATGGCATTTCTCGCCATTGACGCGGATGCGTCCCCGGCGAATATGGCCGTAGAGGGCGGAAAGCGGCATTTCGCCCAGAAGCCTCCTGAGCAATTTGTCCAGGCGCTTGTCCTGGTCGTCCGGGCCCGGCCGGTATTCCGTAAAATTCAGCTCACGAGCCATGGGGGAGTCTAGAATCCCATCGAGCACAGGGTCAATGCCAGGACTTGCGGATCTGCGGCACATCTCCGTTCCCTCGCCTTGACAAGGGAGGTCCCTTCGGGGAAACTTAGCCGGTGATAGAACAGGTCCGCCCCTATGGAGGGGAATTGTTGAGGAATCCCGTCTTCCTGTCGGCCCTGTTCAGTCTTATTCTTGCCCAGTTCATCAAGGCGATAATCAACATCTTCAAGGCTCGTTCGCAGTCCTTCCACGATGTCCTGGTCACCTTCCTGTGGCGCACCGGCGGCATGCCCTCCAGCCACAGCGCTCTCGCCGTTTCGATAGCCACCGCGATCGGCTTTACCCAGGGCACGGACTCCTCCATCTTCATCCTGGCGGTTTTCTTCGCGCTCGTCGTCATCCGCGACGCGATGGGAGTCCGCCGCTCGGCAGGCCAGCAGGCGCGCGTCCTCAACCTTCTCGGACGCGAACTCAGTTCCCGGCTCGGCATTTCCTTTCATTCCGTGAAAGAGGTCCACGGCCATAGCGCCGTGGAGGTCCTGGTCGGCAGCCTGCTCGGTTTCTTCATCGCGATGGCCTTCTGCACCCTTTAGACGGTCAGCATGGATGTCAGACCTCGTACTACGGATGGTCGCCGCCCCGCCGCGCTCTTTGCCGCGATGCTTCTTGTCGCCGTTCTTTCGGGCGTGGCCGCTTCGCTTTCGGTGCCTACGGCCCGTCCCGGCAGCATCTGGCGGGGGTATCGAATGCTCCTCGTCGACTCTGGCGTCGACGAATCCGCCGTACTCGACAGGCTGGCTTCCCATGGAATACGGGGCACGATAGCCGAATCCACGGAGCCGGTCGTCATATCGGACTGGGCGCGTCTCGAGACGACGACTCTTTCCACCGCGCTCGGGAGCCTCCTCCCCGGCGATCCGCGCCGCGACTCGTACCTCCAAGGGCTCGGTCAATGGTTCTCAGCCACAGTCGAAGGCCGCACGTACAAGGTGTTCTACGTACCCACTCGTTTTCCCTTCGATGCGAACCGCGGTCTTGCCGCCGCGCTCGGGGGTCTGGCCGGCCGATTCGTCCTACCCGATTCGCGCGCATCGCCATTCGACCTGTGGCGCTGGCCCGCCTTCGCCCTTTCGGCGCTCGTCCTCGTGTTCCTGTGGGGCCCCGGTCCCCAGCGCACGTTCGCCGCGCTGCGCGGCGCCAACGGCCGCGGCCGCCTGTCTTTGCGCGGCGCTTTCATCTCGCCCTGGATGCTGCTCGCCGCCTTCGGCCCGGAAGCCGCAGTCCTCGCCGCCCTTTGGGCCGCCGCCCTGCTCGACCTCAGCGAGGCGTTTCTTCTCCCGTTCCTGGAATATCGCCGCGGCGCGCGTTTTCTATCCGCCATGAAGAGTCTCTCGGGAGGCTTGAAGCCGAGAGTCGCGCTGCTCATTCCCGCCTTCGGAGCCCTCGCGCTCCTGCCCTCCTTGTGGCCTGCGGTGGCCTGGACGCTGCTCGCCGGGCTAGCCGCGACGGCAGTGGCGGCCGTGGCGCCCCGGCTTGCCGTCGGCACCTCGCGTCGCGCCTTCGTCCCACGCCCCCTCGGAACCGCGGTGAATCGTCCCGACCGTTCGACCGCCATCGTAGCGCTCGTGGTCATCGCCGCCTGGGGCGGCGTCAGCCTGCTCGCGCCCGCCCGCACTGCGGTGGAAGGCCGGGATATCTCGGCTCCCCTGCCGGTTTTCACGGCCGGACCGCTTAGGCCCGGCCCCGCCGCGGCCGGCGAGATGATCAAGACAAGGGCTGCGGATATCCTGCCGGGATTGCCCGAATGGCTCGCTCATCTCGCGCTCGAGCAGTCCCTTCCCCTGCGGATAGTCGGCGCCGCGATCGACGATCCCTTCGCGTCGATCAGTCTGCCCGAGCCGCGCGGCAAAGGGCCCGCAGTGCGCTTCGGCGAGGCTTGGGCCCGGCAGGCCTATCGCTCCATGCCGGCCGACAGCCTCGAATCGATGCTGATAACCCAGGGGCGCGCTGTCGCGGCGCAATCCCTTCCGATCCCGGATGCGCCGAGGCGACCGCTTGCGCCGATCGATGTCATTCTGTATATAATCCTGCTCATCCTTCCGCTGAGGCGGATCGTCGGCGTCATTCCACCCATGAGGGACTCTTCGACGCGCGAAGTACGGCAGGAAGCATGAGTTCCATACGGACATTCGAACGGGGAGGAATCCGCGTCCGCGGCGACGGCGAGCAGGAAGAGCCCGCCTCCATCGTCAACGCGTTCCTTCCCAATAGCGCGGTGGTATTGCTCAAGCAGCATGCGGGAGCCCCCGCTCGCTGCGTCGTCAGGCGGGGCGAGTACGTCCGCGAAGGGATGATCGTCGGCCGCGGCCTGGGGCCCGGTTCCGCCGACGTCCACGCGCCGGTGCCGGGGGTCGTCCGCGACATCCGAGTCGTCCTTCTTCCCGAAGGAGGCGAATCCGAGGCCGTCGTGATCGCGCTCGAAGGCTCCTTCGACAGGCTCGGCCGCAGGGCTGAGCGCTATGTCTGGAACAGCATGGGCCGGGCCGACATTCTGCGCACGGTGCGGGACCGCGGCGTCGTGGATACCGAGGCGCCGGGAGTGCCGCTCTACGATCTTCTCGCGGACCGGGAATCCACCGATGCTCTTATTCTCAACGCTGTTGAGAGCGAACCCTACTTGCGCACCGAGTCTTCTCTCCTTCGCGAGCGCTCCGAGCAGGTGTCGGACGGTCTGGCCATACTCGCGAAGCTCACCGAGCCCGCCCGGCTCGTCGTCGCCGTCGACGAGCTTTGCATCGAGGAAAGTCTTCGTCCCTGGGCCGGCGACGCCCGGATCGAAATTGTCCGGCTCGAGGCTCGCTATCCCCAGGACATGCGAAAGCAGCTGCTTGAATCGGTTCTCGGCGCCAGGAAGCGGGCGAGCTCTTCGGCGCTTGTCATCCGTCCCTCGACGGCCGTCGCCCTCCACGAAGCGATCGTCCTGGCCAAGCCCGTGATGGAGCGCTATGTCACGGTGGGCGGCGGGGCGATCAAGAATCCCGCGGTGCTCAAGGTGCGCATCGGCACGCCGATAGGCGACCTTATCGAGGAATGCGGCGGTTTTCTCGGACCGCCTGCGCGCATTGTCTTGGGCGGTCCCTTCCGCGGCTTCCCGGTCCACGATCTCGACGCGCCGGTCACGAAGACCAGCTCTGCCGTGCTGGCGCTGTCCGAGGACGAAGTGGGAGGCGCGCGCCGCAATCCCTGCATCCGTTGCGGCAGGTGCGCGAGTGTCTGCCCGGAGAAACTCGAGCCCGAACGCCTCTTCCGCCTCCTGTCGAATCGCAGAGAGGCCGAGGCCGAAGCCTGGGGCCTGAAGGACTGCACCCTCTGCGGAGCCTGCGGCTACATCTGCCCCTCGCGCGTCCAACTCGTGGCGGCGTTCGCGGTCCGTCTGCGCCAGGGCATATCGAAGGCGATGGAGGCTACCCGATGACCAGGGTGCGCAATCTCGTGCTCGGCCAGGCGCCCCATATCTACAACTCGCAGTCGACATCCTCCCTCACCTGGGGCATGTCTCTGGCCCTCGTCCCCGCGGCGGCCTGGGGCATCTACTGTTACGGAGCCGCGGCCGCGCTCGCCATCGCCTCGGCGATAGCCTCGGCCTGCATGGGCGAGCTCGCGGTCGGCGGTCTGTCACGCCGCTTTACGCTCGGAAACGGATCCGCCTTCCTGACGGGCTTCCTCATCGGCATGGCCATGCCCCCGAACGTGCCTCTGTACATTCCCATAGCGTCCTCCCTGTTCGCCGTACTCATCGTCAAGGCGGCCTTCGGCGGTCTCGGCTCCAATTGGATGAATCCCGCCTTGGCGGGGATCGCTTTCGCCCTGCTCGATTGGCCCAAGGCGATGAATGCCTGGACCCTGCCGCGCAACATCGCGGGGGTCGTCGGGGTCGGCGGAGCGACTCCCCTGGAATTCGTGCGCCAGTCGCTCGCGGCGGCCGCGGCAGGCTCAAGTCCCCTCGACATCTTGAAAAGCGCCGGGTTCCGATTTTCCGGTCTCGATCACCGCATCACCGATTTCCTCAATCAGCTACTCTTCACCCGCATCGGCTCGGACATGCCTTCGGGCTATTTCGATCTCCTGATCGGCAACAAATCCGGCGCTCCGGGCGAACTCTCCGGCATTCTCATCCTCGCCGCCTCGATCGTCCTCCTCGCCCGCTCGATGATCCGCTGGGAGATACCCACGTTCATCGTCGCGGTTTTCTCGGCCCTGACCTGGGTATTCGGCGGTCTACCCTACGGCAGCGGCTTCTTCAGCGGCGACGTGCTCTTTTCGCTTCTCACCGGATCCTTCCTCCTCGTCACCTTTTTCATGGCCACCGATCCGGTGACCTCTCCCTCGACCCGCATCGGAATGTTCATCTACGGCGGCGGGATCGCGATCATCACCTTCCTGATCCGCAGCTTCGGATCCATGTCGGAGGGCATGGCCTTCGCGGTGCTCGTCATGAATTGCCTGGTGCCGCTCCTCGACAGGAGAAGGGCGCCCCTGGCCGGCGGCACGCCTCTCGGGGCGAAGGAAGTCTGATGGCTCGGACGAAAAAAGAAAGCCTGGTCGAAAATCTCCTCGTCGCCTTAGCGATGGGGCTGCTCGCCTTGCTCGTGGCCGGCGTGATACTCGTGGTCAAATCGGGTTCGATCGCGCGGGAACGGGCCGTTCTCTCCGATCTCGCCGGCCGGCCCGTGGCCGCCCAGCCCGCGACCGTCGACGATCCGTCGATTCGCCGGCTCTATCGCCTTCCGGGCCAGGGGCCGACTCTTTTCGGTGCGGTCATCGATCTGGACTCGCGGTCCGGTTCCGCCGTCGTCGCCGCCGTCGTCGCCGCCGATGGGCAGATCCAGTCCGTCCGCATCATAGACACAAGCTCGCCGCGCGCGCCCTTCGTCGGCGCCGACTGGTTCGCGAGTTTCCTTGGCAGGGGAGGCGACCGGCCTTTCCCCTCCCGTACCGACGCCCGGAATCTCGCCGCCGTCTCAGGAGCGACCGAAAGCTTCCTCGAGACTGGCGCGGTGCTCGGCCGACTTTCCGTCGCCGTTCGGGCCCTGGCCGGGGAGAAGTCATGAACGAACAGCGCCATCCCTACGTCCCCAACCCGGTTTTAAGCGGCTTGCTCGGCGTATTTCCTCTCGTCGCGGCGGCGAACAGTCTCATGAACGGCTTCGTGCTCGGCGTCGGCGTGGCCGTGTCGTCCCTGGTGCTCGCCCTGCTCATGCCTTTCCTGCAGTCCTTCGTGCCCGATCGGCTCAGAACCCCGAGCTCCCTGGCTCTTTCCGCCGCCCTGGCCCTTCTGATAGGGGCCGGGGTCGAGGCCTTTTCTCCCGCCGCCGCGAGATATCTCGGCGTCTATATTCCCCTCCTGGCGGTCAATTGCCTGAGCCTCCAGACACTTCGGCATTATCCTCAGGCCATGGACGGCGAAGGTCGGGTTTTCGCCGGCCAGTACGGTACGGGCATATCCTCCCTTCTCAAAGAGGCGCTCGGCTACATCGCCGCGGCGATTTTGATCGGTGCTTTCCGCGAGCTCGTGGGGAGCGGGACACTCAATTTCGCCGGACCCGGCGCGCAGCTTTTCTCTTTTTCGCTGACCGACGGGGCTCCCGCTCGTCTTTTCGCCGCCCCCGCCGGCGGCTTTATCGTGCTCGGCTGCGCGGTGGCCCTGTACCGCATCGCCACGCTCCGGCGGAAAAGGAGGGGCGCATGAGCTATCTCGGCATCGTCGCGCTGTCGGTTTTCGGCGCGAACGCCCTGCTCTCATACGGCTTCGCTCCCTGTCCGGCGGCCAGACTGCGAGGTCTAGTCGGGATGGCGTCCTTCGTCGCCCTTTTCCTGGCCGACGCCCTCGCTTCGGGGCTGCTCTGGGCGCTTCGCGCCCTAGTCCTGCGTCCCCTGGGGCTGGACTTTATCGCCCTGCTCGTTTTCGTCATGATAGCCATCCCCCTCGTGCGTCTCTTCTTCCGCGCCATCGCGTCGCAGTCGGGATTCCTTCAGCGGCTGAGCGCGGCTGCCGACGAAATTCTCGTCAGCAGCATCGTCTTCGGCATCGCCCTCATCTCGACCAAAAGCGGGTACTCCATCCTGGAAGCCCTCGTGGCGAGCGTCTCTTCCGCGATCGGCTATTGGATGGCCGCCGTCCTCTTGGACGCCCTGCGCGAACGGCTCGAGCTCAGCGACGTGCCCGAAGCCTTCCGAGGCGCGCCGGCGATGCTCATATCCGCCGGACTCATGGCCATGGCGCTCATGGGCTTCGACGCGGTCTTCATAAGGAACCTGGCAGGCTGACGATGCAGTGGATAACGGCGCTTTTCGTTTTCCTCGTTTCCTTCGGCGCATTCCTGGGCGCTTCCTTCCTCGCCGGGGTCGGGCGCCGCCGGATGCGCGATCCCGACGCGGCGCGGCTCGCGCGGATACTTCCCGGCTACGATTGCGGCGTCTGCGGACGCGTCGATTGCCGCGATTACGCCGCCGCCCTCCTGAACGATGGAGCCGATCCCGCGCTCTGTCTCCCGGGAGGCTCGGCGACCGCCGCGAGTCTGCGGTCCGTCCTCGTCGAACGAGGTGGCGCCTCCGGCAGCGCGCTCAAGCGTGCCGTGGTGCGCTGCACCGGCACTTCCGCCGCGGCCCGGGTGTCCTTCGCCTATGAAGGCTATGTGGACTGCGCGGCGGCGGCGGCGCTGTACGGCGGGCCCAAGGACTGCAAGAACGGTTGCCTCGGCTTCGGCAGTTGCCTTCGAGCCTGTCCTCTCGGCGCGATACGGATCGAAAAGGGTTGCGCGATCGTCGACCCACGCGTCTGCACCGGATGCGGAAAATGCCTATCCGCCTGTCCCAAGGACCTCCTCACCCTCATCCCCATCGAACAGCGGTGGTTTGTCGCCTGCTCCGCGAAAAAGCCCCCGGAGGAACGGCTCAAGGACTGCGATACCGCCTGCACCGCCTGCGGCGAGTGCGCTCGACGCTCGGTCCAGGGCGAGTTCGTTCTCGACCAGGACATGGCCCATGCCTCCCTCGTGTGGTCCGAGTCCTGGGAGGATATTGCCCGCGCGTGCCCGACCGGCGCCATCAAGCGCGTCGGGACATAAAAAAAACCTGCACCGCCTTACGAAATCCAAGGCGGTGCACTATAATCCCCTCTATAATTTCCGAAGGAACGCCGGTACATGCATAAAAGTTCTGTCATCATAGGCACATATAGCCATCTTCCTCCGGGTGCCGACGAATCGCTTTTCGAGGAAACCTACCAGATTGCCTGGCGTCCATTCCTATCGGTGCTCTACCGCTTTCCGGACATCTTCGCGACGATCGCCTACTCGGGCACGGCCCTTCAATGGCTCGAATCCCGCCATCCGGAATTCCTCATGCTCATGGAAGAGATGGCCGTCAAAAAGCAGATCGAACTGCTCGGCGGCGGCTTCTTCGCGCCCCTCCTGCCGCTCGTCCCGGGACCGGATCGACTCGGCCAGATCGAGCTGTTGACGACGTACATCCGCAAGGCCTTCGGGAAACGGCCGAGGGGATGCTGGGTGCAGGATTATGCGTGGGAACCGACTCTCGCTTCCACCCTGCAGTCGAGCGGCTTCGACTTCTCCTTCCTCACCGCTCGTCATTTCCGGCTCGCCGGCATCGAAAACGGGACCATCGGCAATCCGGTCATGACCGAGGATCAGGGCCGCAGCATCGTCGTATTTCCCGTGCTGGACGCCCTGGAGAGCTTTTCCGCGGTTCCGGCTCCCGCCGAGGCTCTGCACGAGGCGCTGAAAACCAAGGGCGAGTCGCCTCTCCATTCGATCTTTTACTCGGAAAGCGCCATTCGCTCTCTCTGGACCGCCTCGAAGATGGAATCGCCCGACGTCATGTTCGAAGCGGCGTTCGCCGCGCTGCAGAAACTGGCCCCTGATATCGAAACGACGACCCCCTCGCGATACCTCAAGTCCCTGCACAGCTTCGATCGCGCCTATTTCCCCGGCAGCGCATCCCTGTCGCTCATGAACAAGAGCCGCGATCGAGGCTCCGCGATGCGGGGCTCCGTCTCTTCCGGAAGGGATGATCCTTCGGAGGCGGGGAGTCTTAGAACTCTTCTTTTGCGTCACGAGGAAAGCCTGGCGCTCTACGCGAAGATGCATTATGTGCGGATTCTCGTCGGGCAGCTTCGCGGAGACAAATCGCGCAAGAAGACGGCCCAGGAAGAGCTGTGGAAGGGGCAGTGCGGCGATGCGTATTGGCTGGGCCCCTCCGGAGGCATCACCCAGCTTTCGATCAGAGCCGCGGCCTACGGAGCCTTGATCGAGGCCGAACGGACGACACGCCTGCGCGGCAGCTTCGCGCCCGGAGTCATCGGCGCCGATATCGATTTCGATGGAATGAAGGAAATATTGTACCAGGGGGCCGATCTCAACGCCTACGTTCATCTTCGCGGCGGAAGCCTCACCGAACTGGACTCGTTCAGATCCTGCTGGAATTACGTCAATGTGATGTCGAATCGCAAAGGCGCGCGCCGATGCCTGGCCTTTCTCGACCGCTGCATGAAAAAAGGCGGATTCGGTCCCGACGTGGGGGATTTCGCCGAGTCCCATTACGCTCTGATCGAGACCGATCGCCCCGCGAATATCACCACGCTGGAGCATGAAGGCTGGGTTGATTTCGGCGGAAGGAAATCCCCACTCCTCCTTAGGAAGACATTCATCTTCCGCAAAGGCGGCGTCTCCGTCGAATACGAGCTTTCCAACCCTTCCCAGGCTCCCCTTTCGCTCCGCTTCGCGGTCGAGTGCAACTTCTCGGCGGGGCTTTCGCCGAACGCCGTAGGCTTGAGCGTGTTCAGGGGCCGCGATGCCCTGGTCCTCGACTCGGCCGCCGCCTGCGACGCTTCGGCGGCCACCTCGCTCCGCCTGGAGAATACGCGCTACGATGAGCGGATCGAGCTTCGCTCGGATCAGGCCTTCGATCTCCATCACCAGCCCGTCCTCCTTCCGACGGGAGAGGGCGATACCGCGGTGGAGCGCTATCAAGGCTGCCTGCTCTCTCTCGGATGGGATATCGACCTTCCCGCCGCCGGGGCCCGTCAGTTAGCCGTCACCCTCGAACTTCGCGTCTAGGACAGCCAGGCTCCTTGCCCCGCTCCCGGCCTTCCGATAAAATGCGCCTATGAGTCAAAGCCCGCTCGCGGCCCCCCTCGCTGGCATGCGAATACATCTCGTCGGTGCGAAGGGGACGGGAATGGCGGCCCTGGCCGAGATTCTCGCGGCGAGAGGTGCTCTCTTGAGCGGCAGCGACGTCCCCGACGTCTTCTACACCGATGCCATCCTGAAAGCTCTCGGCGTGCCGGTGGGAGCGGGCTTCCAAGCCTCGCGCATAGACGGAAACCTGGCCTTGGTCGTGCATTCGGCCGCCTATTCCCGGGACTCGAATCCCGAGCTCGTCGAGGCGCGGCGCCGGGGCATCCCCATCCTGAGCTATCCCGAGGCGCTCGGGCAGCTCTCCGCGAGCTTCGATTCGTCGGGCATCGCGGGAGTCCACGGCAAGACCACGACGACCGCCATGGCGGGATCGATCATCGCGGCCCTTGGTCTTCCCGCGACCATCCTCGCGGGATCGGCCGTAGCCGGCTTCGGCGGGCGATCGACACTCCACGCGGGCGAGAAGTATTTCGTCGCGGAAACCTGCGAATACCGCCGCAATTTTCTCTTCTTCCATCCGCGCAGGATAGTTCTCACCAGCATCGAGTCGGATCATCAGGATTACTATCCGCGCTTCGAGGACATCTTCGCCGCCTTCGTCGAGTACCTCCGCCTCCTACCCGAATCAGGCGAGCTCATCTATTGCGCTGACGATCCCGGGGCCGTCCGGGCGGCCGAAGCGGTCGGGAGGGAGCGCCCCGATCTGAAGCTGACCGCCTACGGGAGGCGCGCCGAAGGCCCGTACCGCCTCCTTTCCTATGACATAGACGACGGCGAGGCCGTTTTTCGCCTGGGCGGATTCGACCGCGGCTTCACCCTGCGCGTGCCCGGCGAGCATCTTGCGCTCGACGCCGCCGCGGCCCTGGCGCTCGCGTTCTCGATTCTGCGCAGCGAGCGGGGACGTTCGCCCGACGCGGGGGAAGTGGCGGCGGCCACGGGGGCCCTGTCGGCTTTCGCCGGATCGAAGCGGCGCTCCGAGCTGCTCGGCGAGGCCGGCGGCGTGCTTTTCATGGACGACTACGGCCATCACCCCACCGCCATCCGCGAAACACTCCGAGGCGTGAAGGCATTCTGGCCGCGGCGGCGTCTCGTCGTCGACTTCATGTCGCACACCTATTCCCGCACCGCAGCCCTCTTCGATGATTTCGTCAGGTGCCTCGACGGGGCGGATCTCCTGGTCGTGCACAAGATATACTCCTCGGCGCGGGAGCAGCGGGGCGAGGGGCCCGATGGTCGCGCCCTCTACGAGGCCCTGCTCGGGCGAAGATCCGCGTCTGCCGGATCGGGAACCTGCCTGTACTTTGACGAGCCGCTCGACGCGCTCGTCGATGTCGCCGCCCTGCTCCGTCCGGGAGATCTGTTCTTGACCATGGGGGCCGGCGACAACTGGAAGCTCGGAGTCGCGCTCTACGAGCGGCTGAAGGCATTCGAGAGGAAAACATGATAAAGAGCATGACTGGTTTCGCCCATCGCGATCTCAATCCCAAGGGCATGAGAGGCAGCCTCGAGCTCAAGTCCTACAACAACCGCTACCTGGACATATCCGTTTCGCTGCCGCCCTACCTCACGCGCCTGGAGCCGCGCCTGCGCGGGTTCATCGCCTCCCGGGTGACTCACGGCAAAGTGGAACTCTGGCTCCGCCTGCGCGAACTCGACGCGCCCGTCACCGTGAGCGCCGACATCGCGGCGGCCTCGGCGGTCTTCAAGGTGCTCAGCGACATCTCGGCCGCCTGCGGCCTCCAGGAGGCCCCTCGGCTCGGGAATATCCTCTCCTTCGACGGGGTCGTGGCCTACGAGCGGGACATCGACGAAGACAGGCTCTGGTCCCGGCTGGAGCCCGAACTGGAGGCCTGCTTCGCCGAGTACGAGGCCTCGCGGCTTCGCGAAGGCGAGGCCACCCGCCTCGACATCGAGGGCCAGCTCGAGCGGGTCGCCGCTTCGATCGCCGTCGTGCGCTCCCAGGTGCCCGAGATCGAGCGCACCGTGCGGTCCCAGCTCACCCAGCGCTTCCGCGAGGTCATGGGCGACCTCGTCGACGAAGGGAGGGTGCTCGCCGAGACCGCCTCCCTCCTCATGAAGTACACGGTCAACGAGGAGCTCGCCCGGCTCGACGCGCACATCGCGTCGTTCCGACGGATCGCCGCGGAGGATCACTCGCCCGGCAAGAAGCTGGATTTCCTCTGTCAGGAAATGAATAGGGAGGTGAACACGATAGGCTCGAAAAGCATCCTCCTGCCGGTGAGCCAGTCCGTCGTGGAACTCAAGGACGCCCTCGAGAACGTGCGCGAGCAATTGCGCAACGTCGAATGAGCGGCATGCGGAGCGGCGGCATGATCGTAGCGATATCAGGCAAATCCGGCTGCGGGAATACGACGGTCAGCCGCCTGCTCGCCGAGCGGCTGGGGCTGCGATTGGTCAACTACACCTTCAGGAATATCGCGGCCGAGCGAGGAGTCGGCTTGGCCGGGATCATCGAAAGCGCGAAGTCGGACGATTGGTTCGATCTCCACGTCGATCGACGGCAGGTCGAGCTGGCCCACGAAGGCGATTGCGTCATCGGATCTCGGCTCGCCATCTGGAAGCTGCCCGACGCCACCATCCGAGTCTACCTCACGGCGAGCGAGGAAGTGCGCGCCGAGCGGATATGGAGCCGGCGGCAAGGAGACGGCCCCGAGCGGGGCGACCGCGAGACGGTCCTCGCCTTCACGCGGGAGCGCGATGACCAGGATCACGCGCGTTATCGCCGGCTTTATTCCATCGACAACAACGACTATTCATTCGCCGACCTCGTCATAAATACGGAAAAATTCCTCCCCGAGGCGATAGTCGACATCATCGTGACGGGTACGATGGGGATATCCCCTCGGTCGTGAGCGTCTACGGGAAACAGTCCAAGAGCAGCGGGTTCGAAAAAGGAGAGCGAAAACATGGATCAGCATGAGAAAGTCGTGATCGTCACCGGCGCGTCCAGCGGCATCGGCAATGCCTGCGCCACCCATCTGGCCAAGAAAGGCCTGCGCGTCTTCGGCACATGCCGAAATCCGAGCTCGTACGCCAAGAAGGCGGACGAGTTTTTCGAGATGATCGCGATGGAGGTCACCGACAACGATTCGGTCACCAAGGCGGTCGCCTCCGTCCTGGAAAAAGCGGGTCGCGTCGACGCCATTCTCTGCAATGCCGGCATGGGCATCGCCGGATCGATCGAAGACAGCAGCATGGACGAGATACTGCTGCAGATCAACACGAATTTCCTCGGCGCCGTGCGCAGCGTGAAGGCGGTCCTGCCCGCCATGCGCGCCGCCGGTTCGGGCAAGATACTCGTCCTGAGTTCCATAGCCGGAGTCGTCGGCATGCCGTTCCAGGCCTTCTATTCGGCGAGCAAGTACGCGATCGAGGGCATGGTGGAATCCCTTCGCTACGAGGTCCGTCCCTTCGGCATCCAAGCCTGTCTCATCGAGCCCGGAGACTTCCGCACCGGCTTCACGGCGGCGAGGCGCACTGTCAAGAAAGCCGACGATGCGAGCGCGTACAAGAAATATTTCGAACCGGCGATGGCCGTCCAGATCCGCGACGAATCCCAGGGCTTCGATCCCCTCGTCGTCGCCAAGCGCGTCCTCCAGCTCATCGAATCGTCGCGCCTGCCCGTCCGTACCACCGTAGGTCCCGGCTTCGAGCGTTTCGCGGTCCTGGTCAAGCGGCTCATTCCCGCGCGCTGGTTCGAAAAATTCTACCGCATGTACTACAAGCTGCCCTGACGAGGAGAAGCGCATGTCAATTCAACGCGTATCGTACGGAAACCTTTCCACGGGAGAGGAGGTCGCTCTCTTTGTGCTCCGCGCGGGCGACTTCGCCGCGACCTTCAGCGATTACGGCGCAACCTTCCTGTCCATGCTTCTTCCCGACGGCCGGGGCGGAGTCGTCGACATTCTCCTCGGCTCCTCGACACTGGCCGGACTCGTCGCGCCGCATCCGTATTTCGGCGCGACCGTGGGCCGCTTCGCCAATCGCATAGGGAAGGCGAGGTTTGCGCTCTCGGGCGCCGATTACGAGCTCGCGGCCAACGACGGAGCCAACCACCTCCATGGCGGATTGAAAGGCTTCGATAAGTACATCTGGAAAGTCGAGGCCTCCGAGATGGGCGGATCGCCGGCCCTGTGCTTCAGGCCCACCAGCCCAAGCGGTGAAGAGCGCTATCCCGGCCGCCCCGAGGTCGAGGCGCTGTACAA
>JAJXZP010000123.1 GCA_021779995.1 bacterium | reverse complement strand
GGCCTGGACGAGCTCAGCCTGGCCGCGCCGACGAAGATCACCGAACTCCGCGACGGCTGGATCAGGACCTGGACGCTCGAGGTCGAGAGCCTCGGCCTCACGCGCTGCAATCCCGCCGACCTCAGGGGAGGCGACGCGGAGCGCAACGCCCGCATCCTGGAGAGCGTGCTCGCGGGAGAGGAAGGGCCCATGCGCGACGCGACAGTCCTCAACGCCGCGGCCGCCGTCGTCGTCGCGGGCCTGGCGGCCGATCTGCGCGAGGGACTCCAGGCGGCGCGCGCCTCGATCGACTCCGGCGCGGCGGCGCGGGCGCTCGAAGCTCTCCGTAGCCGGAAAGTCCCGGCATGAGCGGCCCCGAAACGGGCGCCCCCGGCATTCTGGCGCGCATCGCCGCCGAGCGCGCCGACGACGCCCGGCGCGCCAGGAAGTCCCGGCCCGAAGGCTCGCTCTTCCGCGCGGCCTCGGCCCCGCGCCCCCTCTTCCGCGCCGAGCGGGACTTCGTCCTCATCGCCGAGTGCAAGCGCGCCTCGCCCTCGCGAGGCCTGATGGTGGAGCTCTACGACCCCGCGCGCATCGCGTCGGCCTACGAGCGCGGCGGCGCCGGCGCCCTGTCGGTGCTCACCGAGCCGCGCCATTTCCTCGGCTCGGACGATGACCTCCGCTCGGCGCGCGCCGCGACGGAGCTGCCCGTCCTGCGCAAGGACTTCATCGTCGACGCCTACCAGCTGCGCGAGGCCTGGGCCATCGGGGCCGACGCCGTGCTCCTCATCGCCGCCATCCTCGACGAGGCGCGGATAGCCGAGCTGGCGGAAGTCGCCCACGGACTCGGCCTCGAGGTGCTCCTGGAGATCCACGGCGAAGATGAGCTCGGGATCGCCGAGCGAGCCGCGGCCGCGGGCCTGGCCGACGCGGTCGGCGTCAATTCGCGCGACCTTTCAACCTTCGCCGTGGACGGCGGGCGCCCATCTCGCTTCGCGGCCCTTCTCGCCGATCGGCTTCCCGCCGGCCTGCGCCGCGTCGCCGAGTCGGGGCTCCACAGCGGCGAAGAGGCTGCGGCCCTGGCGCGACTGGGCTACGATGCCTTCCTCGTCGGCGAGCACTTCCTCACCGCCGCCGACCCGGAAAAGGCGGTACGCGATTTCGTCGAACGACTCGGCGCGCGCGATGCGGCGGCCGAGGTTTCGGCCGATGCGGCGGACGAGGCTGCGGCGGCCGAGGCGCCGGCCAAGGCGCGCGATGCGGCGACCGAGGCGCCCAGCCCTCACGCGGGGCTCGCCGGCGCTTTCCCAGGAGGACCCGGATGCGCCTGAAAGTGAAGATCTGCGGCCTCACCAATTTCGAGGACGCGGCCCTCGCCCTTAGGCTCGGGGCCGACGAGATCGGCTTCGTCTTCGCGCCCTCGCCGCGCCTCGTGCTCCCCGACCAGGCGGCGGCGATCGCCGCCCGCCTGCGCGCCGAGGGCCGGCTCGAAGGCAGGAGCGTGGTGGGCGTGTTCGTGAACGAGCGACCCGAGGCGATGGCGCGGATCGCGGCTCTCGTCGGGCTGGACGCGGTCCAGGTGCACGGCGACGAGAGCCCGGAGGATTGCGCGGCCTTCGGCTTTCCCTGGTATCGCGCGCTGAGGATCGGCACGGAGGAAGAGGCGAGGACACGTTGCGCGCTACCCTGGGGCTGCCCTCGGCTGCTCGTGGACGCCGCCGTCCGCGGCGCCTACGGCGGCACCGGGCTCAGGCTCCTGCCCGCGGCCGCGCGCGCGGCCGCCGAGACGACGCGGCGCGCCGGCAGGGAGTTCTTCCTCGCGGGAGGCCTCGGCCCTGACAATGCGGCCGAGCTGGTCGCGGCCCTGGCTCCCGACGGCATAGACCTCAGCTCGGGCGTCGAGGAACGCCCGGGGAAGAAGTCGCCGGCCAAGCTGGAGCTGCTCTTCGCCGAGCTCGAGCGGGCGGCGGACGGGGTCGGCGGGGTGGCGCCCGGGCTTCCGGCCGGGTCGGCGCACGGCGCCGCGGAAGTGGGGCGCCGGAGCGCGGCGCGGGAGGAGCGGGCGTGAGCGGACGAAAAGAGGAGCGGTACTTCGGCGAGTTCGGCGGCCGCTACATTCCGGAAATCCTGAGGCCGGCCTTCGAGGAGCTCGAGGCGGCCTGGGCCGAGGCGAGCGGGGACCCGGCCTTCTGGGCCGAATACGAGCGGCTCGGAGCGGAGTATGTCGGCAGGCCGACACCCCTGGTGTTCGCCGAGAATCTCACGAAGCGCTTCGGCGGCCCGCGCCTGTATCTGAAGCACGAGGGGCTCGCGCACACGGGCGCGCACAAGATCAACAACGCCCTCGGCCAGGCCCTCCTCGCCAGGCGCATGGGCAAGAAGCGGCTCATCGCCGAGACGGGGGCGGGTCAGCACGGCCTCGCGACCGCGGCGGTCGCGGCGCGCCTGGGCTTCGAGTGCGAGATCTTCATGGGCGAGGTGGACATGGCGCGCCAGCACCCGAATGTCTTCGGCATGCGGACCTTCGGCGCGAAGGTGACGGGCGTGAGAGAGGGCGGTCGCACCCTGACCGATGCGGTGAACGCCGCGTTCAAGAACTGGACCGAGCGCGCCGAGGATACGCACTATCTCCTGGGTTCGGCCCTGGGGCCTCACCCCTACCCCACCATGGTACGCGAGTTCCAGAGCGTCATCGGCAAGGAGACGAGGAAGCAGATTCTTGAGGCCGAGGCCCGCCTCCCCGACAGGATCTACGCCTGCGTCGGGGGCGGTTCCAACTCCATCGGCATGTTCTCGGCCTTTCTCGACGAGCAGGTGGAGCTGGTCGGCGTCGAGGCCGGGGGCAGGGGCGGCGAGCCGGGCCAGCACGCCGTGCGCATGAGCGGATCCGGCAGGGTCGGCATCGTGCAGGCCTACAAGTCCTTCTTCCTCCAGGACGAGAGCGGCTCGCTCCGGCCCACGCATTCGGTCAGCGCGGGGCTCGACTACGCCGGCATAGGGCCCCAGCTCGCGCATCTGGGCTCGACGGGCCGCATCCGCTTCACGAGCGCGAGCGACCGGGAAGTGCTCGAGGCCCTGAGACTCACCGCGCGGTCCGAGGGCCTCGTGCCCGCGCTCGAATCGGCCCACGCCCTGGCGGGCGCCTTCCGCGAGCTGCCCGAGCTGCCGCCCGAGGCCCTGGTGGTCGTCAACGTCTCGGGCCGCGGGGACAAGGACATCTTCATCACGGCGCCGTACCTCGACGGCGAGGACTGGCTGGCCTTCCTCGAGACCGAGGTCGCGGCCATCCGGAACGGAGAGCGAACATGAACGGTTCGGACCACCTGGGCGTCTGCCTCGAGAGGCCGCCGGAGGTCAAGATCATGGCCCACGGCGTCTGCGGCTACCCCGATCTCGAGACCTCGCTGCGCGTCTTCCGCTCGCTCGCCGACTCCGGCGCCGATATCATCGAGGCCCAGCTGCCCTTCTCAGACCCCTCGGCCGACGGCCCCCTGATCGTCGAGGCGAACCATGCGGCCCTGCGCGCGGGCGCGGGCACCGAGGCCTGCCTCCAGATGCTCGGCCGGCTCAGGGCCGAGGTCGAGGCGCCGATCGTCGTCATGAGCTACCTGAATCCGCTGTTTTCCCATGGAGTGAAGCGCATCGTATCGCGTCTGGCCGCGATCGGGATCGACGGTCTCATCGTACCCGACTACCCCGACGACGAGCCGGAGCTGGAGCTCGATCGCATCGCCGAGGCGGCCGGCATCGCCCTCGTGCCGCTCATCGCGCCCACGACCGATCTCGATCGCGCAACGCGCCTCGCCGCCCGGGTATCCTCGCCCCTTCTGTACGCCGTGCTGCGCTCAGGCGTCACCGGCCGCGCCACCGAGATCGACGGCGCCACGACCGAGCGCCTGGCGAGGCTCCGCGGGCGTACCGGCAAGTTCGTCGGAGCGGGCTTCGGCATACGGACGCGCGAGCAGGTCGAGGCTCTCCGCGGCAAGGCCGACTGCGCCATAGTCGGAAGCGCGGTGCTCGCGGCGATCATGGCCGCGAGGGAGAGCGGCCGCGATCCGGCTGAGGCGGCGGGCGCGTTCATTCGCGGCCTCGTGCCGGCCGCTTCCACGGCGGCGGCCCGGCAGCCCGGCGAAAATCAGCGGCGAGACTCCTAGGGCCGCTCCACGCACATGGCGATGCCCATGCCGCCGCCGATGCACAGCGTCGCGAGTCCCTTGCGGGCCTTCCTGCGCCTCATCTCGTGCAGGAGGGTGACGAGAATGCGGGCCCCCGAAGCGCCGATCGGATGGCCGAGCGCGATGGCGCCGCCGTTGACGTTGACCTTGTCCATGTCGAAACCGAGTTCCTTGGCCACGGCGAGAGCCTGGGCGGCGAAGGCTTCGTTGGCCTCGATGAGGTCGAGGTCGGCGAGTTTCCAGCCGGCCCGCCCGAGGGCGAGGCGGACGGCCTCGACGGGGCCCATGCCCATGATCGAGGGGTCCACGCCGCGCCAGCCGTAGGACGCGATGCGCGCCTTCGGCTCGACCCCGTGCGACTTCAGGCTGTCGTCGCCCAGGACGAGAAGCGCCGCGGCTCCGTCGTTGATGCCGGACGAGTTGCCCGCCGTCACGGTGCCGTCGCTCTTGAAGGCCGGCCTCAACTTGGCGAGCGACTCCGCGGTGACTCCGGCGCGCGGGAACTCGTCCCGGTCGAAGACGAGGCTTTCGCCCTTGCGCTGGGGAATCGAGACCGGGACGATCTCGTCCTTGAATCTGCCCTCGGCCTGGGCGCGCTCGGTCTTGTTCTGCGAGGCCGCGGCGAAGGCGTCCTGCTCGGCTCGGCCGATGCCGTACTTCGCGGCGACATTCTCGGCGGTGATGCCCATGTGGTAGTCGTTGAAGATGTCCCACAGCCCGTCGTAGATCATGGAATCGACGAGGCTGCCGTCGCCCATGCGGTAGCCGGTGCGCGCCTGCCTGAGGAGGTAGGGCGCCTGGCTCATGCTCTCCACCCCTCCGGCGATCACCGCGCCGGCGTCGCCCGCCTTGACGGCCTGGGCCGCGGCGGCCACCGCGCGCAATCCCGAGCCGCAGACCATGTTGATCGTCTGGGCGGTCTTCTCGACGGGGAGGCCCGACTTCAGGAGAACCTGCCGCGCCACATTCTGCCCCAGGCCCGACTGCAGCACGCAGCCGAGCGTGACTTCGTCGATGTCCTCGGGCCTGGTACCCGTGCGCTCGAGGAGCGCGCCGACCACGGTCCTGCCGAGCTCGACCGCGCCGACCGAGGCCAGGGCCCCGCCGAAACCGCCGACGGCCGTGCGGAGAGCCTCCGCTATGTATACCTCTTTCATCGCTCATCCTCCTGGATTCGCCTATCGTGTCCTGTCCGGCCGGGCGACGCGCCGGCCCCGCTCCGAGGCGACGGCGGACCGGC
>JAJXZP010000054.1 GCA_021779995.1 bacterium | reverse complement strand
GGCGAGGTGATGGCCGCCTCGGTGCTCGTCACCATTCCCCTTCTCGTCATCGTCGTCATATTCCAGCGAAGGATAATCGAGGGCCTCACCGCGGGGGGCGTGAAGGAATGAGTCGGCCGGAAGCCCTGCGGCGGCCGGGTCGATATTCGATAGCATAAGAGAGGTGCACCGTGAAAATCGTCCTCATCGGAGCGGGCAGCGCGCAGTTCGGACTCGGAAGCCTAGGCGAGATCATGCAGAGCCGCGTCCTGTCCGGCGCGGAAATCGCCCTCGTGGACATAGACGCCGCGGCTCTGAGCCGGGTCCACGACTCGGCGAAGGCCTTCATCGAGGAGAAGGGCCTGCCCTTCACCGTCAGCGCCGCCACCGACAGGAAGGAGGCCCTGCGCGGAGCGGACTTCGTGATCATCTCTATCGAGGTCGGAAAGCGCTTCGAGCTCTGGGACGAGGATTGGGGCATCCCCCTCCAGTACGGCATCAGGCAGGTCTACGGCGAGAACGGAGGGCCGGGAGGCCTCTTCCACGCGCTCAGGATCGCGCCGGTCATCGTGGAGATTTGCGACGATGTCGTCCGGCTCTGCCCCGACGCCTTCGTATTCTCGTACTCGAACCCGATGACGGCCATCACGACGACCGTCCTGCGCAAGTACCCGAAACTCAAGTTCGTCGGCCTCTGCCACGAGATCGGCTCCCTGCAGCGCTATCTCCCCCCGATGCTCGGCCTGCCCATCGAGAAGCTCCGCTACCGCGCGGCCGGGCTCAATCATTTCAGCGTCCTCCTCGAGGCAAGCTACGCCGAGGGCGGCGAGGACGCCTACGCGGACATCCTCGCGAAGGCGCCGGCCTTCTTCGAGCGGGAGATCGGCTACAGCGACGTCTGGGACTACGCGCGCCGCACCGGCGAGCTCCCCCGGACCGAGGGAGCCGCCGAGCGTTATGCGATAGACCGCGAGCGCAGTTCGAGGCCCTGGTCGGACCGGAGCCTTTTCCGGCAGATCCTCGAGCGTTTCTCGCTCCTCCCCATAACCGTCGACAGCCATCTGGGCGAATACATCGCCTGGGCGTACGGGGCGGCGGACCACAAGGGCATTCTCGATTTCTATGCCTTCTACAAGACGATGCTCTGCGGGTCGAGGACCGAGATCGAGCTCTCCCTGCGCGAACGGGTGGTGCCGATCATGGAGGGGATACTCCAGGACTCGGGCTACGAGGAGGGAGCGGTCAACATCCTCAACGCGGGTTACATCCCGGGCCTGCCGCACGATATCGCCGTCGAGGTCCCCGCCACGGTCGGGGCCCGCGGGCTCTCGGGCATCTCCTTCCCTGCCTATCCCAAGGGATTTTGCGCCCTCCTGCGGAATTACTGCGGGGTCTACGACATGACCGCCGAGGCGGCGCTCACGGGGCGCCGCGACTATGTCGTCCAGGCCCTGCTCGTCAGCCCGATCGCCGTCGAGGTCTCGCGGGTCGACGAGCTCGTCGACCTCATGCGCGAGCGCCAGAGGCCCTGGCTCGACTACATCGGCTGAGGAAGGCGGGCCCTCAGGTCTCGTCGATGCCGACCTCTCTCCAGGCCCGCGTCCCGCCCGGGCCGGGGCGGTCGAGCACGACGATGCCGGCATAGCCCGCTTCCCGCGCGAGAACGCGCGCCGCGTCCAGGTGCCGGCCGAAATGCTCAGGCGCGTGCGCGTCGGCTGAGAAGGTGATCGGAACATCGAGGCGCCGCAGCTCGCGCAGGATGGGCAGGCTGGGGTAGGGGCTGTCGAGGGCGCCGCGGTTCATGGCTCCCACGTTGATCTCGACCACGATGTCCCTCCCCCTGAGCAGCGAGGCGGCTTCCATCGCCGCGGCGAGATATTCGGGCGAGTCTTCGTCGAAGTATCGGCCGTCCGCGTTGTTCTTCCTGACCACGTCGAAGTGGCCCAGGATGTCGAAGCCGCCCGACTCGATCAGGGCCGCCACGTCGCGGTAGTACTCGCGCCAGATGGCCCGGCCGTCGCGGCCCGAGCGCTCGAAAAGGCCGGCGAACTCCGCGGCGGGGCAGTCCACCGTACAGAGCTCCGCCCCCGGCAGGCGTACGAAGTGGACCGAGCCGATCCGGTAGTCCAGACCATGCTGGTCGAAGATCGCGTCGCCCGGCGTCCTCGTGCCCTCGAGCCAGTCGATCTCCAGGCCGAGGAGGATGTCGAGCGGAGGGTCCTCGTTCGCGTAACGCGCCGCCAGGCCGCGGATCTCGGCGACGTAGGCGCCGAGGCGGTCGGAGGGCATGTTCCACTCGGTGGGGAAGGGCAGGGGGGCGTGGGAGGAGAAGCCGAGGGCCGAGTAGCCGGCCGCCCGGGCCGCCCGCGCCATGTCCGCGGCGCTCGCGGCGCCGTCGCAGTAGAGGCAATGGGTGTGGTAGTTGGCTCTCACGCTTCCATCATAGCGGACCGCCGGGGCCCGCGGCAACGGCCGGGCCGAGGCCGGCCCCGGGGTCCGCGGCAACAGCCGGGCCGAGGCCGGCTCCGGGGTCCAGGTCGGCGGCCAGGGCTCATTCGAGCCCGGCCCGGCCCGGCCTCGGGAAGGCTCCGGCGGCTCCTCAAACGGCCGTGTAGGGAGCCGCCGCCTCGGCGAAGGCCTCGAAGGCGGAGCTGATGTCCTCCATCGCCTTCGCCGCCTTGGCCTCGTCGCCTTCGCGGCCGGCCTCTTCCGCCAGCCTGGCGGCGTCGCCGAGGCGCCGGGCGCTCAGGTTCCAGGCGGCTCCCTTGAGCGAGTGGGCGACCTCCCGGAAGCGGGGGAAATCCCGGGCGCCGAGCGCCTCGGCGAGCTCGGTTTCCTGAATCCCGGCCTTGTCGATGAAGCGGGCCAGGAGTCCGGCGACGGTCGCCTTCTGGCCGAGGAAGGTGTCGAGCACCGAGACCCAGTCGAACACGGTGAGGTCGCCTTTCGCGACCGTAGCCGGGGCGACCGCCGCTGGGGCGACCGCAGCTGGGGCGACCGTAGTCGCGGCGACCGCCGCTGGGGTGACCGTAGTCGGGGCGACCGTAGCCGGGGCGACCGTAGTCGGGGCGACCGCCGCGGCTCCGGCAGCACTGGTGGCACCGGCGGTGCCGGCAGGCAAGACGCTCTCCGGGGCCGTGGCCCCGCTCCCGGGCTTCGCGGCGGAATCAAGCGGCGAGTCGCCCGAGCCCGAACTCGGCTCGGTGGGCTTAAGCCAGGCGGCGAGGACGGCGGCGAGGTCGTTCTTCTTGAAGGGCTTCACGAGGATGTCGTTCATGCCGGCTTCGATGCACTTTTCGCGCTCGCCTTTGAGGGCGCTGGCGGTCACGGCCACGATCGGCCCCGCGAAGCCCTTGTAGCGCAGGGCCTGCGCGGCCTCGTAGCCGCTCATGCGCGGCATGAAGATGTCCATGAGCACGAGGTCGAAGCGCTTCGTCGAGCCTATGTCCACCGCCTCCAGGCCGTCGCGAGCCGTGGTGACGCGGCAGCCGAGCCGTTCGAGGAGGATGGTGAAGAGCTCGCGATTGACCTCGTGGTCCTCGGCCACGAGGACCTCCCCCTCGAAGACCCTGCTCGGTTTTTCGCTCTCCGCGGCCGGCTGCGGCTCGGCCGGCTCCAGGTCCACCTCGGAGCTCATGGCCTTGGCCAGGGACTCGAAGAGCTCGTCGGGCTTGACCGGCTTGGCGATGTAGCCGTCGAACCAGCGCAGGAGCTTCATCTTGGCGTCGGCTCCCATCGTGCCTACGGGGGCCATGAGGATGAGCCTGGCCGAGTTGATCGCCGTGTCGCCGGTGATCTCGCTGGCCAGCCGCCAGCCGTCCATCTGCGGCATGTTCTGGTCGATGAGGCAGGCGGCGAAGCTCTCGCCCTCGGCGGCGGCGCGCCTCAGCTCGGCGAGCGCCTCTTCGCCCGAGGCCGCCGCCGCGACGCGCCCCCCGGACTTTTTCATGAGTCCGACGAGGAAGGCGCGGGCCGAGTCGTTGTTGTCCACGACGAGGACGCGCGGCGGCCGCCCTCCGGCCGGAGCGAGCGTGGCGGCCCGCGGGGGCGCGGAGTACTCGGGCGAGACGAGCGGAATCTCGAACCAGAACACCGAGCCCGCGCCTTCCCCTCCGCGGCCGGAGGCCTCGCTCTCCGACAGCCCGATCGCGCCGCCCATGAGTTCGACGAGGTGCCGGGAGATGGCCAGGCCGAGACCGGTGCCGCCGACCTTCCTGGCCTGTCCCAGGTCGCCCTGGTAGAAGGGAGTGAAGAGGCGGTCCCGCATCGGCTCGGGCACGCCCGGTCCCGTGTCGCGGACCTCGAAGCGCATGCGCGGCCCGGCGTTCGACTCCAGCCGCCGCACGGCCACGCCTATCTCGCCCTTCTTCGTGAACTTGATCGCGTTCTTGAAAAGATTGACGAGGATCTGCCGCAGGCGTCCCTGGTCGCCGCGCACGAGCGTGGGCAGCTCGTCGTCGATGTCGACGATGATCTCGAGGCCCTTGCGGTGCGCGTCCATGACGAGGAAGTCGGTGGACTGGTGCACGGCCGCGCGCAGGTCGAAGCTGGTGGTCTCGAGGTCGAGCTTGCCCGCCTCGATCTTCGAGAAGTCGAGGATGTCGTTGATGAGCCCGAGGAGCACGTCGGCCGAGAACTGCACCTGGCCCACGTAGTCCGACTGCTCCGAGTCGAGGCTCGTGTCCTTCAAGAGCTCGACGACGCCGATGATGGTCTGGATTGGCGTCCTGATCTCGTGGCTCATGTTGGCCAGGAACTGGCTCTTCGTGTGCGTCGCCTTCTCGGCTTCTTCCTTGGCCTCCTGCAGCCGGCGCTCGCGCAGGAAGCGATCGGTCACGTCCTCGATCAGGCAGAGCAGGTAGCGTTCCAGCGCGCCGGGAACGGGAGCCTGGGCGGCCGGGGCCTCGACCAGAGACAGGACGAGGCGGACCCATCGCCTGGTGCCGTCGGCCGCGCGCAGGGGGCTTTCGACGTTCGCCTCGCTCGTGCCGCGCATCAGGATCTGGGCCGCGTAGTACTCGAGCCGGACCCCCTCGCGGTCGGTGACGAAGTCGAAGAGGTTGCCGCGCAGGTGTTCGGGGCCCACGCCCGCCACGGACCTGACGAAGGCCTCGAAGGCGCCGTTCCACAGGGCGGGCACGCCCCGGACATCGGTGAGCAGGGTCGGAGCGCGCGACTGCTCGAAGACCGCCTTGAAGAGCGCCTCGGGTAGAGCCATGACTAGAAGTTGGCCTTCAGGATTTCCAGGGTCTTCTTGAGGATCTGGTCCGGCTTGAGCGGCTTGATGAGGTAGCTCTTCACGCCCGCCTGGAAGGCCCGCACCACGGCCTCGCGCTGGGAGACGGCGGACAGCACGATCACGGGCACGCCGATGTCCTCGGCGTGGAGCCGCGACAGGACCTGGAAGCCGTCCATGGCCGGCATGAGAATGTCGAGGAACACGAGGTCGAAGTTCTTCGACG
>JAJXZP010000096.1 GCA_021779995.1 bacterium | reverse complement strand
CTGACGAGTGTCTGGAGTTGCTTCAGGTCGGCGTCACCGATCATGAGCTGGATTGCATGGCGTCCCATTTCCCGATTCTACACTATATTTCATATTTAGTCTTGTTATTTACGTAGCGGAACACTAGCGCTTGAGCTCCGCCGCGATGCCGCGTTCCCGGAACGGGGAGAGGTCCGCCTCTGCGGGCGCGGCCTCGTCGAAGAAGGGACGGTACTCGCGGCCGAGCATCCCGTACTTCGCGCCGGCCAGGCGATTGTAGGAGAGCAGCTCCACGCGGACCCGGCCCGCGGCGGGCTCGAGGCGCCGGGCGGTCGCGGCCAAGTTGACCGCGCCGTCGTTGTAGCCGGGGATGAGGGGAACGCGGACCCAGAACTCGGCGCCCGAGGCGACAAGCTCGTCCAGGTTGCGCAGGATGGTCTCGTTGGGGCGGCCGGTCCCGGCCAGGTGCGCCGCGCTGTCCATGTGCTTCAGGTCCAGGATGACGAGGTCGACGCGGCGCATCGCCTCGCGGAATATCTCCGGGGCGGCGAAGCCCGAGGTCTCCACGGCGACGTGGCTGGGCCTCAGCCTCTCGACGAACTCGAAGAGGAACTCGCCCTGGGCCAGGGGCTCGCCTCCCGAGATCGTATAACCTCCGCCCTCGAGCATGTCGCCCAGCTCGAGCATGCGGGCCGCGAGGGCCTCGGCGGTGACATCCTCCCCCGCGCGCGACACGAGGCCTTGGGGACAGTGGTGAAGGCAGCGGCCCTCGCCTAGGCCGCGGTCCCGGCCGAGGCTGCGGCCGAGCTCGGCGCAGTCGGGATGGCCGCAGGGCTCGCGGCACCGGCCGCAATTTCTGCAGCCCTTGGCGCGGACCATGAGCTCGGGCTCGAAGGAGATGCCCTCGGGGTTGTGGCACCAGGCGCAGCTCAGGGGACAGCCCTTGAAAAAGACGGTGCAGCGGATGCCCGGGCCGTCGTGGACGGTCATCTCGCGGAGATCGAAGATCCTGCCGGAGGCCGACATATCCGTGTCCCTCCGGCCTTCAGACGAGGTATTCCTGGCGCGCGATGATGTGGTCCTGATACTCCCGGTCGAGCTCGACGAAGTAGGCGCTCCAGCCCCAGACGCGGACGATGAGGCTCCGGTGGGCTTCGGGGTTCCGCTGCGCGTCGAGGAGCTGCTCGCGGTTCACCGCGTTGAGCTGCAGCTGGTGCCCGCCGCGTCGCACGAAGAGCTTCACGAGCTCGGCCACCTTGTTCTGGCTCTCCTCGCCGTCGAAGAGGCTCGAGTGGAATTCCATGGTCAGGGGGCCGCCGTTGATGACCCGCCCGAGGTCGGGGGCCGTGAACGACTTGATGATCGAGAGCGGGCCCTTCAGGCGCGCGAAGATGCTCGGGGAGTAGTTGGCGCCGAACCACTCGCCCGAGCGCCGTCCGTCGGGGGTCGCGCCGAGGCCGCGCGCGTGCCAGAGGTAGAACATGGCCGAGCCGGTGCCCGCGCGGATGACGCCACCACGCTCGTTGCGCAGGCCGGCCACGCCCTCGGCGAAGGCGTCGAGGACCTGTCGTGCCAGGTCGTCGACCTCGCTCTCGCCGTTGCCCAGCTTGGGCGCCTCGTAGCGGAGCCTCGCCAGGAGTTCGTCGCGCCCCTCGAAGTCGCGGTCCAATGCCTCGAGGAGCTCCGCCGCGCCCAGGCTCTTCTCGTCGAAGACATATTTGCGGATGGCGGCCAGCGAGTCGACGCAGGTGGAGAGGCCCGTGCCGTGGAAGCCGAAGTTGTTGTACGTCGCGCCGAGCGAGATGTCGCGCGCCGCCTCCACTCTCCCGTCCATGAGGAGGGACATGAAGGGCGCCGGGATCATCCACAGGTTCCTGATCCCACCCGCGATGGCTGAGCACTCGACCTTCAGCTCCTCCTTCACGGACGCGAAGAAAGCCTCGAAGGTGGGCGCGACCTGCAGGTCGCGCGCGACCCTGAGGTCGCGGCGCGCGCAGCGGAGCAGCACCTCGGGGAAGGAAAGCGCGGCTATGTTGGGTATGTCCATGCCCTTGCCGGGAATGATGAACTCCCAGCAGGCCGCCACCACGTAATCGCGGGCATCCCGGGTGGCGTAGCCCAGGTCGACGAGGCCGGGGATCACGACGTCGTCGTTCGAGTACTGGGGAAAGCCGAGTCCCTCCGCTGTGAGCTCTGTCCCCAGACGGTAGACCTCGGTGGGCGTGGCCGAGCCGACGCGCAGGTTGATCTTGGGGTCGATGAGCTTGAGCTCCTTGCTCGCGGCCAGGCAGAGTCGCGAGAGGAGATTGAAGCCCTCGCTTCCGTCGGCGCGCATGCCGCCCAGCACGAGGCTCTGGCCGTTGTCGCCCTGCTGGACCCCGGGATACAGATCGCTGTCGCGGTTGAAGGAGAGGAAGAACTCCTCGACGAGTTCGAGGGCTCCGGCCTCGTCGAGCCGCCCCGAGGCGAGATCGGCCTCGAGGTAGGGCCACATATACTGATCGAACCTGCCCACCGTGTTGTGATACTCGCCCTCGCACCAGAGCGCGAAGTGGAGGATGCGGAAGGCCTGGAGCGCCTCCAGAAAGGTCCTCGCGCCGAGGCGGGGCACGCGCTCGAGGGTCTCGGCCAGGTCGGTCCTGCCCTGCCTCAGGGCCTCGTCGCGGTAACGGTCGACCAGGTCGAGCAGGGCGTCGATCTCGGCGATCGCCGACTCGAGGAAGAGCCGACCCTCCGCGTCGGCCGCAGCCTCGGCGCGCCGGAGTCGCGCCTCGACTTCGGCCCGCCTGGCTCCGAGCCCCAGGGCGATGGTGGAGGCGTAATCAGGCGAGATGTTGCAGACGTAGCCCAGCTCGTGGATGAAGTGCCCGCGGCGTATCTCCTCCCACTCGCCGGGCGCGAAGAGCTCCGGCAATTTCGGGACGGTTCTCAGAAAGCTGATGCGCTCGCCGGGGAGGATGACGGCTGTCTCCGCCTGGAGCACCGCCGCGGTCCTGCGGGCCATGCGAAGCAGGGGAGGAGCCTTGAGCCGGGCGAAGTCCTCGGCCATGGGCGCGAGCGCATCGTGTCGATACCGCCGGTGCTCCTTGGCGACGATCAGGTCGTAGAGCCGCCGTACGCGTTCGGTCATGTTCCGCCTCCTACCCTTCGGCCCCGAGGGCGCCGCCCTCAGGCCCTTCGCTTGCCCGTCATCTCGGCGACGCGCAGGCGCAGGACCGTTGTCGCGCCCAGGCTGCCGGGATTGTAGCCCGGCTCGCCGGCGAAGCCATAGTGGGTCATCACGTGGTCGAGCCCCAGCCGCCGCTCCTCCGGATCGAGCACTTCTTCAAGCCTGCCGGAACCGACGATGCTTTTGTAGCGCATGCCCCAGTCGCAGGCCGCGGCGCCGGTCACGAGCTGTACGCCCGACTCGAGCTGGAAGCCGACGAGGCCGCCTCGGCGCATAAGCTCGATTTTGCGGCCCTCGCGCGCGCCGTGGAAGTAGAGCCGCAGCTCCTCCTCCCAGGAGAAGCCGAAGCTGAGCGCGACGATGTAGGGGGCTCCGCCCGTGGCGAAGGCGATCCTGCAGGCCTGCGCCTCGGAGAGAATGGCTTCGAGCTCGGATCTGTCGGTGATTTCCCGGTCTTTTCGTCTCATGTCCGCGATCTCCTATTCTTATGGCTTCCTGCGCGCCCTCTTAGCCTGGTACATCTTCGAGTCGGCGGAGGAAAGGAGCCGGGCCAGCTCGCAGGGCTCGGTATCCCTGCAGGAGGCCATGCCCGCCGAGAAGACGATGTCGTAGGGCCTCGCGCGGCGCGCGTTGCCGCGGGCCGCCGCGGCCATCAGTCGGGCGACGAGGCTCGCGGCGAGGGCTTCGTCGCCGTCCGCGATGAGGACGGCGAACTCGTCGCCTCCGACGCGGGCTAGGATGTCGCTCGAGCGGAAGTTCTCGCGCAGCATGTCGGCGGCTTCGCGCAGGGCCCGGTCGCCCTCGGCGTGGCCGTAGTTGTCGTTGATGCTCTTGAAGTCGTCCAGGTCGAGGTAGACCAGGGTGGCGTCTTTGCGACCGCGCGAAATCATCTTCAGCTGCTGGGCCGCCAGGAGGTCGAAGCTCCGGCGGTTCCCGAGCCCGGTGAGCTCGTCCACGAGCGAGAGCTGGCGGAGGAGTTCCTCGCGCTCCTTCTCGGCGGTGACGTCCTGGGCGATGCCCAGCTTGCTGCGCGGCGAGCCGTCGGGAGCGCGGGCGAAGACGCTCTCGCGGGCCCTGATCCAGCGCCAGGCGCCCGAGGCGCTCTTCGCGCGGTACTCGACCACGAATGTCGCGCCGTCGCGCGCCGCCTCGACTCGGGCGTTGTGCTCGCGCAGGGCGGCGAGGTCCTCGGGATGGACGATCGGCTCCTTGACGTCCCCTCCCGTCGCGTCGAACTCATCCTTCTCGTAGCCGAGAACCTCCTCGATCCTCCGATTCTCGAACTCGATGGCCCGTCGATCGAGGTCGTACACGTACACTATGTCGGGCGAGAGGGCGAGGACGCGCTCGGCGAATTGTTTCTCTTCCTTGAGCTCGACGGAAATCCGGGAGAGTTCGCGCCTCGCGGTGATGAGCTCGTTGTTGATCGTGGAGAGCTCCCCGAGCAGTTCGACCTGGTCCATGCCGCGCCGTCCTCAGCCCGCCGACAGGCCGCGCATGAGCTCGAGCGCGGCCGCGCAGTCGTCGGCGCTGCCGTCCGCGCCCAGCCTCGCGGTCAGTTCCCCGTCCACGATGAAGGCCCGGCCTCCCACGACGATCTTGAGCCGCGGCGCTTGCGCCCGGAGAGCGCGGATGAGGGGCGCCAGCTCGCTAGCGCTGGTGGCCATCGCGGCGGAGAGGGCGACGGCGTCAGCCTTGAAATCCAGAGCCATGGCGACCAGGGCATCGGCAGGCACGTCTGCGCCGAGGTACCGTGTCTCCCAGCCTTCCAGCTCCAGGAGGTCGGCGACCATGCGGAGCCCGATCTCGTGCCGCTCCCCGGGCGCCGCGGCCGCTATCAGGCGCCGGCCGTTGCGCCTCTGCCGGGAGGCCGCGAACATGGCCGGATAGTTGGTCGAGATGATGTATTGGGTGCAGGCGCTCGCGAAATGCTCCTGGGCGGGATTGATGAGCCCCTTCATCCACAGCCTGCCCAGCTCCCGCTGGCTCGGCTGGAAGACCTCGAGATAGAGGTCCCGGATCGAGAGCCCCTCGTTCATGAGCTCCGCGACGTACTCTTCCGCGAGCTCGCGCCTGCCGTCGAGCAGGGCCCTGAGGTAGGCGGTGGCCGGGCTTCCGGGATCCACGCATTCCTTCGACCAGTCGAGGGCCTCGGCGGAGATGCGCGGGTAGGCGAAGATGGCGCGCTCCACGAGGGCCTGCAGGGCCGCCGCGTCGGCCTCTGAGACGCGGCGACCCAGGGCGTGGGCGATGCAGCGGAAACTGGCGAGCAGCTCGTCGTCGGGGATCTTCCGCGCGGAGAACAGGACCTTGAGCCAGCC
>JAJXZP010000103.1 GCA_021779995.1 bacterium | reverse complement strand
CTGGAGCATGCGCTTCTCGTTGCGGATGATGATGTCGGGCGCGTTGAGCGCCATCAGGCGCTTGAGGCGGTTGTTGCGGTTGATCACGCGGCGGTAGAGGTCGTTGAGGTCGCTCGTCGCGAAGCGGCCGCCGTCGAGCTGAACCATCGGCCGGAGCTCGGGCGGGATGACGGGAATGGCGTCGAGGACCATCCACTCGGGCTTGTTGTCGGAGGCGCGGAAGGACTCGCAGATCTCGATGCGCTTGAGGAGCCGCTTGTCGGACTTGGGGCCCTTCTCGATCATCTTGGCGCGGAGCTCGGCCGCGAGCTCGTCCATGTTGATCTGCTCGAGCAGGGAGCGGATCGCCTCCGCGCCCATGCCCGCCGTGAAGCCGCCGCCGTAGCGGTCCTGGGCCTCGTACCACTCCTCCTCGGTGAGCAGCTGCATCTTCTTGAGGTCGGTGTCGCCCGGGTCGATGACGATGTACTTCTCGTAGTAGAGGATCGAGCGCAGGGCGGCCACCGGCAGGTCGAGGAGGAGGCCCATGCGGCTGGGCACGGAGCGGTAGAACCAGATGTGCGACACCGGGCTCGCCAGCTCGATGTGGCCCATGCGCTCGCGCCGGACCTTGAAGTGGGTGACCTCGACTCCGCAGCGATCGCAGATGACGCCCTTGTAGCGGATCGACTTGAACTTGCCGCAGTAGCACTCCCATTCCTTGGTGGTGCCGAAGATGCGCTCGCAGAACAGGCCGTCTTTCTCGGGCCTGAGCGTGCGGTAGTTGATGGTCTCGGGTTTCTTGACCTCGCCGTAGCTCCAGGCCCTGATCATGTCCGGGCTGGCCAGGCGGATCATTATGCTATCGAAATCCTGGATGTCTCTCATGCTATCTCCCCCTCATCTCGTCGATTCGGGCTATGTTCAAGAACGCAACGGAGAGCGAGAAGGCCGCGGAAACGAGAGGGAAAGGCAGGAGCGGAGAGCGGGCGGGACGGATCGCTCCATCCCGTCATCGCTCCTCAACTCGATCTCCCGTTCCATATCCATCTTCATCCCGCTTCTCTCTCTGCGCCTCCGCGCCTCTCTCAAAAACCTCTCCGCGGGCAGCCCTCTTTAGAAGGCGCCCTGCTTGTTGATGATGTCCTCGTCCCGCTCGGTCAGGGCGATCTGCTTGCCCTTGGCGTCGTAGACGCGGATGTCCAGCGCCAGGCCGCGCAGCTCCTGCACCATGACGTTGAAGGCCTCGGGGATGCCGGCCGCGGTGTGCGGCTCGCCCTTGACTATCGCCTCGTAGACCTTGGCGCGGCCCGTCATGTCGTCGGACTTGATCGTCAGAAGCTCCTGGAGCGTGTTCGCGGCGCCGTAGGCCTCGAGGGCCCAGACTTCCATTTCACCGAGGCGCTGGCCGCCGAACTGGGCCTTGCCGCCCAGGGGCTGCTGCGTCACGAGCGAGTAGGGCCCGGTCGAGCGGGCGTGCATCTTGTCGTCGACGAGGTGGTGCAGCTTCATGAAGTAGATGACGCCCACCGTCACGGGGTTCTGGAAATGCTCGCCGGTGCGGCCGTCGCGGACCTGCACCTTGCAGCTCGGCGGGAGCCCCGCGTCCTTGAGCTTGCCCTCGATCTGCTCCTGGCTGGGCGACTGGAAGACGTGGCAGGAGTACCACTCGTCGAGGGCCGTGGCGGCCCAGCCGAGCTCGGTCTCCATGATCTGCCCGATATTCATGCGCGAAGGCACGCCCAGCGGGTTGAGGCAGATGTCGAGCGGGGTGCCGTCGTCCAGGTAGGGCATGTCCTCGGGCGCCAGCACGCGGGCGACGACGCCCTTGTTGCCGTGGCGCCCGGCCATCTTGTCGCCTTCCTTGAGCTTGCGCTTGGCGGCGATGAGGACCTTCACGACTTCCTCCACGCCGGGCGAGAGGTCGTCGTTGGCCGATCTCTTGAGCCTCTGGACGTCGATGATCGTGCCCTCGATCCCGTGGGGGACGCGCAGGCTGGAATCGCGGACGTCCTTGGCCTTCTCGCCGAAGATCGAGTTGAGGAGCTTGAACTCCGGCGTCGTCTCCGTCTCGCTCTTGGGCGTCACCTTGCCGACGAGGATGTCGCCGGCGTTGACCTTGGCGCCGACGCGGATGATCCCCTCGATGTCCAGGTTGTCGAGGCTCTTCTCGCTCGTGTTGGGAATGTCGCGCGTTATGCGCTCCGGCCCCAGCTTGGTCTCGCGCACCTCGGTCTGGAATTCCTTGATGTGGATGGAGGTGAACATGTCCTCCTTGACCACGCGCTCGGAGATGAGGATGGCGTCCTCGTAGTTGTAGCCGTTCCAGGGCACGAAACCCGCCAGGATGTTGCGCCCGAGCGCGAGCTCGGAGTCCTTGGTGGCGGGGCCGTCGGCGACGACCTGCCCCTTCGCGACCTTCTCGCCCTTCTTGACGATGGGCCTCTGGGTGTAGCAGGTGTCCTGGTTGGTGCGCTGGTACTTCACGAGGACGTACTCGTCGCGCGCCGACTTGTCCGCGTCCGGCTTGATCACGACGCGGAAGGCGTCGACATAGTCGACGACGCCCTCGCGCCGGGCCTTGATGAGCACGCCCGAATCGTAGGCGGTCTTGCCCTCCATGCCCGTGCCCACCCGCGGCGGCTCCGGGAAGATGAGGGGCACGGCCTGGCGCTGCATGTTCGAGCCCATGAGGGCGCGGTTGGCGTCGTCGTGCTCGAGGAAGGGCACGAGGGCCGCCGAGATCGAGATGATCTGCTTGGGCGAGACGTCCATGTATTGCATCTCGGCCGCGCCGCGGGTCGTGTAGTCGCCCTGGTGCCGGCAGGAGATGGACTCGTCGAGGAAGTTGCCCGCCTTGTCGATCTTCGCGCTCGCCTGCGCGATGTAGTACTTGTCCTCGTCCATCGCGGAGAGATACTCGATATGCTTCGTGACCCGCCCCGACTCGATCTTGCGGTAGGGGGTCTCGAGGAAGCCGTATTCGTTGACCTTGGTGTAGGTGGCGAGCGAGACGATGAGACCGATATTCGGACCTTCGGGCGTCTCGATCGGGCACATGCGGCCGTAATGCGTATAGTGGACGTCGCGGACCTCGAAGCCCGCCCGGTCGCGAGAGAGGCCGCCCGGCCCGAGGGCGTTGAGGCGCCGCTTGTGCGTCAGCTCCGCCAGGGGATTGACCTGGTCCATGAACTGCGAGAGCTGCGAGGAGCCGAAGAATTCCTTGATCGCGGCCACCACCGGCTTGATCGACACGAGGTCCTGGGGGCGGATCGTGTCCGTCTCCTTGAGACTCATGCGCTCCTTCGCGATCCGCTCCATGCGGCCGAAGGAACTCTTCATGACGTTGGCCAGGAGCTCGCCCACCGAGCGCACGCGGCGGTTGCCGAGGTGGTCGATGTCGTCGACGTTAGACTCGCCGTAGTAGACGCTCATGAGGTACTTCATGGTGGCGATCACGTCGTCGCGGATGAGGGTGAACTCCTTGACCGGGACCGTGTAGTCGAACTTCTTGTTGAGCTTGTAGCGGCCCACCTTGCCGAGGTCGTAGCGCCGGCCGGAGAAGAACATGTTGGCCAGGTCGCGCTCGGCGTTCTCGACGGTGATGGGCTCGCCGGGCATGAGGGTCGAGTAGACGGCGGCCAGGGCGTCGGCCTTGGAGGGCTCGTCCTGGTTGGGGTCTTCCTTCACGAGCTTGATGTCCTCGCGCTCGAAGCAGTTGAGGATCATGTCGAAGTGGAGGGAATCGGGGTGCTCGAAATTCACGACCTCGACCTCGGTGACGCCGAGGTTGACGAGCTCGTCCACGTCGTGGAGGTGGAGCTTGTCGCCCGCCCGGTAGAGCTTCTTCTTCTCGCCGTTGATCTCGACGCGCACGGCCTTGGCCAGCACGTGGTTGATGGCCCGGTCCTTCGTCTCGCGGGCCTCGCCGATGGTCACCTTCTCGGACTTGTAGAAGGCGCGGACGATGTCCTCGCGCGTCTCGAAACCGAGGGCGCGCAGGAACATCGTGCCGAGGATGCGCTTCTTGCGGTCGATCTTGGCGTAGATGAGCTCCTTCTTCTGGTCGATCTCGAACTCGAGCCAGGAGCCGCGGTAGGGGATGATCCGCGCGGAGTAGACGCCTTTTTCGTGGCTGAAGATGACGCCCGGGGAGCGGTGGATCTGCGAGACCACCACGCGCTCGGCGCCGTTGATGATGAAGGTGCCCCGGTCGGTCATGAGGGGGATGTCGCCGAGGTAGATTTCCTTCTGGCGGATCTCGCCCGTCTTCTGGAACACCAGGTTGATCCGGGCCTTCAGAGGCACGGCGTAGGTGAGCCCCTTCATCTTGCACTCGAGCTCGGAGTACTTCATGGCGGACTCGTCGAGATTGTAGCGTTCGTACTCGAGCAGCATGTCGCCGTTGGGACTCTCTATGGGGAAGGTCGCGCGAAAGACCTCTTCGAGACCGGCGAGGTCGAGACCCGCGGCTCCGCGAACCTTCTCGCGCTGGAGAAAGCGCTCGTAGGAGGATAGCTGGATGTCTATGAGGTCGGGCAGCTGCATGACCTCCTGATAGTCCTTGCCGACGTACTCACGCTGGATTTTCTTCTCGGTATATGCCATCCGTTACCCCCCTCGCCGAGACCGCCGACGGCGCCCTGCGCCTCGGAAAGTCCCCGCGCCCCATCCGCGTTCGGAAAAGACGGAATGGAGCGCGTTATTCTCGCGGTCTCCCGCCCGGGCTCTTCGAGCCCGAGCCGGCCGCCGCGGTTATATCGCTTTATTACCTGCGCGCCCCGGAAGCCCGTGCCCCGGGGGGAGAAAGCGCCAAAAAGGTCCCGGCCCCGCGGAGGACAAGCCCCCGCCGTCGGTCCGGAACCTGCGCGGAAACCGGGGCGCCGCCGAGAATCGGCAGGCGGCGCCTCGGCTTCTCGCGAACCGAGGAAACGATAGCAAGAGACCCCGAGGGTTTCTTACTTGACGTCAACGGCGCCGCCCGCGTCGGTGATCTGCTTCTTGATCTTCTCCGCCTCATCCTTGGAGACATTTTCCTTGAGGGGCTTGTCGCCGGCCTCGACCAGGTCCTTGGCCTCCTTGAGGCCGAGCCCGGTGATCGCGCGGACTTCCTTGATGATGGCGATCTTCTTGTCGGTGGGGAATCCGCTCTTGAGAATGACGGTGAACTCGGTCTTTTCCTCGACGGCCGCAGCGGCCGGACCGGCCGCGGCGGCCACGGGGGCCGCGGCGGTGACGCCGAACTTCTCTTCCATGGCCTTGATGAGGTCGGCGATCTCAATGATCTTCATCTCGGCGATGGCGTCGAGGATCTGTTCCTTGCTGAGAGCTGCCATATTATCTTCTCCTTCGGAAACGGTGGCCGACCCATACGGGCGGCCTTAGGCGGCGCGAAGCTCGCGTCGCCGGCGGCAAACAGGAACGGCAGCTACTCCGAAGCCTGGATGCCGATACGAACGGCCTACGCTTGCGCGGAAGCCTCCGCCTGAGCCTCGACGGGGGCCGCTTCCGCGGTTCCGCCCAGCTTTTCCTGCAGGGCGACGAGGGTGTACACGAGTTTCTGCACCGGGCTCTTGAGCCCGGCCATGAACATCGAGAGGAGCTGATTCCGGGACGGCAGCCTGGAGAAGGCCAGGATCTCGGACTCGCCCATGAAGCCCTTGTCGACGATCCCGGCCTTGACCTTGAGGGCCGGAACGTCCTTGGCGAAGTCCACGAGCACCTTGGCGACCTCGTTGGCCTCGGCCTTGGAGAAGGCCACGGCCGTCGGACCCGCGAAGACGGGATCGACTTCCTTCGTATACCCGAGATCCTCGAAGGCGATGCGCGCGAAATTGTTCTTGACGACGTGGAATTCGGCGTTCTTCTCGCGAAGCTGCTTGCGCAGGGCGGAGATCTGCTCGACCGTGAGCCCGCGGTACTCCGCGAAGATGAAATCCTTGCTGCCGCCGATCTTGTCCTTGAGCGCGCCGATCGCATCGGCCTTCACGCTCTGGATCTTGGTTGCTCTCATGGCCATGGCTTACCTCTTCTCGCTCTTGGCGACCGCGACATGGACGCTCGGGCCCATGCTGGAGCTGAGGAAGACCGAGCTCACGAACTCGCCCTTCGTATCGGAGGGGCGCTTGCGCCCGATCTCTTCGAGCAGGATCGCCAGATTCTCGCTCACCTGCGCGCTCTCCATGGACACCTTGCCGATGGCGAGGTGCACGATGCCCGACTTGTCGGTGCGGAACTCGGTGCGGCCCTTGCGGAGCTCGGCGACGGCGGCCTTGAGATCGTGGGTGACGGTGCCGGTCTTCGGGTTGGGCATGAGGCCCTTGCGTCCGAGGACCATGCCGAGCTTGCCCACGTCCTTCATCATGTCGGGCGTGGCGACGGCGACGTCGAAATCGAGCCAGCCGCCCTTCACCTTCTCGATGAGCTCGTCCGAGCCGACGAAGGCGGCCCCGGCTTCCAGGGCTTCCTTTTCCTTGTCGGGCTTGCAGAACACGAGGATCTTCTTCTCGCCGCGGAACTGGTGCGGCAGGACCACCGTGTCGCGCACCGACTGGCTCTTCTTGACGTTGAGCCGGATGTGGACCTCCACCGTCTCGTCGAAGGAAGCGTAGTGCAGATCCTTCACGAGCGCGCAGGCCGCGGGGGCCTCCAGCTCCAGGCTCCGATCGTACTTCTTGACGGATGCGTTGTATTTCTTGCCGTGTTTCATGATCTACAGCTCCGTCTCGACGCCCATGGAACGGGCGGTGCCGGCTATGATCCGCATGGCGGCCCCGAGGTCGTTGGCGTTCAGGTCGGGCATCTTCTGCTTGGCGATCGCCTCGAGCTTGTCCTTGGAGAGCTTGCCGACCTTCTGCTTGTTGGGCACTCCGGAAGCCTTCTCCAGACCCATCGCCTTCTTGATGAGGACGGAGGCGGGAGGCGTCTTGAGGATGAAGGTGAACGTCTTGTCGCCGTACACCGTGATGATCGCCGGAATGATGAGTCCCGGCTCCATGCTCTTGGTCCGCTCGTTGAACTGCTGGCAGAACTGCGGAGCGGAAACGCCGTGGGGACCGAGCGCCGGTCCTACGGGCGGGGCCGGGGTCGCTTTCCCGGCGGGGCACTGCAACTTGACGATCGCAGTAACCTTTTTCTTGGCCATGGCCATTCTCCTTTCGTGGTGTACCCGGCGCCTTCATCCGGCCCGATCCGCGTACGGACGGAACCCGGGGGGCGTCGGGGTAGCGTCCGCGACCTCGACTCGGCCCGCGTCGCGATAGCCCGGGGGCGATCGCGGCGTGAACCGCGAAGCGGTTCGCGAACTCCCATCTGCGGAGTACAAACCCCTCTATGAGAAGCGTCGACGAGCCGGGCGCCGCACAGGACACGGCGCGGCACTCGTCGATGCCGCTTTCCAATGATCTACGACGAAGGACTCGGGTCCTTCGTCCCTGCGCCGCCCCCGAAGGGAGCCGCGCCCGCCTATACCTTCTCGACCTGGAGCATATCGACTTCGACCGGGGTGGCCCGCCCGAATATGCCCACCATAACCTTGAGCTTGGATTTATCCGCGATCACTTCCTCGATGGCGCCCGTGAAGGACTCGAAAGGTCCGTCGATGATCTTGACCTGCTCGCCGGGGGTGAAGGTCTGCCGCGTGCGCGTGGGCCGCTCGCCCTTGATCTCGCCGGCCCTTTGGAGCACCCCGCGGGCCTCTTCGGCGGTGATCGGCTGCGGCTTATGGTGCTGCGTCGCCCCGACGAAGCCCGTGACGCCCGTCACCTTCCGGATGCCGGAGCAGGTGGCCTTCCAGCCGTCGTCGGGCAGGTCCATCTCGACGAGGATGTATCCCGGCAGGATCTTGCGCGAGGAGGAGCGCTTCTTGCCGTCCTTCACGTCGACGACGTCCTCGCTAGGAACCTTGATGTCGGTCACGATCTCCTTGCTGAGGTCGTTATTCTCCAGCATCATGCGGATAGTCCGCTCGATCTTGTTCTCATAGCCGGAGTAGACATGGAGAACATACCAGGCCTTAGACATGCTACCTCTTCCCGTTTACCGGAAGATCACGTCGATGCCGGCGACGAGGAGAAAATCGATGGAGCCGAGAACGAGAGCCAGCACGATGGTCGATACGATGACGACCTTTGTCGAGGAGATCACGTCGTCGCGGCTAGGCCAGACGACCTTCCGGAGTTCGGCGTAACTCTCCTTGAAGAACTGCATGATCTTTTTCATCGGGACTCCTTGCGCCGCACCGGCGGACCCTAGGGCCTCAGCGGTCAGGCCGGACATTACTACCAGGCCAGGTAGGACTCGAACCCACAACATCCGGTTTTGGAGACCGGCGCTCTACCATTAGAGCTACTGGCCTTCGTCGGGAAGTCGGACTCGGTCAAGTCCGACTTCCCGACGTCGCAGTTTCCGCCGCGCGAAAACTGCGAACGACGCGCCAACCGCGCTCTCACTTCGCGAAAATCCGCGATTTCGTCCAGGCGGCGCGCCGGCCGCGCACCGCTTCCGGCCCAGGCCGAAGGAAGAAGCCCCGCGACCCTCCAAAAGATCGCGCGCCGACCCTCGCGGATACCTTACTTGACTTTCGTTTCCTTATGAAGCGTGTGCTTGCGATCCCACTTGCAGTACTTCATGAGCTCGAGCTTTTCCTGCGTGGTCTTGCGATTCTTCGTGGTCGTGTAATTGCGGCGCTTGCACTCGGAGCAGGCGAGAGCGATGATTTCGACGGTCTGTTTCTTGGCGGCCATATCCGATCCTTTCACGGCGCCGGACGGGCCGGAACCGAGCTGCGAGAACTAGCGAATTGAAAATGCCCGACCGGCGCGAAGGCCCCGGTCCGCATACTACCTACGAGCCCGCGAACGGCGGCGTTTATCGCCCACGTCCTGCGGTTCCGACCTGCAAACCTGCAGACAGCAAGCCCTCGAACGGAATCGAACCGTTGACCTTATCCTTACCATGGATATGCTCTGCCAACTGAGCTACAAGGGCATTTTAGAAGCGTCGGAACTTTAGCATCGAGGTATTTCCCTTGTCAAGACTCGTGACTCCGTATTTTAGGCATGAAGTTTGCTTCTACGGCGATCGGTCCCGTCATCCTCGGCCCGGCCTACCTCTTCGCCGGCGGAGGGCGGAAACGATCAGAGCGGCCATTTCGTCCTTCGAAATGACGAGGAGCCCCACGCCGATCACCGCAAAAACGATCGTATCGAGGAGGAGGGGGAGACCGGCCGACACCAGACGCGATCGGGCCGAGCCGAAAACCTGGGCGAACTCCCGCCTGGCGAGGAGGACCGGGGCTACCGCCAGGACCGAAAAGGCGAGCAGCCTAAGGAAATACCTGCCGGCCGCCGCCACGGCCCGGGAGGCGCCGGGAATATTCCGCCTGAGGAGGACGGCCACGAGGACGAAGGTGTTGACGGCGCTGGCCGCGGATAGCGCGAGGGCTATGCCCGGCCCCTTCATCGGGCCGACCAGCACGACCGCCAGGAGGATATTGGCCCCGAAGGATACCACGCCGGCCCAGGTCGGCGTCTTCGTATCCGAGCAGGCGTAGAACGCGGGGGCGATGACGCGGTTCATGGCGATGAACACGAGTCCCGTCATGTGCCAGAAAAAAGCCGCGGTGGTGAGCCGCACCGACTCGGCGTCGAACTCGCGAGCCTTGAAGAGGAGGGTCACTATGTCCTTGCCCACCACCATGGAAAAGAGGGCGACCGGCACCGTGACGAGGATCATGGCGCGCAGGCCCTTGCCGAGGGAATCGGAATAGGAGCCCCAGTCTCCCTCCCGGGCCGAACCGGCCAGGTCGGGCAGGAGCACGGTGCTCAGGGAGACGACGAAGACGCCCAGGACGAGCTCCTGGAGCCGGAGCGAGTACTGGATGCTCGAGAGGGCTCCGGTGCCGGCATCGGTCGCGAGGGCGGAGCTGACGAGGAAGTTGACCTGGTAGGCGGCCATGCCGAGTATGGTCGGCGCCACGAGGGCGAGGACCCGCCTCATGCCCGGATTGCGCAAGGCGCGGCGGGGGCTTATGAAACCGAAGCGCCAGCCGGCGCGGAGCACCGCCGGAAGCTGGACGAGGGCCTGGGCGAAGCCGCCGATGACGATGCCCACCGCCATCGCGCGGGCCGGATTGCCGAAGGCGTTGCCCACGAGATAGGGCACGGCGATCCAGCAGACGTTGAACAGGATCGGAGCCATGCCCGAGGGAGTGAACACGCCGATCGAGTTGAGGATGCCCTGGAAGAAGGCCGCCACCGAGACGAGGGCCAGGAAGGGGAACATCATCTGGGTGAGCAAGGCGGTCTCGGAGCGATCCGACCTGAAGATGAGCACGATCCAGGGCGCGAAGGCTATGCCGAGCGCGACGACCGCGAGGACGAGCGCCACGAGCACCGTGAAGGTCGCCGAAAGGAATTCCTTGGCCTTCTCCTCGTCCTTCTCCGCGAGGTAGCCGGTGAAGGTCGGGATGAAGGCCGCCGTCATGGAGCCTTCGGCGAAGAGACGCCTCAGGAAATTGGGCAGCGTGAAGGCCGCCGCGAAGGCGTCGGCCAGGACGCCCGTGCCCATGAAGGCGGCCCGGGTCATCTCGCGGGCGAGTCCCAGAATGCGGGACGCCATGGTGAGGAGGGAGAGCTTGCCGCCTTCGCGGAACATGTTCCCGGCTTCATCGGACATGGGCGCGAGAATACGCGAAAAGCGCGACCCGCAGCAAGGCTGTCCCGCTCGGCTCGACCTTGGACGTCGATTCGATGTATACCTCGGGACCTATGAATGTAGATCTCATCGCCCTCGACCTGGACGACACCCTCCTGCGGGAGGATCTCAGCGTATCGGAGGAAAACCGGCGCGCCCTCGCCGAGGCGGAAAGCGCCGGCATCAAACTGGTCCTCGCCTCGGGCCGCAACATCTACTCGATGCGCCACTACGCCTCCCTGCTCGGGCTCGACGGCCCCGGCGACTACCTCATCTGCTCCAACGGCGCGGAGATCATCGAATCGCAGAGCGGCCGGGTCATCGACCTGCGCCTGCTGTCCCCCGAGCTTTGCCGCGAAGTCGCGGCCGCCATCGAGGAGCGGGGCTTCCCCTGGCACATGTACGACGGGGGCACCATCTATGTGAACCGCCGCACCCCCTGGGCCGAAAGCGACTCGCGGAGGACGGGCCAGCCTCTCGTGCAAATCGAGGAAGGCGAAGGCTTCTTCGCCAAGGGCCAGGTCAAATTCGTGGTGCCCGGCGAGCCCGAGGCCGTAGCCGGACTCCTGAAGGAGCTGGCGGCCCTGTTCCGAGGCCGGGCCGAGGTTTTCACGTCCAAACCCTACTTCCTCGAGGTCCTGCCCCTGGAGGCGGACAAGGGCGCCGCGCTCGGAAGGCTGGCGGCCAAGCTCGGCATCGCCATGGACAGAGTCATGACGATCGGCGACGCCATGAACGACTACACGATGATCAAAGCCGCGGGCTGGGGCTGCGCCCCGGCGAACGCCCTGCCCGAGATCAAGGCCGTCGCGCGCTTCGTCTCGGATCGGAGCAACGAAGAAGACGCGGTGGCCGACATCGTCCGACGCATCGCTCTCGGTCGAGAATCCGCCGCCGCCGCCGGATGACTCTCCGCCCGCCTGCGCTATAGTTGTATCAGCGCCCCGACTCCCTATCGGCTTGGCAGCCCGGAGACTTCTGCCGATAAGACAAAGGGACGGTTTTGCCTCGCCGCCGGTTCAAGCGGCGCCGCCTCGAGCGTATCGCCGGGTCCCCGCAGGTCTCGGCGACGGCGCAGGGCGGATAGTATGCCTTCTTCTCTATCGAAAAGCGGGGGGGGAACATGCAGGACATCTACCCGGCCGGCAGTCGGCGCTGCTTCGCTTGCATCCAATGGGACGGCCGCAGAAGCTACGATAAAGAGACCGGCAAGATCAAGACCGACGCGGGGGCGGAGGGCTGGTGCCGGATGAAGCACGGCAACACGAGGGGCACCCACGTCTGCGAGGAATTTTCGGCGCTTCGCTGAGCGTGCGGGCGTCGGCCCCGGTTCGAGGCGCGGGCGCCCCAGGATCGACGAGATTTTTCGGGACGGTGGACAATGAAACGCAGCACGATCAACGTGGGGGCGGCCCTCGCTTTCGGCCTCGTATGCCTGGCGGCGGCCGGCGCCGAGGTGGGATTCGGCGGGCTCGACCTCGGCAAGGATAACGACCTCCTCTTCACGGCCACGGCCGGCCTTCCCGGAGGCGGCGATTACGGCACGCTCTTCCTCGCGAACCTCGACGCCTCGGGCGCGCGCCAGCTGACCGTCTACCCCGAGCACGTCTCCCTCATCGAAGGGGGACAGATCCTGCAGGTCCAGAACCGCTTCGGCCTGTTCCGGAGCGACGCGGCCCTCGACTCGCTCGAACCCGTCCGGGGCTACCCCGCCTTCGCGCGCGGCTCGCCCGTCTGGCAGGGACGATTGCCCGAGTGCGCGGCGAGCCCCGACGGCTCCTACGTCCTCAGCACCGTGCCCAGTTCGGCGGCCTACGCCCGCCTCGTGCTCCTCGACGTGGCCAAGGGCACCGAGATCACGGTGTCGTCCCGGGTCGAGTACTCGGTCGAGGACTTTCCCGCCCGCTGGTCGCCCGACTCGCGCAACTTCGTCTACGCGAAGGGCGGCTCGCTCTACTACTTCAGCATGAGGCAGTACACCGAAGGGCACATCTTCGACGAGGAGTTCCGCCGCATCGGCGACGGCCGGATCCAGTGCGCGCGCTGGGCCTCCGACGGCTCGCTCTTCTACCTCCGCGGCTACTCGCTCTTCCGCATTCTTCCGGCCGAGTTCTTCGTCCAAGCCCTCTATCGCGGCGCGGTGGGCATGGGCGTGCTCGCCGGGAAGACGCCCTTCTCCTTCGATCCCAACTTCGACGATTTCTGGGTGGCGCCGGAGGGTACCCGCGTGCTCCTGTCCAAGGGAGGGCGGAACCTCTTTCTCGTCTACCTCGATCCCGACGACTTCGGCGCGCCGGCCCGGGTCTCGGCCCTGCCCTACCTCTACCTCCAGGGCGACACGACCGTGCGCGACGTGCTCTGGCCCTCGCAGGGCCCCCTGACCATCTTCACCGGCTCCCTGAGAGACGGCGACACAAGCTCCGACGCCTTCCGCTTCGCCGCGCCCCTCTCGGCCGGGCTCCTGGACCTGAGCTCGAAGGTGACCGAGGTCGACGCCAGGGACGCCACCGAGATGCGGCTGTCGCCCGACGGCTCCAAGGTCGCGATCGTGACGCCGGCCGGCGTCGAGATCCGGTCGTACGCCGACTGGTCCAGTCTCCAGAAGATCGCCGCTCCGGGCTGCCTGCACGCGCTGTGGCTCTCCGAAGACCGGATCGTCGCGGCGGGCTCCCGCCGCATCGAGACGGTGCGGCTGTCCACGGGCGCGCGCGGCCTCGTCGCGCTGTCCCAGGTCGAGGCCTACGGCCGCGCCGACGACGACGGCATCCTCGTGAAGACCGACGAGGGCGCCTACGCGCCGCCGCCCTCCGATAAAGGCGCCGCCGCGTCGGCCACGCCGGCCTGGGTCGCCCGGCCGGCTTTCGCCGTCGGCCCCGCGTCGGCGAGCTCGGACTCCTACCGCGTCTACCTCGACGATCTCGCCGCGGCCCCCTATCGCGACCTCCTCATGGTGAGGTCGCTGGCGGCGCCGGGCACGCGAGCGCTCTTTCCGCCTCCCGAGCGAGTCTACGCGCCCTTTCCCGAGCGCGACGAGCCGCGGGCGCAGGGCATCTTCGACCACGGCTCGCGCATCCGCAGGCGCGAACTCGCCCTCGTGTTCGACGCCGTGGACTCGACCCAGGGGCTGACGCAGGTGCTGCGCACCCTCAAGGACGACGGCCTGCGCGCGACCTTCTTCGTCAACGGCGAGTTCATCAGGGAGAGCCCGGGGGCCGCCCGGCTCCTGGCCGCCTCGGGCAACGAGGTCGGCTCGATGTTCTTCACCGACGCGGATCCCTCCGACGCGCGCTTCCGCATCGACCGCGACTATATCCGCCGGGGGCTCGCCCGGACCGAGGACGAGTGGTACTCCGCCACGGGCAAGGAGCTGTCCCTGCTCTGGCACATGCCCTACTACACGACCAACTCCGAGATCGTGGCCGCGGGCGGGAGCATGGGCTACACCTACGTGGGACGCGACATCGATCCCCTCGACTGGATCGGCAAGGATGACGCCGCCAGCCTGCCCGGCTCCTACCTGGGCGCCCACGCCATCATCGAGCGGGTGGTCGCCCAGGCCGAGCCCGGCTCCATCATCCCGATCCGCCTCGGCATTCCCGACGGAGGGCGCGACGACTATCTCTTCCGCGAAATCCCCCTGCTCATCGACGCGCTCGAGGACGAGGGCTACGCCATCGTGCCGGTCTCGACCCTGATCGCCCACGCGAAGTAGTATCTTTGCCGGCACCGGTCGCGAACACCGAAGGAGTCCCATGGATATCTCGAATCTCGAACTCTCGGCCCAGGACATAGCCTTCACGGTCTCTTCCGAGCGGGCCGAAGCCGCCTTGCGCTCCGCCCTTCCCGCATGGGGCAGCGCGGTCATCGGCCAGAGCCGCGCCCTCGAGGCGCTCAAGATGGGCGTGAATGTGCACTCGAAGGGCTACAACGTCTACGCCTCGGGGGCTCCGGGGACGGGCCGCCGCACGGCCGTGCTCCGCGTCCTCGCGGAAGTGCCGCCCGCCGCCGGAGGCCTGCGCGACCTGGCCTACGTCTACAACTTCGACGCCCCGCTCGAGCCCGCCTCCCTCGCCCTGCCGGCGGGCGGCGGAAGCGCCTTCAAGCGCGACCTGCACCGCCTCGTCGAGAGCCTCAAGCGCATCGTGGCCCTCCACGCCGAGAGCGCCGAGACCAAGAAGGCCGAGTCCGAGGCCACATCCGAGGTCGAAGCCAAGGAAAACGCCCTCCTCGCCTCCTTCGAGGCCGATCTCGCGGCCGACGCGTTCCGCCCCATCCAGGTCGAGGCGGGCGGCCAGGCGAGCATGGACATCGTGCCCCTCCTCCCGGTCGAGGGCGGGGAGCCGGAAGAGACGAGCTTCGAGGCGCTCCAGGCCAAGGTGTCGGCCGGCGAGTATCCGGCCGAGGACTACGACCGGCGGCGCCAGCAGTGGTACGCCTACATGGACCGCATGAAGCGGCTCTTCGCGGAACTGAGGCGCGGCCGCCAGGAGCTCGATGCGCGCCTGGCCGAGCTGCGCAACGAGGCTTTGGCGCCGCACGTGGACGCCGAAGTGTCCCTGCTCGCCGAAAGATGGACGGAGCCGGCGCTCCGCTCCTGGCTCGAAAGCCTGAAAAAGGACATCGTGGGCCACCTCTTCCTCTTCCGCGGCGAAAGCCCCGACGAGCCGCCGCGCCGGCGCCGGAGCCCGGCCCTGGCGCGCTACGGCGTCAACGTCGTCGTCGGCCGCGAGGGGCTCGAACGGGTTCCGGTGGTCGTCGAGAACCACCCGAACACCCTCAACCTCTTCGGCTCGGTCGAGCCCAAGCCCGAGGACGAGGGCGACACCCGCACCGCCTATTTGCGGATCCGCGCGGGGAGCTTCCTCAAGGCCTCGGGCGGCTTCCTCGTGCTGCGCGCCGAGGACGTGATCGGCGACGAGGAGGCCTGGCTGCGCCTCAAGCGCGCCCTCCTCGACGGCCGCGCCGAAGTGTATCCCCGCGAGGGTCCGCTGGGGCCCTCGGGCTGGGTCAAGCCCGAGGCGGCCAAGGCGGACGTCAAGGTGATCATGATCGGGGGCGAGTCGAGCTACGACATCCTCTACCAGACCGACCCCGACTTCCAGAAGCTCTTCAAGGTCCACGCCGAGTTCGACTCGTCCATGCCCTTCGACGAGGAGAGCCTGCGCGACTACGCCGCCTTCGCCAGGCGGATCTGCGAGGACGAGGGGCTCCGCGAGCTCGCGCCCTCCGGCCTCGCCAGCCTGGTCGAGCAGGGCGCGCGCCTGGCCGAGTACCGCGGCCGCCTGTCCACGCGCTTCGGGATGGTGGCGGACATCCTCCGCGAGTCCGACTACCGCGCCCGCCTCGCCGCCTCCGCGGCGATCGACGCTCAGGCGGTGCGGAGCGCCGTGGCCGCCCGGGCTCACCTGGCGAACCTGCCCGAGGAGAAGATCGGCGACCTGATCGGCTCGGGCGAGATCATCCTCCAGGCGAGCGGCTCGGCCGTCGGCCGGGTCAACGGCCTCGCCGTCCACGACCGCGGCTACTACGCCTTCGGCATGCCCGCGGTCATCTCGGCCCAGGTGAGCCCGGGCGAGGGCGGCGTCATCAACATCGAGGGCGAGTCGGGACTCTCGGGCGAGATCTACGACAAGGCGGTCCTCATCGTCGAAGGCTTCCTGCGCAGCCACTACGCGCGGGACTTCCCCCTCGCCGCGACCGCCAGCATCTGCTTCGAGCAGTCCTACACCGCCGTCGAGGGCGACTCCGCCTCGTCGACGGCCGTCTACGCCCTCCTGTCGGCCATAGCGAACATTCCCCTGCGGCAGGACGTCGCCGTGACCGGCTCGATGAACCAGGTCGGGCAGGTGCAGCCCGTCGGCGGCGTCTGCGAGAAGATCGAGGGCTTCTACCGCGTCTGCCGCCAGGTGGGCCTCACCGGCACCCAGGGCGTCATGATTCCGCGGCGCAACGTGGCCAACCTGACCCTCAACCGCGAGGTGCAGGAGGCCGTGGCCGACGGCAGCTTCCATGTATGGGCGGTCTCGACGATCAACGAGGGGATCGAGGTGCTGACCGGCATGCCGGCCGGCCTGTGCGACGAGCGCGGCGATTTCCCCGCCGATTCCTTCAACGGCCGCGTGCGAAAGGAGCTGCTCAGGATGGCCAAGACGGTCAAGACCTACCTGGGTTGAGGCGCCCGGGTGGAGAATGAGTTGAAAATAGCCGGGCGGAAGATTATCATTGCCCTATAATCGTTTTCGCATATCGAAAAGTGAAAGGTGGTGCGCATGCCCGCGAGCGAACTCGTCGTAGATGTGGCCAAGATCAAGAAGGCCGCGCACAACGCCATCGCGCTCAACATCCTGACCTACACCCTCCCCCACGACATCGAAGTCTACATGGAAGAAGTCCTCGATGTCTTTCTCGCGGAGCTGGGCCAGAAGAAACTCAAGGATTACCTGGTCTACTGCCTCCGCGAGCTCGCGGTCAACGCCAAGAAGGCCAACACCAAGCGCGTATACTTCGAGTCGCGCGGCCTCGAGATCAACGATCCCGAGCAGTACGAGGAAGGCATGAGGACCTTCAAGCAGGACACCATGGACAACATAGCCTGGTACCTGCAGAAGCAGAAGGAAAAGGGCTTCTACGTCAAGATCATCTTCCAGGCCAAGGGCTCCAACATCATCCTCGAGATCCGCAACAACGTCGAGATCAACAAGAAGGAATACATCAGGATCCACGACAAGCTCGCGCGCTCGCGGAAGTACACGAGCCTGGAGGAGGCTCTCTCGCAGGTCCTGGACCCCTCCGAGGGCGCCGGTCTCGGCCTCGTGATCCTCGTGCTCATGCTCAAGAAAATCGGTCTCGACGAGGAATGCTTCGATCTCTGGGCCGAGAGCGGCGAGACCGTGGCCCGCATCACGGTGCCGGTGGCGTCCACCAAGATCGAGACCGTCTCCGTCCTGACCGACGAGGTGGTCAAGTCCATCACGAGCCTGCCCCAGTTCCCCGAGAGCATCGTCCAGATCCAGAGGCTCATCGCCGACCCGAACAGCCAGATCGTCGACATCGCCCGCTACATCTCCACCGACCCCGCCATGACCGCCGATCTCCTCAAGCTGGTCAACTCCGCCGCCTACATGCTTTCGAAAAAAGTCGACAACATCGTCGACGCCGTGAAGATGGTCGGCGTCAAGGCCCTGCGCAACCTCCTATACTCCTACGGCACCCTCAAGATCCTCGGAGACGACGGCAGCGTCGAGAAGAAGAAGCTCTGGGACCACTGCTACAGGACGGCGTACTACGCCCACAACCTGGCCAAGAACTTCAAGAGCAGCGTGCGCGGCCTCCTGGACGACGCCTACGTCGGCGGCATGCTCCACGACATGGGCAAGATCGTCTTCTCCTCGGTCCACCCCGCCCTCCTGGACAAGATCCGCTCCTTCGTGAAGGACAAGGGACTCCCCTCGGACACCTTCGAGGACATGGCCGGCGGCATGAACCACGCCGAGATCGGCGCGCGGATCGCCGAGAAATGGAACTTCCCCGAGTCGCTCGTCTCGGCCATACGCTACCATCACGAGCCGGGGCTGGAAGCCGGCGAATACCGCGACGTCGTCTACGTCGTCTACCTCGCGAACATCTTCTGCGAGTACGAGGCGGGCAACATCGCCTACGACCAGATCGAATCGGCCGTGCTCCTCGACTACGGGTTCACGAGCGAAAAGGCGCTGAAGAAAGTCAGCGACTCGCTCTCGGAAGGCTTCAGGATGGAGGCGGGCCGCACGCCCCGCGAACAGATAAAGCGATAAGTCCGACGGCCACGAAGGGAGCCGACCGCCGCGCGGGAAGAGCGGCGGGCGAAAAGGGGAAGGGGGCGGTCGCAGGAAAGCGGCCGCCCCCTTTTTCGTCGGGGCCGAAGCTGGCCGCTCGCCCAGACTCGGGCACGCGCGCCGCCGAGGGCTTCAACGCGAGCGGTACGCCTCGAAGAACTCGATCAAGTATTGCTGCACCCCGCCGAAATACTCGCCCTCGAGCGCGGCGGCGGCCGTGCCGATGTAGCGGTAGTGCCAGCTTTCGGGCCGGTAGCCCGTGATCGCCTCATATCCCTTCGGGTACGAAAGCGAGAAGCCGAAGGCCCGCGCGTGCTCCCTGAGCCAGCGCGAGGCCCGCGTGGCGGCGAAGGAGTCGTCGATCGGCGCGAAGTCGATGGCCAGGCCGAGCTGGTGCTGGGAGGAGCCGGGATGGGCCGACTCGCGCTCGGCCTGGACGCGCCCGTAGTCCCGGACCTCGCGGGCGAAGACCCCGGCCTGGTACGCGTAGGAACGATACGCGGAACCGACCATGAGATCGACCCCGTCGCGCCGAGCCGCATGCTCCATGGCCAGCAGGGCCCGATAGGCCGGCTCGCGCAGCTCGTGGCCGCGGCGCGACACGCTGATGCCGGTGCCGTCGAGATGCACGAGATCGGCGGGCACGTAGTCCTTGGACAGGCCCTTCGTCTTGTCGACCCGGGCGAGGAGCCAGGGATCGGCCGCCGCGTCCGCGAGGGCCGCCGACAAAAGCTCGCGGAAGCGCTCGCCGCGCTTCTCGATGCGCGCCTCGATCTCGCGCCGGACTTTCCCGGGAATGCCCGCGGCCGCGAGGGCCGATGTGGCCTTCTCGATGCCGGCCGCCGGCGCGGCGCCGGCCGGGTCCTGCGCCGCGCTTTGCGCGAAGGCCCTGGGCGACGCGAAGGCTACGAGGGCGAGGACCGCGGAGGCGGCCGCGAACCTGACGATGCTTGTGCGAGTGCAGTGGATCATGAGTGAGACTATAGACCCCGAGAGAGGCGAGCTGGAAGAGGCTCGCCGGAGCCGAGGCGGCTTTTTCAGGAATCGAATCATCCGTGAAAGAGCCTCGATTTAATGCGTTTTTGGCCGGGCGCAAGGGGAAAGGCGCTCCATTAAAGCATTCTAATTCTTAGATTTTCGCGGCTCCCCATTGCCAACTCTCCCCGCACTCCGGCATCCTCGTTTCATGAGAAGCGCTGCCTACGCCGAGCTGGATTCGGTCCGACGGGAGTTCCGCGCCCTCGTGCGGCGCTGGTCGGCGGAGCACTCCTATCTCGGCCCGCTGCAGGAGCGGCTCAGGGAGGAACTCGGCTACGGCGACTATCGCGTCGAGACGTCCATCGTCTACAACGAGGCGCTCGATGCGGTGCGCACGGGTGACTCGATCCGCGTTCTCCTCGTCGCCGACAATCCGGGGAAAAAGGAGCAGCTCGAGGTCAACCGCCGCTACCTCGTCGGGCAGTCGGGCAAGCTGGCCGCGGGGTGGTTCGAGCGGGAGCTCGGGATCGACTTCCGGCGGGAGGTGCTCATCCTCAACAAGACGCCCGTGCACACGCCCAAGACGGCGGAACTGCGCCAGCTCCTCGCCCTCGCGGGGCCCGAGCGCGGGCGGCTGGAGGCCCTCCTCGCGGAGAGCCAGCGCGCGATGGCCGATCTCGCCTGGCGGCTTTTCCTGGCCTTCGGCGCGGGCCGGGGCGCGGGCTCGGCCGCCCTCTGGATCTCGGGCAGGGGCGAGCTGCGGCGCGGAGGGCTCTTCTCCGCCTATCGGGAGGAGCTTTCGCGCCTGGTCCAGGCCGCCTCGTCCAAGCGCCGCGGCGCCGGGGCTCGGAGCGCCGCCGAACCGGGCGAAGCTCCTCCACGAGCCTGGGTCTTCAATCACTTTTCCATGAACCAGTTCGCCCTCGAGATGAAGCGCAAGAGCGACGTCGCGCACAGCGCCTGGGACAATCTGGAGCGGATCGGCTCCGACAACTGGCGCGGGGTCTTCGGCCAGGGCGGCGCGGCATGAGCCCGACCTTCATCTTGCTGGCGGCGGTCCTCCTCATCGCGGCCATCTTCTCCACGAAAATCAGCGACCGCTTCGGCGTGCCGGTGCTCCTCCTTTTTCTCGGCATCGGCATGCTCGCCGGCAGCGACGTCCTCGGCCTCGTCTATTTCGACGACACCGCGCTGGCCCAGAAAATCGCGACAGTCGCGCTCATTTTCATAATCTTCGAAGGCGGATTCCGCACGCGCAAAAGCTCGCTCGCCGTCTCCTTCGGGCCGGCGCTCAGCCTGGCCACCTTGGGCGTCGCGGCGACCGCGGCCATCCTCGGCCTCCTCATACACGCGGTGGCGGGCTACTCGCTCCTCACCTCCCTGCTGGTCGGCGCGATGATCTCCTCCACCGATGTGGCTGCGGTGCTCGGCATCCTCCGCCGAAAGGCGATCCGACGCCGCGTGTCCTCGACGATCGAGATCGAGTCGGCGGCCAACGACCCCATGGCCATTCTCCTCACCCTCTTCATTCTGCAGTTCGCCGCGGGCAAGACCGGCTCGCCCCTGGAGCTTGCCGGCCGTCTCGCCTGGCAGATCGGGGGAGGGATAGGCGCGGGCTTCCTCGTCAGCGCCCTGGCACGCGTCCTCTTCGACCGGCTCGACACCGACAACCGCGGCTACTACCAGGCGCTTTCGATCGGCGTCGCCCTCCTCGCCTACGGTGCCGCAGAGGCGCTCGGGGCCAACGGCATCGTGGCCGTATTCTTCGCGGGCTACTGGCTGGGCAACGCGGACTTCGTGTACAAGCGGGGCGTGGCCGCGATGATCGAAGGCGTGTCGACCTTCTCGAACATGGCTCTCTTTCTCCTCCTCGGACTCCTCGTCTTCCCCAAGAGCCTCGTCACGGTGTGGAGGGAGGGCCTCCTGATCGCCTTCCTGGTGATCTTCCTCGCCCGGCCCGTCGCCGTGATCCTCTGCACCGCGCCTTTCCGTTTTTCCTGGCGCGAGCGGCTCTTCATCATGTGGGGTGGGCTCAAGGGTGCCGTCCCGATAGTCCTGGCCACCTACCCCGCGGCCTACGGGCTCGACCCCGACCACAGAATGTTCGACCTGGTCTTCTTCGCCGTGCTCGTCTCCTGCCTGGCCCAGGGCTCGACGCTCGACTTCGCGGCGCGCCGGCTCGGTCTCGTGGAACCGGGTCCGCCGCCGCTGCGGCACACCGTCGAGCTTCTCGCCACGCGGAAGAGCGAACTCGACATGTTCGAGCTGAGGATCGAAAGGATGGAGGCGGAAGGCGGCTTCCGGATCGGCGACCTGAGCCTGCCCGAAGGCGTGCTCATAACCTCGATCGTCCGGGACGACACCATCCTGGCGCCCAAGGGCGGCACGCGGCTCAGGCGGGGCGATATCCTGTTCGTGCTCGCCCCGGAGGTTCAGGCCGAGGCGATCTCGGCCGAGCTGAACGCGCACTGAGGGCGGGGCCGGACCTGCCTGCTGCGCGGCTTTCCGCGCAGCTCAGGCCAGGTCGAGCAGCATGTCGCCGCCCGCCCGGCGGAAGCCGAAGCGCTCGTAGAGGACCCGGCCGTCCTCGGTCGGCTGGAGCCTGAGGCGCCGGACTCCCCGGCTCCGCCCCTCCTCGATGCAGCGCCCGAGGAGCTCGGAGGCCAAGCCGCGCCGCCGATACCCGGGGAGGGTGTACATGTTGAGGATGAGGGCGACGACGACGCTCGGACCGCCGCCGCTCGGCGCGGGCCCGGCGCCTTCGCCGCGTTGCGCGACATCGCTCTCGGGCCGGTCTCCGGCCCGAGGGCCGCGTGGGTCGGCGCCGCCGTCCTCCGGGCCGCCG
>JAJXZP010000319.1 GCA_021779995.1 bacterium | reverse complement strand
GAGATACTCGACCCCCGTCGCCTCGACGATCTTCCGGTCCGATTCCTTGCGCGATCCTATCCACACTATCCTGCCCGCGAAGCCCCGGGAACGCAGAGCCTCGATCACCGCGAGGCCGGGATAGATGTGCCCGCCGGTGCCGCCGCCCGTGAAGGCGAGGACGCGCGAATCCTCCATAGTTAGATCTTCCGCGGGAGGAGGATCGACGCGTAGGCCGCGAGCAGTTCGTCGGCCTCGCCGCCCGAGGCGCCGCCGCCCGAAGCCTCGCCGCCCGAGGCGCCGCCGCCCGAGGCGGCGAGCACCTTCTTCGCCAGGACCTTCCCGAGCTGGACCCCTTCCTGATCGAAGGAGTTGATGTTCCACGCGAAGCCCTGGAACATGACCTTGTTCTCGTAGTGCGCGAGCAGGGCCCCGAGCGCCGCGGGGCCGAGCCGCTCCCCGCGGATGAGGGTGCTGGGCCGTCCGCCCGGGAAACTCTTGTTGGGGTCCGCATCGGTCTTGCCGCGGGCGAAGGCGACGATCTGCGCGATCAGGTTGGCCTGGAGCTTGGCCCGGCTCGTCGAGCCCTCGACCTCGACGTCGCCCGCGGTCTGGCCCGAGCGGAAGCCGATGAACTGCAGGGGCACGGGATCGGTGCCCTGGTGCAGGAGCTGGTAGAACGAGTGCTGGCCGTTCGTGCCGGGCTCGCCGAACACGACGGGGCCGGTGGAGTAGGCCAGGCTGGCGCCGTCGCGGTTCACCCTCTTGCCGTTGGATTCCATGTCGAGCTGCTGCAGATGCGCGGGAAAGCGGGCGAGGGCGTCCGAGTAGGGCAGGACGGCCGTGGCGCCCATGCCCAGGACGTTGCGCTCGTACACGCCGATCAGCGCGTCGAGGAGCGCCGCGTTGCGCGAAACATCGCTCTCCAGGGCGAGCCTGTCCGCCTCGTGCGCGCCCTCGAGGAAGGCCGCGAAGGTCTCCGGCCCGAAGGCGAGGGAGAGCACGACGCCGCCCACCGCGCTCGAGGAGGAGTAGCGGCCGCCGATGAAGTCGTCGATGTAGAACGAGGCGAGGTAGCCGGGGTTCCTGGCCAGGGGGCTCGTCTCGCTGGTCACCGCCACCATGTGCCGCGCGCTTTCGAGACCTGCCTTTTCCAGGCGGCGCCGCACAAGCACCTCATTGGCGAGGGTCTCCTGCGTCGTGCCGCTCTTCGAGACGAGGATGAAGAGGCTGCGCTCGAGGTCGCAGCGGTCGAGGACGGTGTTGGCATCGTCGGGATCGACATTGGAGATGAACCGCGCCTCCATCCGTGCGCGGCCCTCGGTCCGCGCCCAGCGCTCGAGGGCGAGGTACAGGGCGCGCGGTCCCAGGTCCGAGCCGCCGATGCCGATCTGGACCGCCGTCGTGAAGGTCTTGCCCGTCGAGCCCCGGATCGCGCCGGAATGCACCGCGGTCGCGAACTCGGCGGCCTTCTTCCGCTCGGCCTCGTAGAACTCGCGGAGATCGCGTCCCTCGCGCTCGACCTTCGCGCCGAGCTGTCCCCTCGCCAGGTGGTGGAGCACCATGCGCTTTTCGCCGGGGTTCATGATTTCTCCCTCGACGAGGATGCGGTACTTGGCCACGAGCTCCTGCTCGAGCGCGAGCCGCCTGAGCGCGTCCAGGATCGCCTCGTCCACCGGCGAGGCCGCCCAGTTGAAGCTGAGCCCGCCGCCCATCGGGATATCGCAGGAGGCGACGCGCTTCGCCGAAAGCAGGGAGGCGAGGGCGGGCGGCCTGAGGTTCGTAAGCTCTCGGAAGGCGGGACTGACGTCGAGGTTCGTGAATTTCGCCATGGACGGCTCCTTATGCCTGTGCCGTTTCGAAACAGCATCTCGTATCGTATCGCTTCACACTATGATATAGTCCTTATCATCCTTCATCAAGGCTGGGTTTTCGCCGAAATTCACACGAAGGGGCGTGGTAAACGTGGCCGTACGGATCGATCGTGTCGAACGCGAGTTCATCCTCAGCGCGGCGGTTGAGAGCCGGCTGGACGTGCGAGTCCAGGCGGCCGGCCGCACCATCACCTGCCGCCTGCTTTCGTCGGCCAAGGACCGGCTTTCCCTCTCACCCGCATCGGCCGGCCTTCCCCGACTGAGCCCCAGGCAGCGCGTGTCGGTCTATTTCGACTTTCGCGGGCAGGGAGTCGCCTTCGAAAGCATCGTGTATGCGACGAGTCCCTCCATAGAGCTCGGCTTCCCCGAAGCCATGTATCGCAGTCTCTCCCGCCGCTGGCCCCGCGTGCCGCCGCCCCATGGGCTCAGCGTCGAGTTTCTCCTCCCCGACGCCGATCTCAAGCTCGATTGCCCCGAGTCGGAGGAATGGATCGAGGTCGAGCTTCCCGAGCTCCGCGAAGGCCTCGATTCCAGCAATCTCGTTTCCCTGATCGAGAGCTTCAAGTCGAAGGCCTCCGCGCTCGCGAGCGAGGGCCGCGTCGTCATGTACAAGGACCGCGGTCCGGCGGACACGGCCGAAGACCTGGCGGCTCGCCTCGGACGTGTGCTGTTCGTGCCCTCGACCCTGAGCGGCCTCCCCCTGGCCGATCCCTATCCCTCGGGCCGCATCGTGACGCGCGACATGGTCGAGGATTTCGAGGGACCCGTGTCGCTCGCCGGCGGCTCGCGCCTCGCGGCCTATCTTTCGCAGCGCGCGGTCGCAGGCCTCAGTTCGGCTATCTGGTGTCCCGTCCTCTACTATCATTACACCGTGGGGGTCGTCATTCTCACGAACGGCTCCGACCGTCCCCGGGCCCTCGATTTCGCGGCGGTGGACCTCGCCTGGGAATTCTCGCGCGTGCTCGCCTGGTTCTTGCGCCGGCACGACTACTTTTCCGTCCAGGGGGCGGGCGACGCGGTCCGCGAAGGCTCGATCGTGGACGCCACCCCGGCGGGGCTCCTCGTCGTTCTCCCGCACGACGGCCCCCGCTTCAACCTCGGCGCCAGTCTCAGGCTGCGTCTCGGCGTCGAGGGACGCAGCATACCCTGCGTGGCCAGGGTGGCGCGCCGCTACGAGGAGCGCGGAGCGCGATACTTCGGGCTGGCCTTCCAGAACCTCAGCGCCGGAGACATGGCGGAGGTGGCGAGGGCTCTCTACGGCGCCGTCGAAGCGGTTCCCCAGGGCAAGGGGGGCTGAGGGTGGACCTCAACGGCTACATGGCGCTGTCGATGCAGGTCTTGAGCGATTGGCGCGTGGTCTTCGTGGCGCTGGGATCCATAATCGTGTGGTCGATCCTGCGACGAGTGGGGGTGGTGTACCATGCCGGCCCGCGTCGAAGGCCGCAGGCGCCGAGCCTTCCCCCCAAAAACATCCCCCGCAGCAGGCCGCGGCGTTCAGCTCCGCCGCCTTCCCAGGACGAGGGCGATTTCATCGAATGAAGCGACCGCCGCGGGGCCGGCTCAGGTCGCGCGGAAAGCCCGAGCCCGAAACGCTGCCGGCCCTGCGGATCGGGCTCGAGCGTGGTTTGCTGTCGAGCGAAGCGAGTCGGACGGCACATTAGATGCCAGGCCGCGTCGGGGACCTGGGCGGCGTGCCGCTTCGGGTCGGCCGCGGCTTCCGCGGGCGGGAGGCTGTGAGCTTGCCCTTCCATGGTCGCTTGCACACCTGAAGGAATCCGGCCCTTTCGGCCATGGCCAAAGCCGCGTGAATGTCCTCCTCCTCCCATTCGGCCATGCTGCCCCAGCCGGCGCAGCGGATGGTCGCCCCTCCCTGGCTTCGGCGGCCTGCCAGGGCCGAAGCGGCCCCCCGTGCGTCGAAGCGCCGACTCTGGGCCGCCAGGAAAAAGCGTAGCTCCTTCTCTCCCTCGAAGAGTTCCGAGGCCCGCCCCTCGCATCGGTCGCAGCCGGAGCAGGGCTTCGTGTCCAGCCCGGGGGCGTCGAGGAGCTGGAGCAGGGCCCTGCGGCGGCATCCCGAGGCCGATCGCGCATAGCCCAGAAAGGCCTCGGCGCGCGCCCTGCGACCCCTGTCCGCCTCGCCGTCCAGGCGCAGCCTGTCGTCGGGGGCCGCCAGCAGAATCGCCGTCGCGGCCATGCCGTCCCGCCCGGCCCGACCCGACTCTTGCAGGTAGGCTTCCACCGAGGACGGCGCCTCGACGTGAATCACCGACCGGATGTTTCGCTTGTCCACGCCCATGCCGTAGGCGCAGGTGCTCACCAAAATCCCGTCGATGCTCGCCATGAACCATTGCTCGACGGCTCGCTTTTCATCCTTTTCGAGCCCGGCGTGGTAGAACTTCACCTCGACGTCGCCGAGCCGCCGCGCCAGCGATCGTGCGAGCAATTGGACGCCCTCTCGCGAGGCCGAGAAGACGATGAGCGGACGCGGCAGCTCGCGCGCCAGACGAGCGAGGCTGTGCTCCCTGCAGAGGGTGCGCACGACGCCGTAGGAGATGTTCGGTCTATCCGCATCCCCTTGTATCAACTTCGGAGCCGTTTCCCCGAACAGCAGCGAGGTGATCGACGCGAGCACCGCCGGACCCGCCGTGGCGGTGAAGGCGCTGACCGCGGGAGGATCCAGCCGCTTCAGTATCCTGCCCAGCTCCAGGTAGGCCGGCCTGAAGGTTTCTCCCCATTCCGATACGCAGTGGGCTTCGTCTATCGCGACATGGCTCGGCCTGCAATCCGAGATGAACGACAGAAGCCGCTCCTGCGCCAGGGACTCGGGGTTCGTGATCACGATCTTGGCGCGTCCGGAGGCGACCTCGTCCTCGGCCCCCCGCCTCTCCTCGCGCCCCTGGCCTCCGCGGAAGAGGGCGCAGGGGATCCCGAGCGAGTCGAGCCGCCGTTTCTGATCGTCCATCAGGGCCAGGAGCGGGTAGACGACGACGGTCGGCCCCGGCAGCAGCAGGGCCGGAAGCTGGAAGCACAGGGATTTCCCGAAGCCGGTGGGCAGGAGCACCACCTGCCCGAGCGGCCGCGATTCGGAGTCGTCCGCCGCGGCGTCGAGCACGTTCGCCACGGCGAGGCGCTGGTAGGGAAAGAGATATTCGACCCCGAAACGCTCACGCGCGAGACCGTGCACGGGATCGTCGATCGCGTTCGACATGCGATCATATCGCCCGGCACCTCGCGCCGCGATTGGATGCTTCGCTCTTCAGGATCTCTCTCAGGATAGGATCTCTCTCAGGATGGGGGGAGGCCGATGCGCGGGCAGATCAGGGCGAGAGGGCAGGCCTGGCAGGCGGGTTTTCGCGCCGTGCAGGTGAACTTGCCGTGGCGGTTGAGCGCATGCGAAAAGCGGCTGCGCTTTTCGGGGAATACGAGTTCGGCGATCCTCGCTTCCATGTTCGCCGGGTCGGCCTTCGCTCCGAGTCCGAGCCTGAGAGCGACGCGCAGGACGTGGGTGTCCACTATTATTCCCGGCTGTCCGAAGCAGGCCGAGAGGACGAGATTGGCCGTCTTGCGCCCGACCCCGGGCAAGGCGAGCATCTCCTCCATCGAAGACGGAGGCTCGCCGCCGTGCTTTTCCACCATAAGGCGGGAGGCCTCCACCAGATGCCTGGCCTTGGTCTTGTAGAATCCGACGCTGTGGATCGTTTCCGCGACGCGGTCGATGTCGGCGGCCGCGAGACTTTCCGCATCCGGCCACGCGGCGAAAAGCTTCGGTGTCGCGCGGTTGACCTGCTCGTCGGTGCATTGGGCGGAAAGCACGACGGCGCAGAGCAATTCGAAACAGTTCCTATAGCGCAGAAGGGGCGTAGCGTCTGGATAGATCGGGGCGAGGATCGCATAGACCGCGTCCGCGAGGTTCCTTCGATGATCGAGCTCTTCCACGATTTTTCAGGATATCAGGAAATGCCGCGCGGGAGCTACCGGGTTTGTGCGTGCCGCGCCGGTCTTCGGGCCGGACTCCACCCCGGCCCGGGCGGACGATGTAGGGGCTTCTCGGCTCAAAATCCGGTATTTTGGGTTGCACAATGGCTCGGTTAGGTTATACTTTTGCGAGAACGGAGGGATGTATGAAACGAACCGTCATTGTACTTCTACTTCTCGCCATACTTGCGGCGGGACTCGTCGCGGATACCTCCGACTATTATCCCGTTCACCTCGACGTGGTCAAAGTCTATACGCACGCCGAGGGCTACCGCGTCGTCTACCGCAAAGGCTACGGGGATTTCGCGGATTTGTACATTCCCGTCGGCTGGTTCCATTCCACCATCGACGCGAGCGGCAAACTTCAAGCCGCCAAGGCGGAGCTCGTCCGAGGCGACGATCCCAGCTACCCCTACGCGGTCGTGTACTACAAGAGCGGCGTATTCGACCATATCGTCCTTTTTGTCAAGAGCGATCCCTTCGATCCGTCGTGGGGCATGCTGTCTCCGGCCGAAGGCGCCGGCAAGTTCAAGGATGAGCCGCCCAAGCTCGAATACTGATTCGAGTGGATTCTCTCATGCCTCAGGTTTAGACGGCTCTTGCGAAATGCAGGTGCATTTTGCAGGAGCTTTTTACGTTCAGAGATCTGTTGAAATACTTCGCGCATTTCGGCAGAATACCGGATAGACGCAGTCGGCCACGCGATGCATCTTCCTCAGTCATAGTCCCGAAAGGCTGGTTATGAAGGACGTCCCTCGAGAGCTGATCGATTTTTTCGAGCGTTACGACGCATTCTACGTCATAGGGCATAAGGAACCGGACGGCGATTGCGTGGGGTCCCAGCTCGCCTTGGCGTCCTTGCTGCGCCGAACCGGCAAGGATGCCACCGTTTGTTCCTCCGGCCCCTTCACGAGAACCGAGATCCTCGCCTTCGAAAACCGCTTTTCATCCGTCGTTCCGGCCGAAAAGGCTTCCGAGCGCGCGGCGGCGGTCATACTGGATTGCTCGAGCCTCGGCCGGATCGGCTCGGTCGCGGAGACCCTCCCGCCCGTGCAGATGGCCTTCATCGACCACCACGCGGCCGGCGCCGCCGCGGGCGAAGTCGTGTACATAGACGACAGCGCTCCCTCCGTCACCGTCATGATCCTGCGCATCATCGAGGCCATGGGCCAGAAGCCGACGCGCGAGGAGGCGGAGCTCCTCCTTTTCGGCCTCTGCACGGATACCGGCTTTTTCCGCCATGTCGACGAGACGGGTGCCGAAACCTTTGCCGCCGTATCGCGGCTCGTGGCGGCCGGCGCCTCGCCCAAGCGTGCCTTCCATCAAATGTACGGGGGCAAGTCCCTCTTCACCCGCAAGCTCATGGGCGAGATCCTCATGCGCACCGAGCCGCATTTCGACGGCCAGCTCCTCGTTTCCTATGTCACGCTCGAGGATCAGCAGCGGTACGGCCTGGCGAGCCGCGACTCGGACATGCTCTACCAGCTGCTCCTGAGCGTGTCCGGCTGCGAGGCTGCGATGATCATTCGTCAGGAGAGCGAGACCGACTGCACCGTAGGTCTTCGCGCGCGCGAGCGGGTCGACGTCGGCTCCATAGCCGCCCAATTCGGCGGGGGAGGGCACCGGCTCGCGGCGGGGCTTTCCATCCGCGGCCGTCCCGATGAGGTCCTCGAAAAGCTGACCGCCGCCTTCGCCCCATTTTTCGACGTCGACTAAAAAACGGCTGAGAGCGAGAGCGGCCCGGCCCAGCGAGAGCCGTAGGTAAACGAAGGTAAACGCTCTCCTGGGCGTCTTCGCCCACGCTCGGATTCACGGGTGTTCAACTCGTCATGGTGGAATGACATAGACTGGCGGCCCGAGACGGGGCCTCCGGCTTGAGGCCTTCGGCACGATTCCTGCATCGTCAAGCGCCGGAGGTGGTACCATGACCAAGGCCAGCTTGAACGATCTCGTTCTAGATTACAGGAACGGCAAAGGCGATGTCGGCGATATCGTGCTTCGCGTCGCCGCGCAGGTTTACCGCGAGCCGCGACGCTTCGGTTTCGACGACGAGGACGCCGCCGCCGATGCCCTGTTGCGGTATCGGCATCGCATCGTCGCTTTCATCGATCGCTTCCAGGAGCGGGGGATCGCCTTCGACGCCTACCTCGGCGCCTGCCTGCGATTCCTCGCCAAGACCGTGCGTCGCGACAGGAAATACCATGCGGAGCGCGACCTCGTCTGCGAGCGCGCCGATCTTCCCGTCGAGAAAGAATCCTGGTGCGAGGAACCCGGCGAGCCTTCGTCCTCCGCTCTCTTCGCCCCGGCTCCCGTTCGGCGATTCAGGGCCGCCGGTTCGACCTACGAGGCCACGTCCAACAGATTGGTCTTCCTTCTCCTGAAATGCGTCTGGGAGGCTGACGATGAGGACGTGAAGCGCGTCGCCGCGGCCGCGGGCGTCGACCCGGCCTGGCTCGGCGCCGCCGCAACCCAGGCGCGGCGCGCGCTGAACGCCGAATTCGCGAGATTCGAGCGCATGCGCTCGCGCCGCAACACCGCGTGGTGCAGGATCAATCTCCTCGAATCCCGCCTCCGAGAGGAACCGGAGGCCGCGAAGCGCGGGGAGCTGAAGGCGAAGCTCGATCGCGAGAGGTCCCATCTCAATCGAGCGCTGAGGGATATCGGGAAATTCAAGCCGCTCGTTTCCAATTCCATCGTCGCGCGCATCCTCGGCGTCCCCAAAGGCACGGTGGATTCCGGAATCTACTATCTGCGCAAACAGCTGCAGTCCGGGTGGAATATGCCGCGACAGGGAGTCGCCGGTGGAGAATAGGGACTTCCCTGTCGTAGGTGATGACCTCTCTTGCCTTGGCCGCGCATCCGCGGCTAAGGTGTGGGATATGGAACTTTTCGTGGCCACGGGCAACGCCCACAAACTCCTGGAACTCGCTCCCGCCTTGCCGGCTCAGACGCTCAAGCGGCCCGAGGACGCGGGTCTCCGCGGCTTCGACGTCGAGGAAGACGGCGCCTCCTTTATGGACAACGCCATGAAGAAGGCCCTGACGCTGTATCGATTGATCGGCAAGCCTTCGCTCGCCGACGATTCGGGGCTGGCCGTCCGGGCGCTCGGAGGCGCCCCCGGCGTCTTGTCGGCGCGCTACGGCTCGCCGGACGGAGGTGAGACCAAGCTCGACGCCGCCGGGCGCAACCGCTTTCTCCTGGCGCGCATGGCCGAGGAAGAGGATCGCTCCTGCGCCTTCGTGTGCTGCCTCGTCCTCGTCCTCTCGGAAGATCGATTCTTCGCCGTGCAGGAGACCTGCCCCGGCCAGCTCCTGCGCGAGAGCAGAGGAGCCGGCGGCTTCGGCTACGATCCCCTGGTCTGGCTTCCCGAGCTGGGCAAGACCGTCGCCGAACTCGGCGTAGACGAGAAAAACCGCGTCTCGCATCGGGGCAGGGCTTGCGCACGATTGAACGGTCTCATCGCCGAGCTGGATCGTCGCCCCTGAGGGCGCGGGCGACGCGGGATAGCCCTTTCCCGGAAGGACTACGAGACCGCGTCGCCTCTGAGGGCGCGGGCGCCGCTTCTCCGACTCTCTCGCATCAATCGCCCCGCCGGGCGCATAAAAAAGAGAAGCCGCCCGCAGGCGGCTTCTCTTCGAGCTTGAGCCTCGAACGCTTATTTCTGTTCCGGCGACTTGATGCCGTACTTCCTGTTGAAGCGCTCGATGCGGCCAGCGGTGTCGACGAGTTTCTGCTTGCCGGTAAAGAAGGGGTGGCAGGCCGAGCAAATTTCAACCTGGATGTTCTTTACCGTCGAACGGGTCTCGATGACATTTCCGCAGGCGCAGGTGATGGTGGTCATTTCATACTTGGGATGAATGCCCTTTTTCATGCAAAACCTCCATGCGCGATCCCGAATGCCTGAAAACCGGCCACTAGGACGGCGAAGCGTGAATATACCGCCGCGAGAGGCTTCTCGAAAAGCCGGGCCGCGGCGAAAGCCTACCGTGAACGCTCGAATAGACCCTTCTTACGGCGTGTTCATCGAGCGGAGGAAGGCCTCATTATTCTTGGATTTCATCATCCTGTCAATAAGTAGCTCGATGATCTCCACGTCGTCCATGGGGGTGATGACCTTGCGCAGTACCCAGATTTTCTGGAGCTCCTCTTCGGTGAGGAGAAGCTCTTCCTTGCGAGTCCCCGATTTCTTGATGTTGATGGCCGGAAAGGTCCTGCGGTCGGAGAGGCGGCGATCGAGGTTGATCTCCATGTTGCCCGTGCCCTTGAACTCCTCGAATATCACCTCGTCCATGCGGCTCCCGGTGTCGATCAGCGCCGTGGCGATGATCGTGAGCGAGCCCCCCTGTTCGATGTTGCGGGCCGCGCCGAAGAAGCGCTTGGGCTTGTGCAGGGCGTTGGAGTCCACGCCGCCCGAAAGTATCTTGCCGGAAGTGGGCACGGTCTGGTTGTAGGCGCGCGCGAGCCGCGTGATGGAATCGAGCAGGATGACGACATCCTTGCCGTGCTCCACGAGGCGCTTGGCCTTGTCGAGGACCATCTCGGCGACCTGGACGTGGCGCGTGGCCTGTTCGTCGAAGGTCGAGGAGATGACCTCGGCCTTGACCGTCCGCTCCATGTCGGTGACTTCCTCCGGCCGCTCGTCGATGAGCAGGACGATGAGATAGACCTCGGGGTGGTTCCTCGTGATCGCGTTGGCGATTTTCTGCAGGAGGATCGTCTTGCCCGTCTTGGGCGGCGAGACGACCAGGGCCCGCTGGCCTTTCCCTATCGGGCAGAAAAGGTTGATGATTCGGGTGGAGATCTCTTCGGTGGCAGTTTCGAGATTGAGGCGTTGATGAGGATAGAGCGGGGTGAGGTTCTCGAAGGGAATTCGGTTCTGCGCGACCGCCGGCTCGTCGAAATTGACCTGCTCGACCCTGAGCATCGCGAAGAAACGCTCGCCTTCCTTGGGGCTCCGAATCTGGCCGTAGACGGTGTCGCCCGTCTTGAGATTGAAGAGCCGGATCTGCGAGGGCGAGATGTAGATGTCGTCGGAGCCGGGGAGGTAGGAGTTCTGGGGAGAGCGGAGGAAGCCGTAGCCGTCGGGCAGGATCTCGAGGGAGCCGTAGGCGTAGATGATCCCGCCGCGCTCGGTGTGGCCCTTCAGGATGTAGAAGATGAGCTCCTGCTTCTTGAAGGCGATCATCTCTTCATGATTGATGCCGTAGCGCGATCCGAGATCGCGGAGCTCCTTGAGCCCCATTTCCGATAGGTCGTTGATCGACAGCCGCGAGCGGTTCTCGGCGTAATCGGTCCTGACCGATCCCTCGCCCGTCGCGGACAGCTTGTCCCCATTCTCCTGGCGGCGGCCGAATCCGCCTTGGGAATAATCGCGAGCTTCGCGCTCATCCGGAGCGCGGCGCTCCTCGGGACCACGTCGTTCCTCGGCGGGGCGGCGATCTTCCTGAAAGCGGCGTTCTTCCGACGAAGGCCGCTCGTCGGGGCGGCGTTCGTCTCCGGGCCGGCCCCCGGCAAGAGGCTCGCCGTCCGCCCGCGGAGGCTTGCGTCTGACGCGGATGCGGACCGGCCCCCGTCCCTCGGCCTCGGCGACCGTTTCCGCCGTGCCGCTCCCCGCGCCCTCGATCTCGGACACTCCGCCGGCTTCGGGCATATCGTCCGAAAAGCCGATATCGTTCTCCGTCTCGAGGGTTTCGCTCATCGCATACGCCCCCGATTCTTCGGGCTCGGCCGGCGGTTCCTGGGCGACCAGCGAAAGTTCGGGCTGCGCCTCCCCTGTTTGCTCGCCGTGATCGAAGTCAACGGCCTGCTCGGCCGACCTGCGTTTGCGAATTATCGCCATGGGTCTCTCCATACATTATCCGGGTTGTCCATATGCCGTTTGTGACGGGTCGAATGCCCGTTCCACGTAGAATATCCAATTTGTGCCGGGGTTGTCGCGCCGGAACTCGAAGAGGATCTGACCGCTTCTGGCGGAGCAGTGCTCTGGTTCTTTGCATGCAGCCGCGGCCATGGGCCGCGGTGTGTTCGGCGCTCTTCAATTCACTATAGACCGCTCCCCGGCGGTTGTCAATAACGGGCGGTTTACGCCTTTTCCCCGGCGATGCCCGGAACCGGGAATGCGACCGCCCATGCCATGCCTCTGCGCAGCGCGTGTTCGGCGGCTGCGCGTCGGACGGCCGAACGATCGCCGACGAATACGATGGATTCCTCGTGGGATGGTCCGCCATTTTTCGCCCAGCTGAACCACACGAGGCCGACCGGCTTTTCCGCGCTTCCGCCTGTCGGTCCGGCGATGCCCGTGATGCCGATCGCGAAGTCGGCGCCGCTCAGGCGGAGCATGCCCGTCGACAGGGCCCGCGCCGTCTGCGAGGACACGGCGCCGTACTGCTCGATCGTCTCCCGGCCCACGCCGAGCAATCCCGTTTTGCACTCGTTGGAGTAGGCCACGACCCCGCCCCACACGACGGACGAAGAGCCGGGGACCTCGGTCAGGAGCGCGGCCGCGAGCCCGCCGGTGCAGGACTCGGCGAGGGCGACGCTCCATCCGCGCGATGCGAACAGCGAAATGAACGAAACGGCCTCTTCTAGCAACAACCCTTCGGACATTCCGTGAGACCGGGTTAGCCGTTTTCGCCCGAATCGACGGCGAAAGGATTGAACGCTCCGGGATCGCGGATCATTTCGCAGGTCCCTTCGAAGATGACGCCGTCCGCTATGCGCAGCCGCGCGGTCCGCACATTGCCGTAGACCTTTGCGGTCGGCAGCAGCTCGAGCTTGTCGGCGGCTTCGATGTCGCCGCGCACGGTTCCGCCTACGATGACGCTCGTGGCGCGGATTCTCCGTGCGCTGACCGTGGCGTCCGCGTCGATGACGAGCCGGCCCATCGCGTCGATCTCACCCTCGAAATTACCTTTGATCCGTAGCGAATCCTTGAAGCGGAGCGTGCCCGTGAAGCTGGTTTCCTTGCCGAGGGTGGTGGCGATGAGGGGGAGCGCGTCGTTTTTCTTTTGCTTGGACATCTGTGTCGGTGACCTCACTTGGTCTCGAAGACGAATACGCCGTCCCAATCCTCGGGTGGGGGATTCTGGGCATAGTGCGCGCAACGGCGATAATATACGCTAGAGGGGCCGTCCCGGCCGTCGATCTTGAGAGCCTCTCCGAAGAACTTCCCGGCTTCCTGGAACTGCATGAGCTTGTAGAGCCTTCGGCCCTGCGCGAACAGCTCCAGGACTTTTCGTTTCTCCTCGGTGATCACCGCAAGCCCCCTTGCGAATGTCGAATCGGATCGCGCAGCGCCCGCCTCCATCGGCCAGGACTCCCGATCCGGCGCCGCGGCCGAAGGCCTAGAGGTTTTCCGGTCCTCGGTATTTGGTCTTTATCGCATGCAGCGCGGTTTCGGCAATCTTTATGCTCTCAGCCTCGGCCGTCAAGGAAGCTACGGCGAGTTTGAGATCGTCCAGCCGGGCCAGCACTTTTTCGGATTCGGTTCTCGTCATCTGCACGAAGGGTTTCGCATCGCCGCATTCCGGCTCCAGGGCGGCGGCCCGCTCGACCATGGAGGCGAGGGTGCCGTGCAGGCCTTCGGTGAAGGATACGACTCGATGTGCGATTTCCTCGGCCACCCGCAGCCGCGCCTCGCGGTGCTCGATCTGATGGATGAGTTCCCGCGTGCGGAGCACCGCGCGTATGCGGGCCAGCACTTCGCTGAAATTGAAAGGCTTGGTGATGTAATCGTCGGCGCCCAGCTCGAGGCCCTCGACCTTGTCCTTTACGTCATCCATCGCCGAGAACATGATGATCGGTATGTCGGCGTAGGCGCGATATTCTTCGCTCGTCTTGATGATCTTCGTCACTTCCCAGCCGGACAGCTTGGGCATGACATTGTCCAGAATCACGAGGTCGGGCTTCCATCGCTTGACGAGTTCGAGCGCATCGGCGCCATTATCGGTCTTCTGCACCTCGAATCCGAGCTTCGACAGCATCACTTCGAAAAACTCGAGATTTATGGGTTCGTCGTCGACGAGCAGTATACGCTTCTTGTTTTCCATTTCGCTTTTCCATCCGGCCGAGCAATGAAGTTGCGCCTCAAACGCCATCGTCCGTCGCCATTCTCCCATAGGGGCAAGCCCTTGTCAATGCGAAGAGCCGGTACGAGCGGCCGTCGAGACGAAGACGCTATGTCCTGGAATTCCCCGTTGGGGATTCGACTTCGGGATTGACGGACCATGCGGCGGTCTTGAGCTCCCTGCCGGGGCGGAACGAAGCCACACCGTGATCCTCGACGGAAACGATCGCCCCGGTCTTGGGATTTCGCGCCTTCTTGCGTCCCTTGCGAAGCTTGACCTCGAAGGTCCCGAAGCCGCGCAACTCGACGGTCTTGCCCGAGAGAATGGCCGACTTGATCTCCTCGAACAGGGAATCTATGAGGCCGTGAATTTCCTTGCGATTGAGTGACTTACCCTCATGGAGCGCTTCGATAAGCTCAGCCTTCGTAACTTTTCCGGCCATGGTATGTTCTCCGGCGAGAGGGCTTGCGCGCCGACCGATGAGCTCTTCATCGCCGGCGCATCGCGATTCAGGCGTTGAGGGCGTTGACCATCCGCTGCATGCGCGACTTCTTGCGCGCCGCGCTGTTCTTCTTGACGATTCCCTTGCGGGCAGCCGTGTCGATCTTGCTGATCATGTCCTTGAGAGCGGCGTCGGCGGCCGCCTTGTCCTTGGTGAGGGCCGCGGCGACGATCTTTTTCGAGCTACTGCGGATGGCGGTCTTTTCCATTTTGTTCCGGAGCCGCCGCTTCTCGTTCTGTCGCTGGCGCTTCTCCGCCGATTTATTCGTCTGAGCCAAAGGTCCTACCCTCCCTATTGGGCGTTGGAAGATATGTCGAAACCGGCTATTTCCGGATCACTGACGTTCACGACAGGTTAGCAGAAGCTCCGGGCGTTGTCAAGGCTGACCGAAGTCTTCACACGTCGAGGATTCCGTAGTATAAAGAATTATGGGTGGTTCTCGTGATTAATATCCTCATTTTGACCGCGATACTCCTGGTGTTCATTCCCTACGATGTCATTCTCAGGTTCACGATCGCGGTATTCCCCGACAGAGCCCAGGACGCTCTTCAGCGTTACTCCTGGAAGGCCGTGAGGAGAATTTTCGCGACGGTCAGGGCCTACGGAAATTTCAGCATCGGGCTCGAGAATATTTCCGAGCTGGCATTGCCCGAGCGCTTTCTTCTCATATCCAATCATCAGAGTCTGCTCGATATTCCCGTGCTGATATACTTGTTTTCCTCGCGCAGGCTTCGATTCGTGGCCAAGAAAGAGCTCGGCGGGGGCTTGCCCTTCGTGTCCCTGCTCCTGCGGGCCCAAGGACAGGCCCTGATCAAGCGGAAAGGCGATCCCGGCCAGGCGATGAAGGCCTTGGTCCGCTTCGCCAAACGCTGCCGTCGAGACGGAACCTCTCCCGTGATTTTTCCCGAGGGAACCAGGTCGCGCGACGGCCAGGTCGGAGAGTTCTACACGGCCGGAGTGCGGCGCGTGCTCGAGTGCGAGAGTCTGCCTATCGTGGTCGTGGCCATAGAAGGGGGCTGGAACATAGCCAGCCTCGGATCCGTCGTCAAGAATCTCCGGGGCAGCCGATATCGGGTGAGGATCTTGGACGTGCTGCCTCCCCCGAAGGGGAAGAAGGAGATACTTGAAGATGTCAGGGGCGCGCGTGAGCGAATTGTCGCCGAAATCGACGCTATGCGAAAAATGTCCCCGGCCTCAGCCGCGATCCCCGCTGTCGGAGTATCCTCAAACGGCTAGGCTTCTGCAAAATGCGGACGCATTTTGCAGAAGCTACCAAGGTTTTGGCATTTGCTCGGAAGCCGCAAGGTCTTGCATGCGCTTCGACACCTGCATACCCGAGACAAATCGCCGGCCGATCCTCGAAAGTGACCCGAATATCAGACGAAATCGCGGGGACGACGCTCGGTGCGCTTGCACTTTTCGCACTCGGCGACATTTCTGACCTTGCCGTTCTCGAAAATGGTCTTCATCTTGATCTCTCCGCCGCAGGGGCAGAAAAACCGCTGCGTGGAGCTCGACGTACGAGCGTTCTTGGAAATCTGTGCCATGGATGACTCCTTTTCCTCCGGAGGAAGATAGCGAAAGCGCAAATCACTGTCAATTGAGGCGCTCGGCCATGCATCCGATCCGCTGCAACGCCGTCGCGCCGGTCAAGCGTGCCGGCCGCCGCTCGATGTTCCGGAATCAGGCAGGTCTGGGCGGCTCGTGCACGAGGCATCCGCATTTTGCACGAGTCGCAGACAAAAAAGTGCTCCCGGGGAAGGAGGAGGACCCCGGGAGCGTCGCCACGAAAAGAAGGAAGGGTGACGGAGCTCGTCGTCCTTCGAACTCCGTACATATAAATAACAACGAGGAGCCGGAGAGGTTACTTCCCGCTCAAGTGAAGGCCGCGAAAAACTCCCCGGTGGGCCGATTTTCCTCCCCGGCCGTATCAGGGGCGCCGCTTGGCCTCCTCCGCGACGAGCCCCCGGAACTTTTTCCAGAGCCGGATGAGTCGATCGCGGAGCCGAGCCCCGGGGCCCTTCCCGAAACGTTGACCGTAGTCCCGGGCGGCCTCGGAGAGTGGAAACTCGAGGCCGTACTTATGCTTGAGCTCGTCCCAGTGCTGGACGATGAAGACGTAGAGGTCGGAAGGCGTTCGCCCCGGAAAGCGCGAGAGGAGACCCTCCTCCTCGATCGCCAAAAGTATGGGTCGATAGACATTCTCGTGCCAGGAGAAAAGCGCCTCGTCGAAGCCTATCTCGTCCGTCATGCTCTGGTTCACGTAGTACTTGTGCACGAGGATGTGCTCGACGATGACGTCGTAGCGACCGGGGCTCGTGAAATCCAGACTCCGATCGCCCGTGAGGGCGCCGAAGCGCGTACGCTCGTAGAACCGCCGTTTTTCGTAGGCGAGGACCTCGCTCTTCAGCTCGTCGAGGGTCATGCCGGGCCTGAGGCTCACCTCGGCGTCCAGGCTCGTCACCTCGGCGTCGATCGCGCCCTGGCCCCGCATCCGGGCCACCGAAACCCGATGATTGCCGTCGCGGACGAAGTACAGGCCGCCGATCTCGTAGAGCCGTATCGCGGGGAGAGGAACGTCCTGGTAATGGGCCATGTCGACGCTCACCCAGCGCGAGCGCAGGAACTCCCGCCGCGGCAGGAAATGCCGATTGAAATCCCGGTAACGCCCCTCGCTTCCGACGATGAGGTCCACGGAAACCGCTTTCATGCCCACATAGGTTTCGCTGCCGGGTTTCAAGACGGCGACGACGTCCTCGAAGGAGAGCAATCGTTCGCGTCCCGGGTCGAGGAGCCCCGCCACCCGGGACAGCAGTTCGCGGGTCCTCGCCCGGGAGAAGTCCTCCTCCGCCAGGCTTTCGTACCAGCCGCTCATTGTTCGGACTCCGTATCGAGCACCCAATGGCCGAAGGCGTTGACGACCGTCGTCGACTCGTAGCGGGAAATGCGCACGTCGGCCAGGTCGTAGAGGTGGATATGCCCATGGACGAGCCAGCGCGGCTTGAACACGCGCATGAGCCAGAGAAAGGATTTGAAGCCTCGATGGCAGGGATCGTCGCGGTCCTGGATGCCGCGCGGCGCGGCGTGGGTGAGCACGATGTCGATCGATCGTCCCCGAAAGAGACGATTCAGGAGAAGGCGCGGAACGAGAAGGGCGATGCGGAGGGCCATCCCGGCTTCGCGGTACTGGTTGGGGCCGCGGTTGTACAGCATCGATCCCGGAAGGCCGAGGATGCTGAGTCCGCACTCCCGGACGATCCTGAAGCCCGCATCGACGGCCCCCTCGCTTCGGCCGCCGATGATTTGGGCCACGTCGGACCAGCGGCCCGCGGCCTGGGAGACCGCCGGACCGAGATCGTGATTTCCGGCGACGAACAGGAGCGGACGATTGAGCATCGAGGCCACGAAACCGATATACTCCATCGGCAGGTCCCCGGCGCAGAGCACGAGGTCGACGTCATGGAAACGCTCGCGCATCCGGGGCGAGTACACCAGGGGATCCACCTGGTCGGATATGCAGAGTATCCTCATTTTCGGCGCACGGAAGGGATGGAGGCCTTGCCGAGGAGCTCCTGCAGCTTATCCTTGGAGAGCAGTTCCACCGAACGATTTTCGGCGAACTCGAGGGCCGTGCGCGAAAAACCGGAGCTCGTCGTTATGCAGCCGCGCACGACGCCGAGTTTCTTCATCTGATCGATGAGCGAGCGCACCGCGGCGTCGTCGAGGTTGTCCGACACGCGAAGGAAGCGGATGAGCCGCGGGAGCTTCTTCGCCCCCATCCATTTCTCGCTCTCGCCTTCGACCGCGATGATGTCGACGCCGTTCGAGATTTCGGCGGTGTCGCGGATCGAGAGACTCATTCCCTCCTGCACCATCGCCTTGCAGAGCTCGAGGAACTCTTCCTTGCCGCAGGTCAAAAAATCCTTCATGCGATCGTCGGTGCGGTATTCCTGGTACTGGGTCAGTTTTTCCGCGACGTCCCGGAACCCCGGCTTCTTGGCGTAGATGCGCTCCCACTGCTCGATGGCCTTGTCGAGGCTGCGCATCTTTTCGTAGCACATGGCGAGGAAATAGCGCCCATAGAGCGCTTCCGGAGCGATTTCGTCCTTCGCGACCATCTTGACCGCCCGCTCAAGCTCCGGGATGGCTTTGTCGATCGCTCCCTGGCTCATGTAGCAGCCGCCCCGCTCCACAAGGCACTTGAGCTTGAAATCGGGCGAACGGGAGGCCTTTTCGAAGACGAGCAGGGCTGCGGTGAAGTCGCTCATCTCCTTGAGAATCTTGCCCATATAGTAGAAGGCTTCGTAATCGTCGGGATTCCACTTGATCGCGGCTTCGAACTCGGCCTTGGCTTCCATGGGGTGCTTGGTCCGGTAGAGGATGGCCCCGAGATTGTGGTGCGCCAGATGGAGACGCTCGTCCATCTCGATGGCCTTGCGCAGGTATTTCACCGCTACGTCGGTCTTGCCTCGCGACTCGAAAAGCCGTCCCGCGTCGAGGAAATGCGCGGCCTTCCCCGGCTCGAGCTTCGTGAGCAGGATATGCTCCTTGAGCGCTTCCTCGGTCTGGTTGAATCGCTCGAAAAGGGTCGCGATGCGCGTACGAAACTCGATCTCGGGCAGGTCGGCGTCGAACCGCCCGATCTGGTTCACCGCCTTGAACTCCATGAGGGCCAGTTCGGGCTTGCCGTCCGCGAGGTAGGCCTGTCCGAGGAACCAGTGGGCCGCCGCGTTGTGCGGGTCTTTGGATAGGAGCGCCTTGGCCGCGCGGGCGGCCGAGGCCGACTTGCCCTGCTTCAAGAGACCGGCTATGGCCTTGGATTGGCGGGGCACCGCCACCATCCTGACTATGAACCAGCTCAAGAAGCCTACGGCGACGCCGAGAATGATGATGAGAATCACGATGAACGACATTCGCTGATACCGTCCCCGGTAGGATCTGCCACGCGAGGTGACGGAGTTCAAACCCCGTAGCATGATACTATAAAGTGGGGGTATCATAAAAGCTAGGTGGCTGCGGTAGAAGTCACCAGGACGAGCGGCGCGCGGCCGGGCGGAGATGTCCGTGAACGCCGTAGCCGTTCCCGGATCGAGCGCGGCGACAGGGTTCCTCCGAGCGAGGGGGCGGCCGCGGGAGGACATTCGAGCGTGACTGTTTCCCGTTTCGCGGCGATCGCCGCGGCGTTGTGCTTACAGGCAGCCGTTCTCTGGGCGGGGAGCTTCGACAAGGGAGAGGAACTCTTCCGGGAGAACCGGCCCCAGGCCGCCATTCCCCTGCTCGAGCAGGCCGTGGCCGAGCCCGGCGTGGACGAGCGCGCCTATCTGTATCTCGCCCTGTCGTATCAGCAGCTCGGCCGCTACGACGAGGCGGCGGCCGTCCTGCGCAGGGGCCTGCCTCAGGCCCAGCGCTTCAAGGCGCTCTTCTATTTCGACCTGGCCAATGTCTTCGTGCTCCAGGGCAAGAATACCTTCGCGGTGGATATCTACGGCCAGGCCATAGACGCCGACGGCAGCTTCGCCCCCGCGTTCCTCAACCGCGCCAACGCGCGGCTCGCCATGAAGGATTATCCGAACGCTTCCAGCGACTATCGCCGTTTCCTCGAGCTGGCGCCGAACGATCCGCAGAGCCCGCAGATCGAGGAGCTGCTCAAGCGGCTCGACGCGGGCATAGCGGCGGCCCAGGAGGCCGCGGCCGCGGCCGAGGCCAAGAAGCTGGCCGACGAGGCGGCCAAGAAGGCCCTCGTCGACCAGGTCAGCGCCTCGCTCAAGGCCTCGGCCGACAATACGACGAGCCTCTCCGCCGGCACGGGCGCCGTGCAGGGCTACAACAACGACCTTCAGATCGAACAGTGATACGCGGCTCGTACAGTCGTGCCGGCCGCGACGATAACGGGAGTTGGACATGAAAAGCAGAACCAAGATCCTCATCGGCGCCGGGAGCGCTCTCGCCGTCGTGCTTCTCGCCGTGGGGCTCTATTTCGCCCTCGGGCCCGCGCAGGAAGCCCGCACGCGGCAGAACATACTTTCCTCCGTCGACTACTATATCCAGAAAGGCGACTACGACCGGGCCCTCAACCTTCTCGACAAGCTGCTCATCGCCAACCCCGGAGACAAGGATGCGCAGGCCCTCCGCGACAAGGCCGTGAACGGGAAGAACCAGTCCGAATCGGCCAAGAGCCAGGAGCTGGCCCAAGCCCAGGCCTCGGGGCAGAAGGAGTTGGCCCAATCGCTCCAGAGTCTCGGGCAGAAGCTCAAGTCCGGGATCGCTTCGGGCGGAGGCGCCGCGGGAGGCGGCGGAGCGAGCGCCCAGGCTCAGGCCGCGGAAGCCGCCGCGCGCGCCAAGCAGGCCGACGAGGCGGCTCGAAGGAAGGCCGAGGCCGAGGCCGAGGCCGCCCGCCAGAAGGCTGAGGCCGCCATGCTCGCCCAGCAGAGCCGCGAGCTCCAGGACAAGATGCGGGCCGTCGACGACATCGTAAACCGGGGCAAGAAAGCCGCGGCGGCCGGCGATTTTGCCGGGGCGGACAAGCTCTTCGCCGAAGCCGAGAACAAATTCCCCTCGGGGCAGGACAAGTACGCCGGCGCGAAGCTGGCGGAGATCGCCGACTCCCTCTACGACGCGGCCAAGCAGAACCCCGGTCCCCAGGCCGAAGCCGCCCTCAAGGAATCCATCCAGACCGCCCGCGATGCGAAGCAGAAAGATCCGACCAACGCCCTGCCGTACTACACGCTGGGCAAGATCAACTCCGACCTCAACCAGATCGACAACGCGATCGCCGAGCTCAAGCAGGCGGCCAGCCTCGACCCGAACAACTACCTCTACGCGTTCGCGCTCGGCATAGCCTATTTCAAGGCCCACCGTTACGAGGAGGCGCGCCAGTCCTTCGATGCCACGGTCACGCTCAATCCGCGCTTCGAGCGGGGGTACTTCAACCTCGGCGTCACCTACCGGGCCCTGGGCAGCCCCTCGAAGGCGCTGGACACCTTCCGCAGGGCGGTGAAGGTCCGTCCCGACTATGGCGGGGCCTGGCAGCAGATCGGCGCCCTGCTCGCGGCCGCCGGCGACAACAAGGCGGCGATCGAAGCCTACCAGAAGGCCGTCTCGATCGATCCCGCCAACGCCCAGGCCATGCGCGAGATGGCGGTGGTGGAATCGAACACGGGCGACTACCGCGCCGCGGAAGGGCTCTTCCAGCGGGCCCTCGGCGTCTCGGACGATGCGGTAACAAATTATAACATGGCGACCGTGGAGCTCAAGCTGGGCAAGGCGCAGGACGCGGTGAAGTACGCGCAGAAGGCGGCGACCCAGTCGCCCGACGTCGCGCTCTACCAATACACGCTCGGGCTCGCGAGCGAGCAGACGGGCAACACCGACGCCGCGATCACCGCCTACACCCAGGCCGCGAACCTCGACAAGAACTACAGCGACCCGCGCATCAATCTCGGCCGGATCTACCTCGACTCGGGCTTCGTCGACAAGGCTCTGGCCTATCTCGACGAAGCCTACCAGGTCGATCCCAAGTCCTTCGAGGCGAACAACAATCTGGCCAACGCCTACGCCAAGAAAGGGATGTACGACAAGTCCGTCTTCCATTACGAGATAGCGCTCAACCTGGCCCCCCGCGACACGACCGTGCGCTTCAATCTGGCCAAGGCCTACGTCAACGTGAACCGCCTGAACTCCGCCAAGGACGCCTACGTCCAGCTCATCAAGCTCGACCCCTCCTTCTGGGACGCTTATTACGAGCTCGGGAAGCTGTACGTGTCCATGAACGAGGGCGCCGACGCGAAGAAGATCCTGAACGACCTGCTCGCGAAGAAACCGGACTACGCCAAGCACGACGAGGTGCAGAAGATTCTGAACGGCCTGTGACGGCGGGACCGACTCGATATCGAGCCCGCCGTCGCGGCCGCGCGGGGCTACGCGGCTCGGCCACGCGGCTCGGCGGGGCGCCCGCGCGGCTCGGCGGGGCGGCCTCGCGACCTGGCG
>JAJXZP010000285.1 GCA_021779995.1 bacterium | reverse complement strand
CGGCGGCGGCGGCGGCGGCTTCGGCGGCGGGGCAGGGTGCGGCGGAGGCGCTCTGCGCGGCGCTCCTCAAGCGCGCCGACCTCGCGCTCTACGCGGCGAAGGAGGGGGGAAGAAATCGCGTGGTCGTCTTCGGGCGCGAGGGAACCTAGTCGAAGAGCAGGTGCCGCCCTTCACGAGACCGGCGCGCCTTCGTCGGCGCACACGAGACGCAGCTTCGAGCCGCGGCATTCCGCGACGATGCTCGTGCCGTCCGTGCAGATGGTCTCGCCGTCGGCGTGGACCACGAGGCCTCCCGCCGGGGCCAGCAGCTCGAAGCGGCTCGAGCGCTCGGTCCTCACCTTGGGGTGGGAGGCCTGCGTGCCCTTCGTGTACCTGAGCATGAGTCCGATCATCTCGCCCCGGGTGAGGCTCTCCGCCATGCAGAGGTCGAGAAAACCGTCGTGGATGTCGGCGGCGGGCGCCATGTAGAAGGCGCCGCCCATGCGCTTGCCGTTCATTATGGAAATCTGGTGGCTGCCCTGCCGGACGACCTCCGTGTCGAAGGCGACCGAGACCTCGGGTGCCTCGGGATAGGCGACCATGGTCTTGAGCGCGCCGACGACGTAGCCCATGAAGCCGTGGACACGGCGCATCCTCGCGGCGGCGAGGCCGACGATGGCGTCGAAGCCGATGCCGAGGCCGTTGCCGAAGTACCTGCCCCGGGGATAGTCGCCGCCCGTGACGAGCCCCACGTCGACGAGGCGCGAGCCTCCCGCCGCGAGGAGGTCGGCGCTCTCGGCGAGGGACTTAGGCAGGCCCGATCCGAACTCGAAATCGTTGCCGCGGCCCACGCCGAAGACGCCGAGCGCCGGTATCCTCTCGCCCCGCGCCTCCGCGGCCATGAGGCCGTTGATGACCTCGTTGGTCGTGCCGTCGCCCCCGGCCGAGGCCAGGGTCGAGAAGCCTTCGCGGGCCGCCTCGCGGGCCAGCTCTGTCGCGTGGCCGACCGCCTTGGTCAGGTGAAGCTCGTAATCGACGCCCCGCGCGCGCAGGAGGGCTTCCACCTCGGCGAGCCGGCCCGCGGCCCTGCCCTGTCCTGCCGCGGGGTTGAAGATGAGTTTGCAGCGTCCTCGGATCATGGTTCGACCGATACCGGCATCGAGTCCTCGGCGAGGCAGGTCAGGATTTCGAGATCCGGTCGACGCCGCGCTTCTTCACGAAGCTGCCGCGCCGAATTTCGTCGAAGGCCTCGTCCAGCTCGGCCTCGGTGTTCATGACGATGGGGCCGCGCCAGGCCACGCTCTCGCCCAGAGGACGTCCGCGGAAGAAAATGCAGCGCGCTCCGAGGGCTCCCGCGGCCACCGAGACCGAGTCTCCCTCGCCGAACAGCAGTCCGCTGCCCGCGCCCGCCTCCTCGGCGCCGCCCGAAGACAGGCTCCCGGCGTAGACATAGAGGAAAGCCGTCTCTCCCGCGGGCGCGTCGAGCTCCAGAGACGCTCCAGAATCGAGGTGGAGGTCGAGGTAGGTCGGCGAGCGGACGATGTCCGCGATGGGCCCCGCGACGCCGCCGAAGCTCCCCGCGATCACGAGCACCTCGCCGCCTTCCACCGGGACGTGGGGCAGCTCCGAGGCCAGGACGCCCCGGTAGGCGGGGTCACTCATCTTGTGACTCTTGGGGAGATTCACCCAGAGCTGGAAGCCGTGCACGCCCCGCGGCGAGACCTGCGGCATCTCCTCGTGGATGATGCCCGAGCCCGCCGTCATCCACTGAAGGTCGCCCGGCCCGATCTCGCCCGAATTGCCCATGCTGTCGCCGTGGCGGACCCTGCCTTCGAGCATATAGGTCACGGTCTCGATGCCGCGGTGCGGGTGCCAGGGAAAGCCCGCGATGTACTCCTCGGCCTTGTCCGACCCGAAGGCGTCGAGGAGGAGGAAGGGGTCGAAGGAGGCGGTGTCCCCGAAGCCGAAGACCCGCGTCAGCCGTACGCCGGCGCCGTCCATGGTTCGCCTGCCCCTGACTGCGGCGGCGACCTTTCTGGATTTCATAGTCCCTCCTCCCGCGACCGAGGGCGCGGCGGTTTTCAGTAACCTGACGTTAGGGAGCGGATCAGGTCGATGAGCGGCCCGGGGAATATGCCGAGCGCGATCACGACGACGGCGGCCACGATCACGACGGCCGCGGCCGGTCCGAAGGCGCGCGCCGACCGCGGGCGCGGGGTTCCGGAGGTCGCGCCTGCGGCCTCGCCAAAGGCCTCGCCTGCGGCCGTCTCGGCCTCGGGGGCGGGGCTGTACATGATCGAGACGACCCTGAGGTAGTAGTAGATCGAGATCGTGCTGTTCACGGCGAGGAGGACGGCCAGGACCCAGAGGAAAGCTCCCTCCCCGGCGGCGAAGATGAGGAACTTGCCCATGAAGCCCGCGGTGAGCGGCAGTCCGGCCAGGGAGAGCATGGCCAGGGCGAGTCCCGCGGCGAGGCCGGGCCTGCGCGAGGCGAGGCCGCGGTAGCTGTCGAGGCCGTCGTGCTCGGCATCCCCCTGCGAGAGCGCGGAGATGGCCGCGAAGGCTCCGAGGGAGGCGGCGAAGTAGGCGACGAGGTAGAAGGCGACGGTGGGCGCGGCCCTGCCCGGGCCGGCGATGATGGCTATGAGAATGTAACCGATATGGGCGATAGAGGAATAGGCCAGGATCCGCTTGATGCGCCGCTCCCGCAGGGCGAGGAGGTTGCCGGCGAACATCGACAGGGCGGCCACGGCGGCGAAGATCCAGGGATAGGCGCCGGCGGAGGCGAGGCCCGAGGGGGCGAAGAACCGCACGAGGAAGACCGCCATGGCGCCCTTGGAGACGGTGGCGATGAAGGCCGTCACGGGGGTGGGGGCCGCGTCGTAGACCTCCGGGGTCCAGAGATGGAAGGGCACGGCGGCGAGCTTGAAGCCGATGCCCACCGTCATGAGGCCGAGGGAGGCCAGGACGAGGATATCGGGCGTCCCCGAGACGAGGGCGGCGGCCAGGTCGGCGGTCTTGAGGCTCCCCGTCGCCATGAAGGCGAGGGCCATGCCGAAGAGGAGGAAGGCCGAGGAGGCCCCCGCCAGGATGAGGTACATGAAGCCGGCCTGGGCGCCGATCGTCTTCTCGCGCCGGAAGGCGATGAGCGAGAAGAGGCTGACACTCAAAAGCTCGAGGCCGAGGAAGAGGGTGACGAAGCTCGTGGCGGCGGCGAGGATGCTGGCGCCCAGCGAGGCCAGGAGCAGGAGGAAGTAGTACTCCCCGCCCGAATCCCCGCCCGACTCCTCGCCCGAGCGCGGCGCCATGTACCGGTAGGAGGCGAGGGCCACGAGGAAGGCCGTGGCGAAGATGAGGGCCTGCGCGAAGAGGGTGAAGCCGTCGATCTTGACCAGGGAGCCGACGGCGCGGGGCGCCTCGGACCAGGCCAGGCCAATCGCGGCCAGGGCGAGGGCGAGGACGACGAGCGCCGCGGCGAACGAGGGCGCCGGCCGCTTCCCGGCGAAGGCCGAGACGAGAAGGACGATGATGGAGCCTCCCGCCGCGAGCACCAGCGGCGAGAGGGCGAGAAAGTCTGCGGAACTCATGGCATCACCCCTGGCGTCAGGCCGAGACTAGCGCCCAGCGCGGCGAGCAGTTTGAGGACCTCCTGCGGGAAGAGGCCGAGATAGACGAGGGCGGCGACGAGGACGCCGAGGAGGAGGACCTGGGGAGCGTCCAGGTCGCGTACGGCGAGCGCTCCGCTCGGGGAGCCGTGGAAACTCAGCTGGAACATCCTGAGGGCGTAGACCATGGCCACCACGAGGCCGAAGCCGGCGACGATCGTCGCCGCGAGGTAGGCGTGGAAGCTGCCCGACAGGACCAGGAACTCCCCGATGAAGTTGCCCAGTCCCGGCAGCCCGACGAGCCCGAGCGTCAGGACGAGGCCGAAGGCGCCCAGGCGCGGCGCCATCGACCAGAGGCCGCCCAGGCGGTCGAGATCGCGCGTCCCGCTTCTTTCCTCCAGCCAGCCGACCAGGACGAAGAGGGCGCCGGTGCCGAGCCCGTGGCTCAGCATCTGGATGACCGCGCCGTCCAGGCCCTGGGCGGTCAGCGTGAAGATGCCGACGAGGACGAAGCCCAGGTGGCTCACGCTGGTGTAGGAGACCAGGCGCTTGAGGTCCTTCTGGGCGAAGGCCATGAAGCCCCCGTAGACGATCCCGGCCACGCCCAGCCAGACGGCGATGGGGGCGAAGGCGCGCACCGCGTCGGGGAAGAGGGGGAGAAGGAAGCGGATCATTCCGTAGCCGGCGGTCTTGGACAGGAGAGCCGCGAGCAGGACGCTGCCCCCGATCGGCGCCTCGGTATAGGTGTCGGGCAGCCAGGCGTGCAGGGGAAAGACGGGAAGCTTCACGGCGAAGGCGGCGAAGAAGCCCAGCATGAGCAGCATGCCGGCCGCGGGATCGAAGGCCGTGCCCAGGAGGACGCGATAGTCGAAACTGTAGACGCCCGTGGCCCGGCCGTGCAGGACGTACAGCGCCACGACGGCCACGAACATCAGGATCCCGCCGGCCTGCGAGAAGAGGAAGAACTTGACCGAGGCCTTGTGCCTGCCCGGCCCTCCCCAGACGTCGACCAGGAAGTACATCGGGATGAGCATGAGCTCCCACATGAAGGCGAAGAGGAAGAGGTCGACGGAGAGGAAGACCCCGTAGATGCCCGCCATGACGAGGGCCAGGGCCGCGTGGAAGAGGGCCACCTTGCGCCCCAGGCTCTTCCAGGAGGCGAGGACCGCCGCGGCTCCCATGAGCGCGGTCAGGATCACGAAGAGGAGGGAGAGCCCGTCCAGGCCCAGGGTGAAGCTCACGCCGAGCGAGGGAATCCAGGCGTGGCTCTCCACGGCAAGCCAGGCGCCCGATCCGGTAGCCGCCGCTCGAGATGAGGTCGTCGACCCGGCCGATGCTGCGGTACGTGCCGTCTTCGTCCAGCTCGGCGAGGTCGCCGGTGTGGAGCCAGCCGTCGCGCAGCTTCTCGGCCGTTGCCGCCTCGTTGCGCCAGTAGCCGAGGAAGACCACCGGGTCGCCGTCGACGCCGACCGTCACCTCGCCGTCCACAAGGCCGACGTCGTGGCCCGGCGAGTGGCATCATCTGGACGACCGACGGTCTGATCGTAACTGCCAATCATGTGGTGCATCGCGACGATACCCTGCGCGTTGGCCTGCCGAAGAAGATCGTGATACGCGTTGTAGTCCGACTGGATGTAGTCCGTCGAGCAGGCGCTCGTACGCATCGCAAGAATCGGAGCCGCATTCGCATCGACCGCCGATGCGGCGACGACAAGAGGGTCCGAAGGCTGATTCGCAGCACTCGCAACCGTCGCGGCTCCCGACGTGCTGACCGTCGCAATCGTCACAGGCGACGCCGCCGGCATGTCGTCAAGGCCCGAAACACCCGCCACCAGTGACGCTAGCGCCTGCGGAACCGACGGCTGATTCGCATTCGCGAAGTACACAACTCCAGCCTTCTGATACTGCCGCAGCGTCACCGAAAAAGCACTCTGCACCTGCGACGCGGTGCCT
>JAJXZP010000175.1 GCA_021779995.1 bacterium | reverse complement strand
GTCGGGCCTCGCGAGCTCGGGCGACGGGGCAGCAGCCCCGGATGGCGCGGCGGGCCGTGCCGATGCGTCGGGCTGTACTGCAGCGGCGGGCTTCGCCAGCGCGGGCGACGGGACCGCGGCCCCGGACGGCGCGGCGAGGGCCGACAGGCCGTGGTGCCCCGCCTCGACGAGGCCGCCGAGCTTGCCGCCCGAGCGCGCCCAGGCCAGGGCGGCCGCGGTCTCGAGCATGCCGCGGATCTCGCGCACGACGCGGTCGGCTCCGTCCCGGTCGGACTTGTTCACGACGAAGATATCGCCTATCTCCATGATGCCGGCCTTGATGACCTGGATGTCGTCGCCGAGGCCCGGCACCGAGACCAGGACGACGGTGTCGGCCAACTTCACGATGTCGACCTCGGACTGGCCCACGCCGACGGTCTCGACGACGATCCAGTCGTAGCCGGCCGCCTCGAGGACGCGCACCGAGGCGGCGGTGGCGCGGGATAGTCCGCCGAGGGTGCCGCGCGAGGCGAGGCTGCGGATGAACACGCCCTCGTCGGTGGCGTGGTGCTGCATGCGCAGCCGGTCGCCGAGGATGGCTCCCCCGGTGAAGGGGCTGGAGGGGTCCACCGCCAGCACGCCGACCCGAAGATCGCGCGAGCGCAGGGCGCCGATCAGCTTGTCAGTGAGGGTGCTCTTGCCCGAGCCGGGCGGCCCCGTGATGCCGACGACGTGGCTCTGCCCGCCGCCGCGGAGGGCGCGCAGGACGGCCTCGGCGGCCGGGTCGGCGTTCTCCAGGCCCGAGATGAGCCGCGCCACGGCGCGCATGTCGCCTGAGCGCACGCGTTCCGCGACAGCTTCGGCGGCGGGAGTCCCGCCGGCGGCAGCGGAGGCAGCTTCGGCGGCCTTCGTCGCGGCGGCGGCGTACCCCGCACGGGGCGCGGCGGCACCGTCGGCAGCGGCGGCGGCAGCGGCGACAGCAGCGGTAGCGGCGGCAGCGTCGGCAGCAGCGCCGTGCGCCTGCGACGATGCGGAGTCGAGATCGGACATCGGCGTGCGCTTCAGCTCCGCTTGAGATTGGCCCGGATGAACTCGATCGTGGCCGCGGTGGGCGTACCTGGGCCGAACACCGCCGCGACGCCCTTGGATTTCAGGTAGTCGTAGTCTTCCTCGGGGATGACCCCGCCGCCTATGACCAGGATGTCCCGGACGCCCTTGGCCGCGAGCAGCTCGGTGACGCGGGGGAAAAGATGGTTGTGCGCCCCCGAGAGGATTGAGAGCGCGATGACGTCGGCATCTTCCTGGATGGCGGCCTGGACGATCTGCTCGGGCGTCTGGCGGAGCCCGGTGTAGATGACTTCCATGCCGTCGTCGCGGAGGGCCCGGGCTATGACCTTGGCGCCCCGGTCGTGGCCGTCGAGCCCGGGCTTGGCCACCAGCACGCGTATCTTTCGTTCCATAACAGTTCAACCTCCAAGAAATGCCGAAGAAAGGCGCAAAGACGCGGAGGAGAAAAGAGTTGAACGTAAGGAGATGAGGAGAGGAGAACCAGACAGGTCGATCAATCGTCCACCTCTCGGATACACTTCTCTCATTCCTCTGCGCCTTCGCGTCTCTCTTCCCCGTCTCTCTTCCTCGTCTCTGTATCCGATCAGAACATCACGCTGGGCCGGTACTCGCCGAAGACGCCGCGCAGCACGTCGCAGACCTCGCCCAGGGTGGCGTAGGAGCGCACCGCCGCGAGGATAGGCGGCATGAGGTTGCCCTCGCCCTTCGCCACGGCGCCGAGCTCGCCGAGCGCGGCCTTGACCTTCGCGTCGTCCCGCTTCGCCTTGAGTTCGCGCAACCTGGCGACCTGGCGCTCGCCGACCACGGGGTCGACGCGCAGGAGCCCCTCGGGCCGCCCCTCGTCGATCTGGAACTTGTTGAGCCCCACGACGACGCGCTCGCCCTTCTCGACCTCCATCTGGTAGCGGTAGGCCGAGTCCTGGATCTCCTGCTGGACGTAGCCCTGCTCGATGGCCTTGACCGCCCCGCCCAGATCGTCGACGCGCTTGAGGTAGGCGCTCGCCTCCTCTTCTATGCGGTTCGTGAGGCTCTCGACGTAGTAGGAACCCGCCAGCGGGTCGACGGTCTCGGCGGCGCCGGACTCGTAGGCGATGATCTGCTGGGTGCGCAGCGCGATGCGCACGGAGTTCTCGGTGGGCAGGGCGAGGGCCTCGTCCTTCGAGTTCGTGTGCAAAGACTGGGTGCCTCCGAGCACGGCCGAGAGGGCCTGGATCGCCACGCGGACGACGTTGTTGTCGGGCTGCTGGGCGGTGAGGGTGGAGCCGCCCGTCTGGGTGTGGAAGCGGAGCATGAGGCTCTTGGGATTCTTGGCGCCGAAGCGCTCGCGCATGAGAGCGGCCCAGAGGCGACGGGCGGCGCGGAACTTGGCGACCTCCTCGAAGAGGTCGTTGTGCGCGTTGAAGAAGAAGGAGAGCCGCGGCCCGAACTCGTCCACGTCGAGCCCGGCCTTGACGGCGGCGGCGACGTAGGCGATGCCGTCGGCCAGGGTGAAGGCCACTTCCTGGGCGGCCGTGGAGCCGGCCTCGCGGATGTGGTAGCCCGAGATCGAGATGGTGTTCCAGTTGGGCACGCTCTTCGAGCAGTAGGCGAAGATGTCCGTGATGAGCCGCATGGAGGGACCGGGCGGGAAGATGTAGGTGCCGCGCGCCACGTACTCCTTCAGGATGTCGTTCTGGATGGTGCCCTCGAGCTTGTCCGCGCTCACGCCCTGCTTCTCGGCCACCGCGATGTACATCGCGAGGAGGACCGCGGCGGGGGCGTTGATGGTCATGCTCGTCGAGACCTGGTCGAGGGGGATGCCGTCGAAGAGCGTCTCCATGTCCGCCAGGGAGTCGATCGCGACGCCGACCTTGCCCACCTCGCCCGCGGCGAGCGGATGGTCGGAGTCGTAGCCGATCTGGGTGGGCAGGTCGAAGGCCACCGAGAGCCCAGTCTGCCCCTGCCCCAGGAGGTACTTGTAGCGCTTGTTCGACTCCTCGGCGCTCGCGAAGCCGGCGTACTGGCGCATGGTCCACAGCCGGCCGCGGTACATCGTGGTCTGCACGCCGCGGGTGTAGGGGTACTCGCCGGGCAGGCCGATCTCGGCCGCCTGGTCGCGGCCCTCGAGATCCAGCGGCGTATAGAGCCGCTCGACCGGCGCGCCCGAGCCGGTGACGAACTGCGCCCGGCGCTCGGGATGCTTCTGCAGCGAGGCGCCCACCTTGGCCTTCCACGCGTCCACGGATTTCTTCAGGTTTTCGTCAGCGTTCATTCTTGGACCTCTTCATCGTCCAGTCTACCTGAGGCATCGCCGTCTTGGCGAGATCGAGTCCCGCGCGAAGCGCCTTGAGATTGAGCTCCTCCGTGCCCTTGGGGACCCGGTTCTTGACCGCGGCCTCGAGACTCTGGGCCGTCGCCGCTCCCGAGATGCCGCCCAGGACGCCCAGGGCCACGATGTTGGCGACGACCTTCTTGCCGATATCCTCGGCGGCGGTCTTGAGGATGGGCAGCGAGACGGTGCGCGCCTTGATTTCGGGATCGAGGGTCACGGAGGAGTCGAGGATGACGAGCCCCGCGCCCATGAGCTTGCCGTAGGTCTTGTAGGACTCGGACGTGAGGGCGAGCAGGTAGTCGGGATCGGTGGCCTTGGGATAGTCGATATCCTCGTCGGAGACGACGACCTCGGCCTTGCTCGAGCCCCCCCGCGCCTCGGGGCCGTAGCTCTGGGTCTGCACGGCGTTCTTGCCCTCGAGGATGGCCGCCTCGGCCAGGACTATGCCGGCGAGCAGAAGGCCCTGCCCTCCCGAACCGCTCAGTCTGAATTCGACGCGCATCCGTAGAGCCCTCCCTGGAACTTGTCGTACTTCCTCTGCACCCGGTCGATGAGCTCGTCGTAGTCCGCAGTGTACTCCGACTCGGGAGCGTTATGAAGCTCCCCGATGAGGATCTTGCCCTTCGTCTTCTCGCTTCCCAGGGCGGCGGCCGCCTTGACGTTGACCGTGCCGTCCTTGATCCACTCGAGCATCTCCACCGCTCCCCCGATCTTGTTCTTGCGCCCCATGTAGGTCGGGCACTGGGAGATGGCCTCGACGACCGAGAAGCCCTTGTTCTGCAGGGCGCTGTGGATGAGGTCGATGAGGAGGGGAACGTGGTAGGAGGTGGCGCGGCCGACGTAGGTGGCGCCCGAGGCCTTGGCCAGCTCGCAGAGGTCGAAGCTGCGCTCGACGTTGCCGTAGGGGGCCGTGGTGCCGTACATGCCCTTGGGGGTCATGGGCGAGTACTGCCCGCTCGTCATGCCGTAGATGTTGTTGTTCATCACGATGGTGGTGATGCCGATGTTGCGCCGCGCGGCGTGGATGAAGTGGTTGCCGCCGATGGCCGCGCAGTCGCCGTCGCCGGTCATGACGATGACCGTGAGCTCGGGCCGCGCCAGCTTGATGCCCGTGGCGAAGGCGATGGCGCGGCCGTGGGTCGTGTGCACGGTGTCGAAGTCGAGGTAGCCGACGGCCCGCGAGGAGCAGCCGATGCCCGACACGATGCAGACCTTGTTCTTGGACAGGCCCAGCTTGTCGATGGCGCGCACGAGGGCCCCGGTGACGGTGCCGTGGCCGCAGCCGGGGCACCAGATGTGCGGCAGCATGTCCTGCCGGAAGTATCTGAGGATGTCGGACATTACCTGGCCTCCCCGGCCGCGCGGCCGGCGCCGGCGGCATCGTCGCCGCGAGCCGCGCTCATGATGGCGGCGTACACTTCCTCGGGCCGGAAGAGTTCGCCGTTGACCTTGCCCAGCCTCTGCACCGGACAGGCGCCCGCGACGACGCGCTCGACCTCGAGCGCGATCTGGCCCAGGTTCATCTCGGGCACGATGACGCGCGTGGCGCGTTTGGCCAACTCGGCGACGGCCTTCTCCGGGAAGGGCCAGATCGTCTTCAATCTGAGCATGCCCGCCTTGACGCCTTCCTTGCGCGCGCGGCGCACGGCGCTCAAGCCGGACATGGCGGAGGAGCCGAAGGAGACGACGGCGATCTCGCAGTCCTCCAGCGACTCGGCCGCGTAGTCGGCGAGCTCATCCGCGTTCTTCTCGATCTTGCGCGAGAGGCGCCGCAGGAGCTTGTCCGCGACCTCGCCCGAGTTGGTGGGCCGGCCCGCCTCGTTGTGGAACAGTCCCGTGACGTGCCAGCGGTAGCCCTCGCCGAAGGGGGCCATGAGGGGCACGCCCCCGTCCTCTTCCGCGGCGTAGGGCTTGTAGCCCGCGGGGCTCGAGGGCGCGGCCCGCCTGACCGAGCGGATCTCGCTCGGATCGGGGAGGACGACCTTCTCGCGCATGTGGCCGATCGTCTCGTCCGAAAGCACGATGACGGGCACGCGGTAGGTCTCCGCGAGGTCGAAGGCGCGGATGGTGAGGTCGAAGCACTCGCGCACGTTGCCCGGCGCGAGGGCGATCACCGGGTGGTCGCCGTGCGTGCCCCAGCGCGCCTGCATGACGTCGCCCTGGGCGAGCGAGGTGGGCATGCCGGTCGAGGGCCCCATGCGCTGCACGTCGATGATGACCACCGGCACCTCGCAGAGGGAGGCGTAGCCGATCGACTCCTGCATGAGCGAGAAGCCGGGGCCCGAGGTCGCGGTCATGGCCTTCTTGCCCGTGAGGGAGGCGCCGATGCAGGCCGCGATCGAGCCGATCTCGTCCTCCATCTGGATGAACTTCCCCCCGACTTTGGGCAGCTCCTCGGCGCAGAGCTCGGCGATCTCGGTCGAGGGCGTGATGGGGTAGCCCGCGTAGAACTCGAGGCCGGCGGCGAGGGCGCCGATGGTGCAGGCCTCGTTGCCCTGCATGAGTTTGACGGTCTTAGCCATGCATAGCCTCCGGCGGCAGGGTGTAGTCGACGCTGTCGGAATCGCGGCCTTCCTCGGGCTGCTCTCCCTTGAGGTGGACCTCGATCGCGAAATCGGGGCAGCGCAGCTCGCAGGCTCTGCAGCCGATGCAGAGCTGGGGCCGCTCGGGAAAGACCTTGCCGTTCTTGAGCACCAGGACCTGCTTGGGGCAGAAGGCCACGCAGATGTTGCAGCCCTTGCAGTACCGCTCCCGGATGATGTGGAAGTATTCCTTCTTCTTCTCGTCCATGTTCTTCGCTTTCGTGGGAGAGGCGAGGACAGGCGCCGACTTCGGGACATCGGATGTCCCCGTCGAGCCCGAGCTTCTACCACTTGACGGAATGATAACTCGTTATTTCCATCTAGTGGAATTATACACCCTATTGGTGCACTGTCAACTCATCGGAGCCGGCAGAGGCGCATAGAGCGGAACCAGATCAAAATGATGCCACTCTCCTCGCTGATCGTGTTACTACGCGTATCACATTGCGAATTATACTACGCAGAGAAACACCGCGGCATCGCGCCCTTCGGGGTGGAGGGCCCCAAGGGAGAGCTGAGCCCCTAGGTCCGTCAGAGATCGGCTATTGACAATTCGGCGTATCTCACTATTATTCCGTCTGGTGGCTTTCATTTCTGTTCAATGGAATACGGCGAGATAGGCGTGGAAAGCGAGGCGAAGACCTCTCGCGACACGCCTCCCGCCGGCTTCCGCGAGAGAGGTTTCCGTGATGAACGAAAAGGACGGATCCGTGCGAGCCGTCGAGCGCGCCCTGGACATCCTGGACTCCTTCGCCCCCGGCCAGCTCGAGCTCTCGCTCACCGACCTCTCCAAGCGCATCAACCTGGCCATGAGCACGACCTCCCGCCTCGTCAGCACCATGGAGAAACGCAGCTTCCTCACCCGGAACGACGATACCCAGCGCTACTCCCTCGGCCCGCGCATCGCCCAGATCGGCGCCCTCGGCCTCTCGAGCTTCGACATACGCAGGGTGGCCCTGCCCTTCATGCGCGAGCTCAACCGCATCTACGACGAGGGGGTGAGCCTCTACGCCGTGCAAGACGAGGAGCGCGTCTGCATCGAGCGCGTGGAGAGCACCAAGCCCCTGCGCCGGGTCATAAACGTCGGCGACCGCCACCTCCTCACACGGGGCGCCGCCGGCCGCGTGCTGCTGGCCTACCTGCCCCAGGACAGGCGGAGCGAACTCCTCGCCCGGGATCCCTTCACCACGGAGGAGGCCCTGGCCGAGCTCCGCCAGCGAGGCTTCACCGTCAGTCTCGGCGAGCGCGAGGAGGGCGTCACCTCCATCGCGGCCCCGGTGCAGGACGCGCGTCGAGAGGTGGTGGCGGCCCTCGCCATGTCGGGGCCCTCGGTCCGCTTCGAGGGGCCGGGCTTCGACGACAAGATCGCCAAAGTCAAGAAGTGCGCCGACCAGATAGCAGAGGCGCTGGGACTTAAATAGGAGGAGCGGCAGGCGCGGAGGGAAGAAGGAGCGGGCGTTCCTCGCAGTCATCCAGCAGGGAAGCGGCCACGGAGGCGCGGAGGGAAGAAGGAGCTTCGTGCCCCGGCGGGAGCGCCGTACGGCAGGGCTACAAGCATGCATCGCGACCGCTTTGGACCGCAGCCGGGACCCGCCCCAGGACGGCCTCGGCCACGTTCGATCGCCGCCTCCCGACGGGAGAAGCCGCAGAAGTCGCTCAAAAAGGATTGTCGCAAGGCCGCAAGGCCGCCTATACTGACCCGAGGGAGAGTACCATGACAAAGCAGCTCCGGATCCGCGACCTGACGCTCCGCGACGGCCAGCAGTCGCAGTTCGCCACCCGCATGACGCAGGCCCAGGTGGACAGAGTCCTGCCGCAATACAAGGCAGCCGGTTTCTACGCCATGGAAGTCTGGGGCGGAGCGGTGCCGGACTCGGTCATGCGCTATCTCGACGAGAACCCATGGACCAGGCTCGAGTCGATCAAGGCGGTCATAGGCGAGAGCTCCAAGCTCACCGCCCTGTCGCGGGGGCGGAACCTCTTCGGCTACACCCCCTACCCCGACTCGGTCATCGGCGGCTTCTGCACGAACGCCGTGCGCTCCGGCGTCGACATCATGCGCATCTTCGACGCGCTCAACGACATCGACAACATGAAGAGCTCGATCCGCTTCGTGAAGGAGGCGGGCGGCCTGGCCGACTGCGCGGTCTGCTACACGGTCGATCCCAAGTTCTCCCTCGGCGAGCGCGTCCGCTCAGCCTTCTCCGGCAGGCGCCTGCCGCCCCAGCTCTTCGGCGTGAAGTACTTCGTGTCCAAGGCCAAGGAGCTTGCCGCCCTCGGCGCCGACATGATCACCATCAAGGACATGGCCGGCCTCATCGACCCGGCCGCCACCGCGACCCTCATGAAGGCGCTCAAGGCCGAGGTCGGCATCCCGATCGACCTGCACACCCACTGCACGCCCGGCTACGGCACCGCCTCGATCCTCATGGCCATGGTCAACGGCGTCGATATCGTCGACACCACCGCCCTGGCCTGGTCGGGCGGCCCCGCGCACGTGGCCTACGAGATCGTGCAACTCTTCGCCGACCGGCTCGGGCTCGACACGGGCGTCGACCGCGCCGCCGTGGGCGCCATGGACCGCGAGCTTCGCCTCATCCGCATGGAACTCGCGAAGTTCGACCAGTATCCCGAGAACACCCCGCCCATCATCGACCTCTCGCGGCACAAGCTGCCGAGCGAGGACACCGGGCTCTTCGACCACGCCGTCGAGGCCGCCCTGGCCGGCCGGGCGGCCCTCGTCCTCGAGCTCTGCCAGAAGATCGAGGCGCGCTTCAAGTATCCGGAGCCCGACGACATCGTGCGGATCGCGCAGATTCCCGGCGGCATGTACACGAACATGCTCGCCCAGCTGCAGGAGGCCGGGCTCGACGCCTACCACGACGAGGTGCTCGCCGCCGTGCCCCAGGTCAGGCTCGACGCCGGCGTGCCCCCGCTCGTCACCCCGACGAGCCAGATCGTCGGCGTCCAGGCGGTCAACTGCGTCGTCGACCACCACCAGGGCACGAGCTGGTACACGAACGTCTCCAAGAACTTCCTCGAGCTCGTGAAGGGCTCCTACGGCCGCACCCCCTGGCCCGTCGATCCGGCTTTCCGCGAGAAGATCGCCGGCGTGCGCGAGGAGACGCCCTACGATACGTCGTCGTACCGTAAGCAGCCCAATCCCGCGCTGCCGGAGTTCGGCGGCGCACGACTCGCCCAGAACGAGAAGGAGGAGCTCCTCCTCGAGCTCTTCCCGAGCGTGGCCGACCGCTTCCTCCGCGGCCAGCGCAAGAGAGAGTGGGAACTCGCCCATCCGCCCCTGCCTCCCGAGAGCGAAAAGCCGGCGCGTTATCCGGCCGAGTTCTGGGAGTCGGAGCTCGCCGCGGCGATCGAGGCCTAGCGGACGCCGGCCGCCGGAGAAGCCTCAGGCAGCGAGCGCCGGGCCCCGCTGGCGTCCGGCCGCCGCCGCCGGACGCCGGACGGAAGGCCGCCGGACGGAAGGCCGGCCGATCCCTCGGCTCTTGCCGCGTGCCGTCCACCGAAGCTATAGTTCGCGCTTATGCATAGTAACTCGGAGGCGCCGCGGGTCAAGGTCCTCGGCCCGGCCTTCACGGCGAGCATTCCCGTCCTCCTCGGCTACTCGACGATCGGCATAGCCTTCGGCCTCCTCGTCGTCAAGGCGGGCCTGCCCTGGTTCCTCTCGCCGGTCATGAGCATCGTCATCTACGCGGGGGCGGCGCAGTTCATGGCCATCGCCCTCCTCGCGGCCGGCACGGACATCGTGCAGATGGCCATCCTGACCCTCGTGATCAACGCCCGCCACATGGTGTACGGGCTCTCGCTCCTCGACCGCTTCGCCGTCTGCCGGCGCTGGAAGGGCTATCTCATCTACGCCCTCACCGACGAGACCTACGGGCTGCTCACCACCGTGAGCCCGCCCGAGGGGGCCAGGAGCGAAAGCTTCTACGCGGCAGTCTCGGCCCTCGACGAAAGCTACTGGGTGGCGGGCTCCCTGGTCGGCGCGGTGATCGGGGGCCTCGTGCCCACGGAGTACACGAAGGGCCTGGACTTCGCGCTCACCGCCCTCTTCGTCGTCCTCCTCGTCGAGCAGATCAGATCGATACGCAGGATCGAGCCCTACGCGATCGCGACCGCCGCGACGGTCCTGGCCTTCGTCCTCTTCGGGCCGGCCAATCTCCTCGTCATCGCCATCCTCGCCTCCATCGCCGGCATACTGGCCTTCCGAAGGAGGCTGCCGTGATGCACAACCTCGAGGCGATCCTGGCCATGGGCCTCGTGACCCTCCTGTGCCGGGCGACCCCCTTCATCTTCTTCATGAAGCGGAAGCCGCCGGCCGTACTCGATTTCGTGCAACGCTACATCCCGCCCATGATCATGACGATCCTCGTCCTCAACAGCTTCAAGGGCCTGCGCTTCGGCCTCGCGCCCTTCGGGCTGCCCGAGATAGCATCGGCTCTCGCCGTCGCGGCGCTCCAGCTCTGGCGCCGCAACGCCCTCATCAGCATCGTGGGCGGCACAGGGCTGTACATGCTCCTGATCAGAGTGCTCTAGCCGGCGAATTCCGGGAAGGACGGCAGGGGCCTTTGCGGGCAGCTTCCCCGTCCGGTCGATGCGGACTCAGCGTACCGTGCCGATGAGGCGCAGGAGACCGTCGAGGATCGAGAGCGGGTGGGGCGGGCAGCCGGGCACGAAGAGATCGACCGGGAGGATGGCGGAGACGCCGTTGCCGGCCTCTTCGTGATCGAGGTAGGGCCCGCCCGAGATCGCGCAGGCTCCCACCGCGATGATGATTTTGGGTTCGGGCACGGCATCGTAGGTCTTCCTGAGGGCGAGGTCCATGTTCTTCGTGACGGGACCGGTGACGAGGAGGCCGTCGGCGTGGCGCGGCGAGGCGACCATCTGGATGCCGAAGCGGCCCAGGTCCCAGCCGATCGTGCCGAGGACGTTGACGTCGGCCTCGCAGGCGTTGCAGCCGCCGGCGCTCACCTGCCTGAGCTTCAGCGAGCGGCCGAGCACGCGGCGCAGCCGGCCTCCCAAGGCCTCGGCCAGCTCGAGCGCCCGCTCCGGATCGGATACCACGAGGTCCTCGCGGCGTCGGACGGCCAGACGATAATCGTCGGAAAAGCTCAGGGCACCCTGCGGACAGGCTCGGGCGCAGTCGGTGCAGAAGAGACACCTGCCCAGGTCCAGGACGAGAGGGCCGGCGCCTCCCGCCGGCGTCGAGGCTGGCGCGATGGCGCCGGTCGGACAGGCATCCACGCAGGAGCGGCAATCCTTTGGGCAGGCGGCCGCGTCTATGAGGAGCCGGCCGCGAAAGCGGTCCGGCATCGCCGGCGGCGGCGCCGCAGGATACCGGATGGTGCGGTGCCCCTGCTTCAATCGCGCTACGAACGCCTTTATCATGATCGGCTCCCTATGAGGTGTGAGGTCGATTTTGAGAACGGGAATGCGCCGCGGCGAAGCGTCTGGGACCTCCCCCGGACCTGCGGGTCTCGATCCGGCCGGAGCATCCTCAAATACATACCGTACATGTGAGGCCCTTTGATGCAGGCGCGACTTTAGGGATGCTATCCTAGACTGCCGCAGCAACCCGTATATTTCGCGCCGGTGGCCGATTTCAAAACTACTCGAGTTTTGCAATCGGCTCTATGCTTGACGTAGATCGTGAATTAGCGGACGGACAGACTCTATACCAGTGCCGCTCGATCTTCAAGATACCGACTTCAGGTACCGGCGAGTCATTCCGTACTGGTCCTTCCCGGGTCCTATCAGGCCTTTCGAGAGGCTTCCCCGGCCGCGATGCCGCCGCTCGTCGGAAGCATGAGCCGCACGGGCAACTGCGGGAACGGGGCCTGTGCGGAGTCTTTTTCCGAGACGCTGAAGCGGGAACTCGTTGAACGTGACGGAATGACCACTCGGAAAAAGATCGGGGTGGCGGTGTTCGGGGTTAATCGGGCGCACTACGATCGGCTTCGGATCCACTCGCGGAATGGCTTCAGGCCGCCAGCGGCGGCATCAAGGAGAGCGGCGCAACTAGCCCCTCCACAAAACCGAGGGAAGTCCACTCCATCGGTCAGTGAAGTTTGAAGACACTGGTCTCGATGAGGCCCAGGTCGAGCGCGATCATGCGCCCCCGCAGGCCGGGCTCTTCGCCCAAGAGCAGATGGCAGAGTTCGGCCACCTGGAGGCCGGCCACGACCGCCGGCGCGAAAACCAGAGTTCCGAGTTCGACCTCGATGCCGCGCTTCGCCTCCGCTCCGGCATAGATCCGCGCGACACCGTCCTCGCCCGGCAGCTGGGTGGCGGCCTGCCCGTAACGCCCCGCCGCGGCGCCGTGGACCAAGGCCACGCCGAGCCTCGAGGCGGCCGCGGCGAGCGTGAGCCTGTCCGCGATCGAGTCGAGCGCGTCGGCCGCGGCCTGGCAGCCCGCGAGCAGCCGATCCGCGTTGGACGCATCCAGCCGCTCGACGAGACCGCGGCAGCGCACCGCGGGATTCACCGCCCGCAGGCGCCGGACGGCGGCCTCGGCCTTGGGCTCGCCCAGGTTCTCGACCGTGGCGAGGAGCTGCCGGTTGAGGTTGCTCGCCTCGAAGCGGTCCGGATCGACGGCGACGATATTCCCCACTCCCAGCCGGCCCAGGCCTTCGAGAATGAAACCGCCGAGCCCTCCGCAGCCTATCACCGCGACGCGCGACTCGTGCAGGGCGAGCTGCCCCGCGAGGCCGATGCTGCCTGAGTTGCGGGCGTAGCGCTCCGGCAAAAGGCCTGCGCCCAGGGCCGCGCCCTCGACCTCGTGCGCATCCAGGGAAAAGCGCCGAGCGGCCTCGAGCTCGGCCCCGAAGGGCAGGAGCCCCTCCTCGGCCGCCGCTGCCAGGAAGTCGGTCAGTGCCATCTGCTCAGCCCCCGCCGATGGATGGGAAGACCCCCAGCGCGTCGCCCTCGGCGAGGTGGGCGTCGAAATCGGCGTGACGGCCGTTGACGAAGATGATCGCCGCTTCGGATCGCGGGACTCCGGCTGCGTCCAGGGCCGCGCCGACGGTCGCGGCCGGCGGCAGCTCGAACTCGGCCTCGTCGAAGCGCCCCGTGCGCAGGGACGCGAAGAGCCTCAAGGTCACCCTCATCGGCGGACCTCGCCGTCGGAGCCTGCCGTATTCTTCGACCTGGGGGCGGCCCTGACGCGCAGAAAGGCCAGCTCCGGCGCATGCCCATCGGCGGCCGGTTGCCGGCTCTGCGCCTCGGAGGAAGCGGAGTCCGCCGGGGCGACGAAAGCCGCGCCGGCCAGCCGTGGGAGCTCAGCGGGTGCCCGCTCAGCGGCACCGAGCCGCTCGGCCAGGGGGGCCAGCTCGGAGAGGTCCACGAGAAGGCCGCGCTCGAGCAGGGCGGGGCCGCGCTCGGCCATGACCGCGTTGAAGAGCTTGACGAGAACCAGACCGCCGGCGGGCTTTCCCGCCGCGGGCCTTCCCGCCGCGAGCCCGGCCTCCCCAGTCCCTGCGGCCGCGGCTCCCTCGCCGGCGGGCTCTCCCGCGGCGGCCGAAGACGCATCCGCTCGTCCCGCGCTCCCGCCAGCGGCGGCGCCCGCAGAAGCGGCGGCGCCCGCGGCCGTCGCGGAGCCGTAGCTGATGGCCGAGCGGAAACTCGCGTAGGGGCTCTTGATGCGCATGATCGCGCCGACGAGTCCCGGCATGGCCGCGGAGAGGGCCAGGCGGGAGCCCGGCCCGACGCGGGCCGCGTCCAGGTCGTCCACCGGCTGGCTGTCGACGAAGACGGTGCTGATCGAGCCCTCGATGTAGGCGTCGTCGAAGAGAAGCGCCTCGCGCATGAAATCGCGCACGCTCTTCTCGCCCTCGACCTCGATCCGGAAGCCGGTCTGCAGGAGATTGACGAGCTCGGGCCAGAGGGGGTCTCGGCCGTCGAGCGCCAGATCGTAGCTTCGCATGATTTTCACCGCCGCTCCCCTTCCGCCCGCCCCGGATTCCCGGATCCCGGAGCGGGCGAGGCGGACGCGGAAAGCGCCGCGGCTTCCGTTATAGCCTCGAACCTCACCAGTTGAACACCTTGTCGAGGTCCTCATCCTTGATCTGGAAGGTCACGTTGTGCGGCGGAATCTTCTCGCGCTTGAAGTACAGGGGCAGCCGGTCCATCTCCTTGGTGAAGCCGGCCCTGGCGTTGAAGTCGCGCTCGATCGCGAGCACCGACTTGCCGAGGGCCGTGACGTCGTCGGAGGTGAGCTTAAGCCCGTGGAAGCTGTTGATGAGGTCGATGAGGGCCTGGAAGGTTTCCGGCTGGTCGAGGACGGCGAAGGCGATGAAGAGGCACATGCCCGTCGAGTCGATGGCCGCGGTGGCGATCTGCAGGTTGCGCGACAGCTCGATCTGTCCCTCGCTCTTGAGCGGGTCGACGTAGCCGCCCACCTTGAGGATGTTGGCCGTGACGGCGTAGCCCGCCGTGTGGTCCGCTCCCATGGGGCTGGTCGCGTAGGTGACGCCCATGCCCATGATGGCGCGCGGGTCGTAGGCCGGCATGGCCTGCCCCTTCACCACCGGCGCCCGCTCGATGCCGAAGGCCTTCGCCGCGACCGCGGCCCCGGAGCCGATGATCCGGCCCAGGGGACTGCCCTTGCCCACTTCCTTCATGAGCTCGATCGCGCCCGCGCCGTCGCCGAACTTCAATAGCCCGGCCTCCATGGCGACGCCGATCGTGGCGCCCATCTCGATCGTGTCCAGGCCGTAGTCGTCGTCGAGCCGGTCGAGCATGGCGATCGTGTCGAGGTCGTCGATGTTGCAGTTCGCGCCGTGCGACCAGACCGTCTCGTACTCGGGCTGCTTGGTGAGGAAGTTGCCGTTCGCGTCGTTGTAGATGCCCGAGCACTGGATGACGCAGCCGCGGTGGCAGCCGTGCGTGGCCGGGCCGCCGCGCTTGATCTCCAGGGCGGCCTCGGACTCCCCCGAGATCTTGGAGGCGCCCGCGTACTGTCCCGTCTTGAAGTTGGTCGTGGGCAGGCCGCCCGCCTCGTTGATGATGTTCATGAGGACGTTGGTCCCGAAATTGGGCAGGCCGCCGCCGGTGACGGGATGCTTCTTGAGGCCCTCGATCCAGACCTTGTTGGCCGCCTTGAAGGCCTCGCTCTCCTTGGGCTGCCTCGTCTCGCAGCCCGCGTCGTCGAGGACGATGACCTTGACGCCCTTCGAGCCCATGACCGCGCCGACTCCGCCGCGCCCCGCGTGCCGCGTGGGATGCATTTCCATGTCGGTGCAGGCTATCGAGGCCGAAGCCATCTTCATCTCGCCGGCGGGCCCGATCGAGATGCAGGCGACCTTGTCGCCGTAGCGCTTCTTCATCTCGTCGATCAGCGCGTAGTTGCCGAGCAGCTTGAGCCGCTGGTCGTTCTCGATCTTCACGCCGTTCTTGTCTATGTGGATGAGGTAGGTGGTATCGCTCTTCCCCGCGCCTTCGAGCACGATCGCGGCGTAGCCGAGCCGGGCCAGGACCTGGGCTGCCTGTCCGCCCGCGTTCGCTTCCTTTATGCCGCCGGTCAGGGGGCTCTTGCAGCCGACCGAGAGCCGGCCCGACTGCCCCGCCGGGGTGCCGGACAGGAGTCCGGGCGCGATGACCAGCTTGTTCTCCGGCCCGAGCGCATGGCAGAGCGGCGGCACTTCCTTGCCGACGATCGTCGAGGTGAGCGCCCGTCCTCCGAGCCCCGCATAGGCTCCCACCGCCTCGGTCTTGACCGAAGGAAGCCCCGTCTGCCCCACGTCGATTCTCAGAATCTTGTCCATCCCGACCTCCCCTGATTGCTCATGCTACGGACTACTAGGGAACTAGAAGCAATATCCGTGCCAGGGCGAGGAGAAAGGTTGAGGAAGGCGGCGGTCAGCCCACGTGGGCGCAACGACGGGCAAACCGAGCCGCAGTAGGCCCGAAACGCCCGACTTCCGGGCGGTTGTGCGCGAGGAAACCTTGTATGGCCCCGCAATGCCGATCGGCAGGTGTTCCATCACTGTTCCATAATGAAGCACTGTTCCACTATGGAACACACGAGGTAGCGGTACGAAGAATCTTGATTGCTCGAACCGATCCCCGCCGCCGCCGCGTCGACAGGCCGGCGGAAACCTCGACGGACCCGAGCCCCTGCCTCCCACCAGGCCACGGAAGGGCTTAGGACCTTCAGTTGCGGTCGAGCAGCGAGGGGTCGAGGCGCTGCACCTTTCTATAGAGGGTGTTCCGGCCGATGCCGAGGAGCCGCGCGGCGGAGGAGACGTTGTCGCCGCACTGGGCCAGGGCCTCGCGGATCCGCTGGAGCTCGGCCTCGTCGAGGGAGCCCGAGCGGACCTGCTCGGCTCGGGCGCTCCGGATCGCGGCCGCCGGACTCGGCAGGGGCGGGAGGCGCTCGGTGTTGATCATGAGCTCGATGAGGTTCTCGAGCTCGCGCACGTTGCCGGGCCAGTCGTAGGCAGTGAGAGCCTCCATGTAGGAGGGGTCGATGCTCACCGGCCGCTTGTTGATCCTGCGCGAGATGCGGCGCATGTAGTAGTCGACGAGGACGGGGATGCTCTCGCGCTGCTCCCGCAGGGGCGGCAGGTGCAGGGGCAGGACGTCGAGGCGGTAGAAGAGGTCCATGCGGAAGTTGCCCCTCTCGACCTCGGCGCGCAGGTCCTTGTTGGTGGCCGCGATGATGCGCACGTCGACGGGTATGTCGTGCGTGTCGCCCACCCGGGTCACGGTGCCTTCCTCGATGACCCGCAGGAGGCGCGTCTGCAGGTCGATGGGCATCTCGCCGACCTCGTCGAGGAAGATGGTGCCGCCGTCGGCGACCTCGAACTTGCCGCTCTGTCCCCCGCGCCGGGCGCCCGTGAAGGCCCCGTCGACATAGCCGAAAAGCTCGGACTCGATGAGCGTGCGGGGGATGGCGCCGCAGTTGATGACCACGAAGCTCTGGTCGCGGCGCGGGCTGGCGTTCTGGATGGCCTGGGCGAAGATTTCCTTGCCGGTGCCGGACTCGCCGGTGATGAGGACGGTGGAGCGGCTGTCGGCGACCTTCCGCGCGATGTCGACCACCTCGAGCAGCTTGGGCGAGGAGCCGATGATCTTGTCGAAGGTGTAGACGGCCCGCCGCCCCGCGATCTGATCCGCCTGCCTGCGGACCTTCCTGACGTCCTTGAAGACGAGGATGACGGCCTCGGCCCGATCCTCCTCGTCCTTGATGGGATAGGCGCTCAGGTTGAAGTAGAGCCGGTTCTTGTGGGAGCTCACGAGGACATCCTCGTTCTGGTATTCCCTGCCCGAGACGCAGGCGCCGAGCACGTCCGGCCAGCCGACGAAGAGCTCCTCGGCGCGGTGGGCGAGCATCTCGTCGCGCGAGTAGCCGAAGAGCGAGAGGGCGTGGCTGTTGACCGAGAGGAGCTTCCCGTCGAGGGCCGCCGAGACGATGCCCGCCTCGATCGAGTCCACGAGGGTCTCGGCGAAGCGCTGGTTTTCCCGGAGATCGGCGTTCCGGGCGTCGAGGACGAGGATGGCCTCGATGGCGTTGGCCGCGGCGACGACCATGCCGAGGGTGTGCAGATGGACGTCGTCGCAGTCGCCCGTGAGGTCGAGGGAGCCGACGACCCGGCCCTCATGATCGCGGATCGGGGCGCCCGAGCAGGTCCAGCGATGGTAGGCGGTGATGAAGTGCTCGGCGCCGGAGACCTGGACCGGCATGCCCTCGGCGAGGGCGGTGCCCATCGCGTTGGTGCCGATGCTTTTCTCGTCCATGAAGGCGCCGGGGATCATGCGGAGCCCGTAGGCCTCGGAGAGGATGGCGTCGTCCCCGTCCATGGAGAGGATGCAGCCTTCCTCGTCGGTCAGGATGGCGAAAAAGCCCGAGCCCTTCACGAAGCCGTAGAGGCGGTCGATGAAGGGGCCCGCCGCGCGGATGAGCGAGCGGCGCCGGGCCAGGCGCTCCTCGAAGGCGGCCCCGTCGATGATCCGGCGCGAGTGGACGGCGTTGCCGTCGACCCCGTAGGAGCGGCAGCGCTCGAACGAACGGCGAATGTAATCCCTGTCGGGCCGCACGGGGGAATTCACGCTTCCGCCTCCCATATATCGCCAGACCGATGAGGCCATGCACGAGGAGACGCCGTTCGCGGGGGCTGCGGCGATCGCCCGGCGCGGCCTCGGGGCCGGGCGACGCGAGATTTTACCGGTTGCGCCGCTCCTCGCCTTTCTGGCAATCGATGCAGAGCACGGCGTAGGGTATGGCGGTAAGGCGCTCGGTAGGTATTTTTTTGCCGCACTTCATGCACAGCCCGTACTTGCCGAGCTGGATGCGGCTCAAGGCCGCGTCGATCGCGCGCAGACGTTTCAGATCCTGGGAGCCGAGGGCCTCGAGCATCTTCCGGTCTATGTCATCGGACGCGACATCGGCGAAATCCTTGGGATCCATCTCTTCCACGATGGCGCGGAAATCGGCGTTGCTCGCGACAAGAGTGTCCAGTATTTCGCGCTTCTGCGACTGGAGCAGCTCCTTCATCTTGTCGATCATTACCTTGTCCATTCGCCACCTCCTTGGCCGGATCGGATGAGCATCAGGCCCGGCACGATGCTGGAAAGGCTGCAAAAAGTCAAGCCGGGAGCGCCGACGGAAAACGGGGCGTTTCGATGCTCCGCTCCGCATCCCTTGGCCATGGTTGACATTCCCACGGATAGCACATACTATTTTATGCGCTCCGGGAGAGAATGCAAATCCCGACCGCGCACACGCGGCTCCTCGACCTCCGATCTTCGCAGCCGGGCCCGCGCACTTTTTTCCGGGAGGAATTGTGGCCAAGGAAGAAGCCATCGAAGTCGAGGGCGTCGTTCGCGAATCGCTCCCGAATACCATGTTCCGCGTGGAACTCCAGAACGGCCACGTCATCCTCGCCCATCTTTCGGGCAAGATGCGCAAGCACTACATCCGCATCGTCCCCGGCGACAAGGTGAAGGTAGCTCTCTCGCCCTACGATCTCAACCGCGGCCGGATCATCTACCGAGAAAAGTGAGAGCGGCGCTCTCCTCCCTCATTTCTTCGTCTTCAGGATCACCCACACGGCTCCCCTGCCTCCGTTTTCGCGGTCGGCTTCGCCGAAGCGTCCCGCCCGGGGACTCGCTTCGATGACTCTCCGCGCCACCTTGCCCAGCACGGGCTCCCCCGCCGAGTGAACGCCCTTTCCGTGCACGACGAGCACCTTCTCCAGTCCGGCGGCCGCCGAGCGCTCGAGAAAATCGGCGAGCACCCGCTCGGCCTCCTCGGCGCGCAGGCCGTGCAGGTCGACGCGGCCCTGGGGCTTGAGGGCCGCGAGCCTGCGGGCTTCGGCGGCGCGCGCCGGAGCGCTTAGGGCGGCTTCGGCATCGGCGTCGGCGTCCTTGTCGTCGACCCCGTGCCCGTTCATCCATTGATCCAGAATGTCACCGAAATCCATAGCCGACCCCTAATAGTAATATACGTATTTTTTCGGGGCCCAGCCCGAAAGACCGTCGGCGAGCTCGAGGCCGACGTAGTCCGAGGTCCCGCCCCGGACTCGCGCCGCGCTGCCCCGGATCACCTCGACCTTACCCCGAGCCAAGGGCGAGGGGACGAGGAGAAGGCTGTCCGTCCACACCACGGCATAGTGATTTCGGCGCTCAAGCGCCGAGAAAGCCGCGGCGCCGAGGCAGAGGAAGGCCAGAACCGCCAGGAAGATGGCGAAAAAAGCCCTCGGGCGCGACGGGCCTGGCTCGCCGGAGGCGGCTGCGGTCCCGGCAGCCTGACGCCGCGGCTGCGCTCCGATTTCGCCGGAGGCTCGCGCGGCCTTGCGCGAGGCGACCCGGCGGGCCGCCGACAGCGCGGCGAACGCGAGGGCCGACGCGAGAAAGGCGAGGCCGGCCAGCTCGAAGGGCGCGGGAGGAGGCAGGGCGTCGAGCATCGGCGGCCCGGAGCCCAGCTCGCCCGAGCAGGCTCCGGCGGCCCGGACCGCCTCGGACGCCCCGAGATGGCGGCGCATGATGCCGTAGAGCAGGGCCAGGGCGCGAGCGCGTTCGCCGTCGTCCCAGCGCAGCGCCGCCTCGAGGTAGCGCGCGTCGCGCACGGAGGCGCCCGAAAGGAGGGCGAGCGCCTCCCGCCGAGCGGCCGCGGAAGAAGCGCGGCCGGAGAGCGAGCGCTGATACAGCTCGCCCAGGCGGCGCAAGCCCGGAGCCGAGGCCGCCAGGGCCGCCGCGGCGGCCCCGGCTCCGGCGAAGAGCCGCGCGGCGGCGGGACTCGCGGCCGCGGCCGGCGCGACGAGGAGCGAGACCGGAGCAGTCGATAGCCGGACGAGCTTTCCGGCGGGGTCGAGGAAGACGAAGGGCGGGACCGAAATTCCCAGGTGGCCGGAAGCCGGCGGAGTCACCGTCAGCTCGAGCTCGGCCCTGCCTTCGTAGGCGCCGCCGCCCGGGCGCGAATCGTCGATCCGCCGCGAGGAGAAATCCTCGATGCCGAGCGGCCTGCCGTCGAGGCTCAGCTCGGGCCCGCTCAGGCGGAGGCCGGGAAGGTCGCCCCGCCCCGAAAGCGTCAGGCGAAACACGAACGGCTCGCCGGAGCGCGGCCTCAGGCCCTCGAGGCCGCCGAGCGAGAGTTCGAAGGAACCGATCGCCCGGCTCCCCTCGAGCGCGGCAGGGAGAGGAAGGACGCCGATCTCGCGGACGGGGGCCCGCCCGACGACCGCGCCGCCTTCGGAGAGGAGAGCCTCGGGCAGGGCGAGCCTGCCTGATCCGAGGGCGGTCATGGTCCAGCTCAGGGCGCCCGAGGCCTCGAGCGAGGCGCCGCTCGGCGCCGGAAAGGAGGCGGTGACGGACTGCGGCCTTCCGGCGCCCAGCCCCGGAACGGGCCTGAGCGACACGGCGAAGGACTCGTAGCGATACACCGATGACGGAGCCTCCCAGACCCAGGGCTCCTCGCGCCGGCCCGAGGCGCCGACCGGAGCCTCGACGACGATCGACAGGGGGCCGAGCGCCAGGCTGCCTTCCTTCGAAGCGAGGACGAGCCGGCGAATCTCGGCGCGGCCGGGGCTGAGCGCCCGGAACACGAGGCGCAGCCGGGCCGCGCGCACTCCGTCCGACTCGACATAGGGCTCCGTGATCTGGCTCTCCAGCGAGAGCGCGGGGTCGACGGAAATCTCGGAGAGCTCCAGGCCGCTCGGCGACAGCCCGCGGACGACCAGGTCGAGCTGGACGTCCCCGCCGACGACGGGATGCGCCGGCGACAGCTCGAGCCGGTAGGGAAAGCTCGGCGCCTGGGCGGCGGCGGGCAGGCGGGTCGCGGCCGCGAGGGAGAGGGCGACGAGAACGCGCGTTAGTCGACGCATGCCGGCTCCTAGTAGTCGCCCGCGACCGGGGGGACCGGGACGGCCGAGCCGGGCTTCCAGCGGCCCGTCTCGAGGCGCCTGAGAAGGCGGAGCTCGGAGTCGTCCTGCGAGCCCTGGATGGTGTCCGTGGGGGCGGCGGAGCGCGGAGGCGCGGCGCTTTTCTTTTTCCAGGCGTTCCAGGAAAGCTCGAGATTGCGCCGGGCCGCGGCCACGAAGCGGTCGCGGTCCGTGCCGCCGGAGGCCAGGGCCGCGGACAGGGCCGAGCGGAAGAGCCGCCACGCCTCCTCGTAGCGGCTCCGCTCGTACAGCGCCACGCCCTCGTTGAAATACGAGTCGGCCCGCAGCCCCGGACCGCCGGACAGCCGGGCGCGGGCGTAGAGCTCCGAGGCCGCCGCCGTCTCGCCCAGGCGGGCGTAGACGTCGGCGAGATCGTAGTCGACCGTCGCCTCGAAGGAAGGCCGGTGCACGGAGAGGTAGGCGGCCGCGGCATCCTCGTACAGGCCGCGGTCGTGCAGGCGATTGGCCCGCACGATGGTGACGTAATCGGCTATCGGCGAGCAGCCGGAGAGCGCGAGGGAGAGGGCGAAGGCCAGGGAGAGCGCGAGGAGGGCCAGGGTCCACCAGCCGCAGGTGTCGATGAGCTTCTCCACGGGATTGGCCGTGAGGATGGCGAAATCCTGCCGGAGGAGTCCCCAGCCGAGCCGGAGCAGCGGCAGGACCTTGCCGCAATAGCTGATATATTCATGGCTTCCAATGCGGGTAAGCGCGTCAGGGGTGATCTTCTCCAGCCGCGAAATAGTCGAGAGCGGAAGCGCAAAATACTCTTCGGGAGCTCCTTTGAATATCAGGGTAGATATCGGGACGGCCGAGGATTTTTGCCGTAAAGATTCGTTTGCTTCCCGGCGAAGCTGCTCGGATTTGACTTCGGCAAAAGAGAGCCTGGCAGAAGAGGCGATCCCCGGGGCATCCAGGATCATCGCCACCCGTCCGTCCCCCATGATTGTCGATCCTGCAAAGCAGCGGCAGTCCCTGATATGCTCGGAGAGCGGTTTCACCACTATCTCCTCTATGTCAAACAGCTCGTCCACAATCAGTCCGAACATATTACCGACCACCCGCAGCACGACTACGTAGACGTCGCCCTGGTGGGAACGCCTCCGGTCCGGTTCATCTCCCCTGCCCTCCCGGCGGTCGGCTATGCTGAGACGACGGTCGGGCGCCTCCTCTCCGGTCGCGCACCCTCAGGATCGTGCCTGGGCCGGCCTCGCCTGTCACCCCTCCGAGCCGTGGGCGGCGCTGGTCGACGAAGGCGGCGACGTTCATCTGGCCCACGCCGACACGCAGG